>WGFY01000039.1 GCA_015491995.1 Mesoaciditoga sp.
GGGGAGAAATTCCCTCTTCGCTTTGGTAAAGGAGGCTTTGCGGATGAAAGTGCTTGTTAGTGGATTCGATCCGTTTGATCGAGAGAAAATCAATCCTTCGTATGAAGTGGTAAAAGCTCTGCCTTCGAAGATCGAAAAGGCGGAAATCATCAAGAAAAAAGTGCCCGTCGTCTATGGAAAATCGATCGAAATCGTAGTTGAAGAAATAGAGAGGACTTCTCCATATATCGTGATTATGATTGGCCAAGCTGGTGGCAGGGCCTCTATAACCGTTGAGCGAGTGGCGATAAACGTGAACGATTCAAAAATGCCTGATAATTCAAAGAAGATTATTAAAGGCAATTTTGTGGTAGAAGGAGGTCCAGTCGGTTATTTCTCAACCCTTCCAATTTACGACATAGTCAAAGGATTGACAAGAATAAAAATCCCAGCCGGCATATCAAACAGCGCCGGAACTTTTGTATGTAATTCGCTTTTTTACGGTGTTATGAACGAAATTTCAGAAAGAAGGCTGAACATCATGGCCGGCTTCATTCATCTTCCATACTTACCCATTCAAACTTTGAAGAAACCGCATCTTTCAAGCATGTCGTTCGAAGACATGGTAAAAGGGGTAAAAAAAGTTATAATAACGAGTGTTGAAGAGTACCGCTCGAAATACATGTAAAAGAAAGCGGGAGAGTTGAATATGATTGAAGTAGACCTTAACAGCGATTTGGGAGAAGGATTTGGAATATACAAGGCGATCGGTGATGAGGAGATCATGAAGGACGTTACATCCGTCAACATCGCATGCGGATTTCATGCTGGAGATCCCTTAACAATGGAAAGAAGTGTGGATTTGGCCGTTAAATATGGTGTGGCGATTGGAGCTCATCCAGGTCTCCCGGATCTCATGGGATTTGGTCGAAGGGAGATCAAAGTAACCCTTCAAGAGGCGAGAGCCTACGTCATGTATCAAATAGGTGCCCTTGCGGCGTTCGTACGTGCGCATGGCAAAAAGCTGCATCATGTTAAGCCTCATGGGGCACTTTACAACATGGCAGCCCGTGATCATGATCTGGCGCTTGCCATAGCCAAAGCCGTCAGAGATGTTGATGAAAACCTTATATTAGTCGGATTATCTGGTTCTCAGATCATCAAAGCGGCAAATGAACTTGGGATCGAGGCGGCAAATGAAGCTTTTGCAGATAGGGCTTACTTACCAAATGGGGAATTGGTTCCAAGAGGAGTGAAAGGATCTGTTATCGACAACGTTGAAGAGATATCTGAACGTGCACTTGAAATGGTGAAAAACGGAAAAGTAACGACGATAGATGGAAGCGTTATCGAGATCGAAGTGGACACGATATGCGTGCATTCTGATACGCCAAATTCCATGGATATTGTAAAAAAATTGAGGAATTTTCTTTCTTCAAATGGGATTGAAGTGGAAAAGATGAACCGGTGATTGAATATGATCAAATTCATTCCTTACGGTGACAAAGCTGTCCTTGTGAACTTCAAAGATAAGATAGATTTGAAAACCAACGCGTTGGTTCACAATTTCGAGGATGCTTTGTTGAAAGAAAAAATGGAAGGCGTGATCGAAGTTATTCCAGCTTACTCTTCGGTAACCGTTATTTACGATCCTGAAATTTTGAATTTCAACGTGTTGATAAAGAAACTGAAAATCATTCGAAAGAAAAAAAAACGCTCTAAAGAGATCTTGCCAAATACGTTGATCGAAGTTCCGGTCATCTATGGAGGCAGTTACGGTCCCGATTTGGAATTCGTCGCAAAATACAACGGATTATCCACGAAAGAAGTTGTGAAGATACACGCTTCCTGCAAGTATGTTGTGTACATGATCGGTTTCACACCAGGATTCGCTTATTTGGGAGGAATGTCCAGTAAAATTTTCACTCCAAGATTGGCCAATCCAAGAAAAACTGTTTCAAGAGGTAGCGTTGGAATTGGTGGAAATCAAACCGGCATTTATTCCATTGAAAGTCCTGGAGGATGGCGAATAATAGGTAGGACACCTCTTAAACTCTTTGACATAAACAAAGAGCCTCCCATACTTTTAAAGCCTGGTGTAAAGGTGAAATTCACCTCAATTGATGAAGTTGAGTACAAGAGAGTAAAAAAGGGGTTAAGTTTAAAATGAGACGAATGATCGTCGAATCGGCAGGCCCCTTTTCCACCGTTCAAGATAATGGACGTTACGGCTACCAAAAGTACGGAATCCCTCCTTCTGGAGCAATGGATGAGTTTGCATTTCAATTTGCCAACATCTTGGTGGGAAACGAAAGAAACGCGGCCGGAATAGAAATCACTTTGGCCGGATTCACCGTCAAATTTGATGGTGATTTCGAAATAGCCGTAACCGGTGCCGATCTTGGGGCAACTCTTAACGATCATAAGATGGAGAGTTGGCGATCTGCACATGTTAGGCGTGGGGATATCTTGAAATTTGAGAAGGTTAAAAAAGGATGCAGGGCGTATCTATGCGTGAATGGTGGTATAGATGTTCCTGTAGTTTTTGGCAGTAGATCTACCTACACGCGAATCAAAGTTGGAGGATATTGTGGAAGAAAGCTTAAAAAAGGAGATCTTCTTTCGATCGAAGAGCAACGGTTTTCATCATCACCTATGAAAGTTGATCTCTCGACATTATCGCCCGTTTACTCATCAAGGAATACTCGAGTGATTCTTGGACCGGAAAGCGACAAATTTTCAAGTGATGATCTTAAAAGATTTCTATCATCACCTTACCGTTTGACGGCTCAAAGTGACAGGATGGGTTACAGATTGGAGGGACCATCGCTTGAAACCAAAAAAAAATCTCACGACATCGTCTCCAACGCGATCGTTACAGGTGCGATTCAAGTACCGGCAAATGGTCAGCTTATAATGATGATGGTGGATCATCAAACTGTTGGCGGGTATGCGAAGATAGCAACTGTTGTTTCCGCCGATCTTCCACTGTTAGCCCAAATGAAGCCTGGTGATGAGATCCACTTTGAACGGGTAAGCCTTGAAGAAGCGCAAAATGCGTATCAGAAAATGCAAAACATATTAGAACTTATGGAAAGTAACTCAAGGAAAAAGCAAAACGGTAAGGTATTTCTTGTTGGAATCGGCAAAAAAATGTACAGTGTGAAAATTCGACCATTGGAAAATACAAAGCGGTAGCCAAGTTGGTGAGATGTCCCGCATATAGGCGAAGGGTATTCTTTAAAAGTGATTGGTAAAGAAAGGAAGGATGTTATGTCAGAGATCAACGTTGCCGAATACGTTAGAAAGCATCCGAACTGTAACTACTTCATTTCCGCATCCGCTGGAACTGGGAAAACGTATGCCATGACTAATTATTATATGGGAATATTGGAGAAGAACGACTCGAGTGTAGTGGAAAGAATCATTGCGACAACTTTCACAGTCAAAGCGGCCACCGAAATGAAGCAAAAAATAATGAGTATGATCACCGATATGGAAAAAAGTACCAAAGGTATGAAAAAAGAATATTGGAAGAACGTCAAGATGAGAATGTCGCGCTCGATTATAACAACGATAGACAGCTTTTGCCATAAGCTGTTACGGGAAGAGAACTTTTCCGTCGATGTGGATCCCAATCTCACCATAATGAACGACCTTAAAAGAAATAGGGTGATCGAAAGAAGCATTTACACCGCTTTTAGGCTTTTTTTTGAAGCTTATGAAGGAAAAGGACCGAACCTGCCGAACGTTTTGGTTGGAAGTGAAAGAGGCAAAAAGATAGAAAAACTTATCAACACTCTAAAAGATGATAAGAAGGCTTTGAAAGTTCTTTTCTCCGAATATCGCCTTGACAGCTTGCAAGACATGATGAATGATGTCTTGGTGAATTGGCGGACTGAAATGAAGAGATCCAGCGTTTTGGAACATTCCTTGCTCAGAAACGATATCGTTTACGATGCGCTTAGTGCCTTCAAAACACTTGTACTTATGGCGAGCGAAGTTTACGAATCGATGACCACCGATATATCTGAATTCGATTACAAAGGAGTTCTTGAAAAAACGTTGAATGTTTTGAAAACCGATGAGATAAGAAACAAATACTCTGAAAGGTTCAAATACATCCTCGTGGATGAGTATCAAGATACGAACTATCTGCAAAAGGAACTCTTTGATAGCCTTCACAACGAATCCAATTACATTTTCTATGTTGGTGACAGAAAACAGTCCATATACCGTTTTCGAGGATCTGATGTTACGGTTTTTACAACCACTTACGAAGAATTCCTTAAAAGAGAGAAAAATGGAGAAAACTGGAAGGTGCTTTCGCTCAAAACGAATTACAGATCGGAAGAAAGTCTTGTGGAATACTTCAATGAACTCTCACGAAATACGTTGTTCAACCGCGAAAGTGTGAACATTCCGAACATAGAAAAGATAAAAAAAGATTCCCCATTCATATATGAAGACGCTTTTTTCAGAGAAGATGACAACTCTCGATCAAATAGAAAAGAAGATGAAGAAGAGAACCCGTCGCTTTCAGGACACGATTCAAAAAGAGTGAAGTACGTTTATGCTGTCGAAGAAAAGAATCAACGCTTTAAAACTTATGCCGAAGCAGAAACCGCGGTAAAAGTGATAAAAGCCCTTGTCGGTCAAATGTTAAACGGCAATGTGGTATCGTACAAAGACATAACGATACTCAGACGCTCTCTCAAACATGCAGAAGATATCTACAGAGACGTTTTCAAAAAACATGGCGTACCTTTGTACGTGGTCGGAAGCCATACCTTCTATTCGAGGCCTGAGATAGAAGGTGTGATCTCATCGTTAAAGGCGGTGCAGAATCCAAACAACGATTATATGTTTACGGTTTTCTTCTTTTCACCTCTTGCAAATGGCGACTTTGAAACGTTCGACAGATTGGTTTCAAAGAGGAATGAAGCGAGAGAAAAAATATCGTTGTTTAAAATGTGTGAAAAGATGATCGACGTACTCCCTCAAAATGTCGTTGAAGCTTACGACATATTGAAGAAGTACTCCGATTTGAAATATTACATAAGGCCCGCTGAGATCGTGAGAGGTCTTGTGAATGATCTTGATTACCTAAGCAAATTGGCCAGGTGGTCAAACAGAAAATCGGCCCTCTACAACCTTAAAAAGCTTTTGAACGAGCTTGAAAGCTTCGATCAAATGGCAAGTTCTTTTTCTGAACTCATCCGACTCATCTCAAAAATAAGGGATAAAGATGAAGGAGAGGCTACGTTGGAAGACGAGAACTCCGATAGCGTCAAGCTCATGACCATTCACAAATCTAAAGGTCTTGAGTTCAAAGTTGTGATTCTTGGTGGGTTGTTCTCAAGCAAAAGTAAGGCTGCGGGCAAAGAAGTACAATTTTCACTGCCTCAAGGTGGCTCACGTTATTTCATGATGAAAAAGCTCATTGAAGAAAAAATTGGAGACAAAGCGCAGGAGATCATGAAAGACTTTTACATAAACAAGTTCATGGATTACACAGAAGAAAGGCGGTTGCTTTATGTCGCGATCACACGATCGTCAGAACTATTCACTCCCATATTCGTTTCAGGCAAAAACGATCACATCTTTTCGGATAAAGAATCTTTTTCAAAGAATTTAAATGTCAAAAGCGATCTTTACGATTTGGTGGATGCTGATGATATAAAAATACCACGACCTCTTTCGCAAACGAAGTCGCATGAAAAAGAAGCTGGAGAAGTGCCTTCGGGTAATTTGAAAAGTTTTGAATCACTTTCTTACAAGATGTACATAGCACCGACGTTTTTGAGATCGATGAAGGAAGAAGAAAAGTTAAAAGAGGCTGGAGATCTCATGGATGAAATGATAAGAACGGTTAGCATAAACGATATCTTCTCCAAAGATGAAATGAGCGAAGGGCAAAGAACACACCGCCTACTTTCTCAGATTCAACACATTAGCGATCTGAAATTTTTCGAAGAACATGGCTCGATCAAAGCCAAACAACCACTTTCTAATAATCCAATAATCAAGCGTCTCTTCTCATATCCTTTTTCCAAAACCGAATGGCGGCTCATGAAGCCAATGAAGGTGGAAAACAAAACTTACATGCTCTTTGGAATACCAGACAGAGTTTTCATGAAAGACGGGAAAATAGAGGTGATCGATTACAAGCATTCGACACTTCAAGGTCCAAACCGGCAAAAAAAACTTGAAGATTACACTTTCCAACTGAGATTCTACATGTACCTTCTTTCCGATTTTGGTACTCCAAAAAAAGGATACATAGTGAGTACGAAGAGCGGAGAGATTGTTGAGGTGGAACCAGATGAGGATTTCGCTTCTATCATTCTGAATTCGATAAAGGAAATGGAGAAAGAAGATGTTGCGCTGTGAAAAAAAGCGTTGAAGTAGAAGCCAAGGTTGACGTTTTTTCTAAAATTGCCAAATTCATAGAACCACTCTACGAAAAGTATCCTCTGAGCTTTCTGTTCATAGGACCAACCGGATTCTACGTGAAACAGATCGCCGACAAACTCGCATTTAATCTAAAAAAAACCATTAATCGTGACGCATTTATGGTTGTAAATCAATGGGCAACAGAAACTTTGAAACGTTTTGAACCGAATGTTATGGCATTCGATAGGAATTTCTTTGAGGTTTTCATCTCGCGAGAAGTGGAATTGATAGCTAAAGAGGCTAAAAGAAGTGCAAAAGACGAAAGATATGTAAAATTTCTCAAGGCCGTTTCACGTTCTACGAGTTCTCTTGGCTACATTCTTGAAATATTTGAAAGAAGTTGGGAATTGCTTTACGAAGAAGAATATTCTTACGGTATGTACGAAATAGTGGACGAGATAATGAATGGAGATTCTTACGTCAAACAACTGGTGAGCGAGTTGATAAAAAGATCCAGAAAGATCTTTGAAGATAGAAAAAACGTTTACGATCCGGAAAAAGTGTACAGATGGTATGTTGAAGAGCTGCCAAAGATCCAAAAAGAGAAACTCGGCAAAACGTTGGTCTTAAGTGGCTTTTTCGATCTTCCTCCAACGATAGAAAAGATGCTTTCCGTGATGTTCACACAATTTGAAGACATATACGCATTGCTTTGGAAGAAGATAGACGATCCATCTTTTGGGCAATTGAGGAGAGTTCATGATTTTTTTAGTGAAAATGGTTTTGAAAGTTCAAATGCAAAAGATGAATTTCCTTCCTATCCCGCCAATGTGAAGATTTTCAAGTTCAAAGATCAATTTCAAGAGGTGTCAACCGTTACGAAGATGGTGAAAAAACTGCTTATTTCCGGAGAAAAGCCGGAGGATGTGGCGATCGTTGCGCCGAATCACCAGATGATGAATGCCGTTGCCGAGAATTTAAAAGAGATGGAAGTACCACATAGATTTATGGATGACATACCTCTAAGCGAAAGCAAAGTGGTAAAGATCCTTCTGCAACCACTGAAAGCGATCTTCACCCAAGACGTTGAAGACTTGCTCGCCTTGATTGAAGCGGGATATGGTGGACAGTCATCCCTCAGTATGGATGAAGTTGAGGAGCTCTTCTTGGCATTAGGATTCATGAACGACTACGAAAATCCACATACGAGAAAAAAACGTTGGATCTCATATGTGGATGAAAAGATAGAACAGCTTGAAAAAATGTCGGATGAAGAAGATGTGCGTGAAAGAAACAAAGGTGAAATGGAATCTCTTTTAAGCTTGAAACAACTACTTGTAAACATTTTTGAAATGATTGAAGAAATTGAAAGAGAAAAAAAATCCGAAAAAGTCAATTGGTACCGAAAGTTGATAAAAAAATACATACATGAAAGAGATATCGTGAGCAAAGAAACACTCAAGAAGTATTCTTACGAAAATAGTGTTGCCAAAGAATTGAATGCACTTGCGAAATTCGAAGAAGTGCTTATAAAGGTCGAAGACAGCATCTCAAATACCTACAAAAAGGTAAGCTTTTCCATGCTTTTCAAGATAATAAGTAACGTGGTGAACGTTGAAACCTTCCATGCAAGTGAAAGATATTCCAACACCGTTGAAATAATGGACATCGGCAACGCAAGATTCGTCGAGAAAAAACACAAATTTTTCATCTTCTTTGTGGACTCTTATTATCCATCGTTGAGAATTAACCCACTGATGATGCAGGCAGCAAGCGATGTTGGGAAGCTTACCAAAAGTGGTGAGAGCCTTGAAAAAATCGACTTGCTTTTCTCCATGCTCTTAGCAGGTGAGGTTTACATTTCGTATCCCGAATCTGACGTAGGTGGCAATCCGATACTTCCTTCGGTTTATCTAAACGAAATAAGGGGAAAGGTGGATGATTTCACAGATCTTGAGAGAACACTCATTCCTTCAAATCCAGAAGATGTTTACTCTAAAAGCGAGAAGAAAATTTACGAAATAGCCCATTCCATAGGCGATGAAAAAGATCTGGAGTTTGGATGGCAGGCGAGAAAGCACGATGTGGGAAGTGTTAGTCATCACAAGATCATCAACTACGTCGATTGCCCACTGAAATATTACCTCAACTTCATAGCCGACGTGAAAGGGAAATACAACTACGAGCGTTTTAACGATGGACTTATAAGGCATAGGACGCTGAAAGAGGTTTACGATCGGAAGATATCCGAAACAGTTTCAATCGAAGAATTAGAGAACACAGTGGAAAGGCACATGGAAGAAGTTTATCTCAACGGGCTTTACACGTACAGAATGCCAAAAGAGGTTGAGGTTGAAAGAATAGCCGCAGAGTTAAAAGAGTTTCTCGATTTCAGAAAAGAACGGGGATGTATCTCATTCAGGAAAAAAGAGCAAAGAATTCTAAGAAAACAAACGATTGCCACTGAAGCCACTTTCAAAACGGATGTTGAACTTAACGATAAGGAGTACAAAATAGAGGCAAGAATAGACAGATTTGATGAACTTTCGAACAACCTTTTCTTCGATATTTCCGGAGAAAAGGTAAGAAGAACTCCAACCGAAAAAGGCGCTTACATGCTTGTAGATTACAAAAATTCCATCGGTTCGGCAAGGGCTGAGCAGCTCTTTTTATATGACCTCGTCTTGAGAAACACATACGAGTGGAGAGAGAAGCTGAAAGGTAAAGACATGTACCTGACCTTCTTCGGCGTGAAAGCCAAAAAAGATAAATTCGAAGATAAATTCTTCAAGAGGCAAGATGATGAGTACATAGCCAAAAACAAGATACAGAAAAAGACTTTTGTGCAGGTGCAAGAATTTGAGAAGTGGCTTTCGAAAGTGCTCAATTCAATTGAAAATTCGTATTTTACACCAATAGCCATCGAAAGAAAAATAGATGGATTCGAGAAAAACAGCACTCAAAAATGCAAAGGATATAAATTTGACTGCGAATACGTTGAAATTTGTTTGTTATTAGGCAGATTGAAGGGCTTTGAATTGGTTAAATGATATTGATGAAAAAATCTTCTTTGGTGGAAACATGCCAAAAGGCAATTGTCAGAGCTGCCGGGTTTCGCTATTTGTATCTTAAGAAAGTTTCAACAATGTGCGGATCGAATTGTTTTCCCGCGTTTTCTTCGATCTCTTTCAACGCCACTTCCCGGCTCAACGCTTTTCTATAGGGTCTATCACTTGTCATGGCATCATACGTGTCGCATACAACTATTATCCTCGCCTCAATTGGTATCTCTTCACCATTTAGTCCATCCGGATATCCCTTTCCATCCCATCTTTCGTGATGATGCTTGACTATCATGGCTATATCCTTCAATCCGGCTCCTTCTTCGATCAATTCAGCTCCGATCACTGGATGCTTTTTTATCTCTTCGTACTCTGCTACTGTGAGCTTCCCTCTTTTAGTCAAAATGTTTAAGGGAACGAACATCTTTCCCACATCGTGAATCAATCCAGCTTGGTAAACCCTCCTTTGAGCCCTTTCATCCAATTCGAGCTTTTTTGCCAAATTCATACAACATTTTGCCACTCGCTCAGAATGGCCTTCTGTGTACGTATCGTATTTTTCAAGTGCTTTGACAAAAACCAACGTGAGCCTGTCTTGAAGTTCTTGCTGAAATCTTAAATACTTTCTTGTAACGTAAAATGCGGTGGATATCTTTGAGAAGTTACTCATGATTTCCACATCGTCTTTTGAAAAAGAATCTTTGCTTTCCTTGGGAATATCAACGAAGATGCGTCCTAACAGTTCATTTGAAAACATCAACGGTGCTGCAAGGGATTCTTTCAAGGGCTTGGTGGCTTTTTCAAACTTTTCAAACACATCCGGCGAAACAAACTTTTTATCTTCTTCTAAAATATCTTTCACGATCCGCGGCTTATCCACCGGGATGAAATTCCAGTTCACATTCGGGTCTTTCAAAATCTCCTCGTCATGACCTCGAACCGCAACGATCTTCCACTTTCCTTCATCGAAGGTCCAAACGCTTCCGTATTTCGCCGATGGTATCATTTCTAAAGCCCTGTCAAGCACTTGGTTCAGGAATTCTTCTTCTTTGACAGTGCACATATCCAATTGTGACAGGAGCACGCTCATGGTTTGAAACCGTGATGTAAGCATTTCCAAATTGCTGTATGCGCTTTCCAACTCTTCGTTCATCGCCCTTATTTCTTCATTCGAGATGGTAAGCTCTTCATTGCTCTTTCTCAATTTCTCGTTCTTTTTTTCAATCTCATTTGCTTTTTTTCTCACAAGTTTTTTCAAAATTATTATATTTGCAACGAGTATCAAGAAAATTAAAATGGCAATCCAAAAAGCGTAAAACACCCATTCAGGGATGAAAGATTTTCTGTTGGGTAAATTCAGGTATTTGTCAATAGAAGTGTTAAGAATTGAATTCTCGTTTTCTTTCATTTGTTTGATGTATTTATCCACAACTGGGGCTATGATTTTTGTAATCGGGCTTTGCTTAGAAAAAGCCACTTTCTCTTCAACTATGGAAAACATTATCGGTGTGCCCTGCAAATTGTATTTGAATGCGTTGGTGGCACCAAAAAATCTGCTTACGACTCCAGCATCTATTTTCTTCTCTTCAAGGGCTTTGAAGATCTTTGAATAGCTGTTGAATTCAACGAATTCGGACTTAACTCCAAGATGATTCAAAAAATATTTTATTCCCAATCTCCCTTCGTAAAAAACATCTGATTTCAAAACGCCGAGGCGTTTTCCGTTCAGATCAAAAAAGGAGTTAATAGAGCTTCCCTTGGCCTTGTACACCCGAGCCCAATTTGATAAGAAATATTCCTTGCTGAAATCGTACAGTTTATTTCTTTCTTCAGTTTGAGCAACGCCAAGAATCATATCTATTTTTCCGCTTTTCAGATCGCTTAGAAGCGTTGAAAAGGGTCTGTAAACGTACATCACTTTCCAATTTTCCTTTTGTGCCATGTAATTGAATGTGTTCACAAGTATACCTTGAGCATGTCCATCTTTATAGAAAGAAATTGGAGGATTGTCGTAAATTCCAACCTTGATGGATAAAGCAAAAGAAAAGATAAAAAAAGAAGTTAAAAGCACAAAAACAGCGAATATTTTCTTCACCACGTTTTTTCCTTCCAACTTACATGAATGCCATTTTTTAGGATCAAAGATATTTTACTCCAAATTGTGTGCGCATTTTCCATTGATGATTTTAACATAATATTATATAATGTGTGTAAATTGAAATTTGTATAATATTTTTAACTATCATTCAAAAGGGAGGAAACATGAGATGAGTATGAGAGTCAAAATCGTGTTGCTTGTCGTGATTCCGATCGTCGTGTTATGGGGTGTTGGAATGTTCATCTACTTTCAACTTGAAAACGTCGACACAAAAATTCACAACACAGTGGATGTTTACTCCAATGCCCTTTTGCTATCCAAAAATGTCCACATAGAGGCGTTGAAAGGCGAAGAGAACGTTTTTTCTTACATCGCCTCAAAATCACCTGTGGATAAAAATAACGTGCTCCAATCCCTGAACAACTTGAAATCGAGTGTTGAAGAACTCGACAAGCTTTCGATCGCATCGTATGCAAGTGATCTGAAAACTATAAAAAGTTCTATTTCCTCTCTGGAATCCCAAATTATGGAAATGGACAAAGCGGTGAAAAATGGAAATGAAAACCTTACAGCCAAGGAAAGTGGATTGCAAAAAACCATGGGCGGTGTTGTGAAAATTGCGGAGAGTATGGCAAAAAATGCGGAAAAAGATATGAAAAATGCCGGAAGCGATTCCGAAAATTCCATTTCCACCGTGTTGTTTTTACAGCTTTACATTCCTCTTGTCGTGCTCGCGATTTCCATCATAGTCGCTTTGCTGATCGTAAGGGCCATGCTCGCAAATCTCAATCCTTTGATGAAAGCCGCGAATAAACTTCAAAATAACGATCTGAACTTTGAATTCCGAGAGCAGAAAGGAAAAGATGAATTATCACAATTGTTTGAAGCGTTCAGAGAGGCTACCATTCGTTTAAAGAACAACATGAAAAACCTTCATCAAAATACAGGGGAAGTTTCAGATGAAATGGGAAACATAACAGAGGCGGTAGAATCGGTGGCACAAGGTATGAACGAAACAACTATAGCCGTGACGGATATTGCCCAAAAAATGCAAGATGTCTCAGCTGCCACTGAAGAAGTTACGGCCAGTGCAGAAGAGATGTCCTCAGCCATAAAAACTGTCGCCGACAACGCCCAAGAGGTATCGCAATTCAGTGAGGAAAGCTCAGAACTCGCAAAAAATGGTGGAAAGAGCATAGAAGAAGTGATAAAGGCTATGAAGAACATATCGTCTGTAGTTGTGGACATTCAAAATGTGGTAGAAAACTTCAACTTAGGGGCAAAAGAGATTTCCAACTTCGTCAACACCGTTACGTCGATATCCGAGCAAACCAATCTGCTCGCGTTGAACGCCTCAATAGAAGCGGCAAGAGCTGGGGAAGCGGGAAAAGGTTTCGCAGTTGTCGCAGATGAGATAAGGAATCTCGCCGAAGACAGCAAGCAAGCCGCTGCCAAGGTGGAAAAAGTCGTTGAATCCGTGAACGGTGTCGCACAAGATTCTTTGAAGGTTTCAGAGAGGATTCAAACAACCGCGGAAAACGGATCGAAGCTCGCAGATGAGGCTGGTGAAAAGTTGAAAGACATAATATCAAGAATAGACAAGATCACACAGATGATGGAAAGCATAGCCGCTGCAGTTCAAGAACAAACGGCGTCTATGGATGAAATAGCGACGGCGATGACCAACAACGCTAAGACGTCAACAGATGTGTCCGCATCCAGTGAAGAGATATCCGCTTCTGCTGAAGAAACAAACGCCGCATCTGAAGAAATAGCGTCGTCTGTCAAGACAGTGAGAGAAAAAGTAGTTAATTTGAAAAAGATCGTTGAAATGTACAAGATGTGAATTCGAGCTATGAAATCGGGTTCACCTTTTAAATAGTCTCGAAAAAGCTTTTCTGCAGTCTCAGCCAAAGAAAAGTGTCCTGTTTACGTGTGGAAACTTTTGTAAAGATTTTTTATCACGGATTGTGCCTTGATAAACGCATTTACAACTTCTGGATCGAAATGTGTTCCAGATTCTTTGATGATGATGGAAACTGATCTGTTATAATCAAACGCCACTTTATACGGTCTCTTGATGGTCAGTGCATCGAAAACATCTGCAACTGCCACTATGCGTGCACAAAGAGGAATGTTCTTTCCCATCAGTCCATCGGGATACCCTTTACCATCCCATCTTTCGTGGTGAAAACGAGCTATTTTTCTTCCAACTTCAAAGAAATCCTCCTGGCTTTTGGAAGAAATGGAATTGAGAATCTCGTAGCCTGTAATTGTGTGTATCTTCATTACTTCAAATTCATCATCACTCAACTTCCCGGGTTTTTGAAGTATGTAATCCGGCACCCCAACTTTTCCTATATCGTGTAAAGGTGCTTGCTTGTAGATTTGCTCTATGAATTTCGAACCCATAATTTCAAAAAAAATGGGGTTTTTGGCCATTTCTTGCGCGATGACACGTGAGTATAATCCCATTCTTATCAGATGATCTCCCGTTTCTTCGTCTTTTTTTTCTACCAGCTTTGTGAATCCAATAACTGTACTTAAAATAAGATTTTGAATCGTTGATATGTTCTTGTAAATGTTACCCAAAATTTCCGGTACAACTTTTAAATCTTTGATATCTCCATCTTCAAACGCATTCTTTTGAAAAGAATTCAGAAACAAGATCCCAACGCACCTGCTTTCAACGTAAAGTGGAAGCATCACGGCAGATCTCATATCTTCATCATAGATGAAATTCATGTAAGAATTAGGATGTTTTCTCAAATAAGTTCCTATATCATTCACGACGAGCGCTCTTTTTGTTTTCAACTCGTTCAAACAAGCTGTATCAACTTGATGAATGAATCCTTCATTCACAATGAGTTTTGGCGAATCACTTAGAACTACGTTGACCATCAACTTATCTTCTTCAACATCTGCAATGGCAACCCTGTTTACCTTGAAAAACTTTTTCAAGCCGTTAAAAAGTTCTTTGATGAATTCGTGCATGGTTGTTGAATTCCCAGCGTTTAACACGAGCCTGTACAGTTCCATGCGCCTCGCCATCGAATTAAAGCCTTTTGCCAAATTTTCTGTTTCGACATAAGAAGATCTCATCGGTTTTAACACGTGGGAAAGATTGAATTCTGAAAGGCCGGTTGAAACGACATCTATTTCGCGAAAAACATGCTTTTTAAGAGAACAATAAAGAAAGAATATGGAAAAGATCGAAAAGAAAACTGCCAAAACCATGACTATCATAAATACTTTGGTCTCTTTTAGAAAAGCGTCATTCTTGAAATTTTCAATTTCCTTTATCGTGCGAAAGATTATGGAAGTGTTACCAGGAGTTTTGTCCAACTCATTCAACGATTTTTTTATTTTATCCGCTTCGTAAGTAGTTAGAAAAGAAAGAGAGTCTATCTCGTTGAACAAATGAGAAATTTTGTTGAAAGAAAAGTTCTTTCCGTCATTTTTTACGAGTTTTTCAAGGTAAGTATCCATATCATTTTTCGCAGAATTAATACGCGGAATAAAATAGACGTTGTACAATCCTATAATGAATAAGATCAGAGTCATGGAAGCTCCCAACATCAAGATGATCACAGATATCTGTCTCTTAAAAGAACGAATGTGAAACAATGTAATCCTCCTCTTTCCCATCAAAATCAATAACCTTCATTATAAGGTTATTTCAATTGACGCAGTAAATAATATTACACATTATAGTTTTTCAATAAATAAGCAATATTTTAAAGAACAATCACTTCAATTGTCTTAAAATAATGAACATGCGTAAAGTCGATAAAACTTTTAATGCGTTGGGGAAAAACGTTGATGAAAACAATTCATTTGAAAAAGGAGAGGATCGGTTCAAGAAAGTCGTTCTGTCTTTGTGAGGGGAAAAATTATAGAGGTGATTGAATTGAACATAGTTTATCCGATCAAAGACAGAAATAAGATCGAAAGATTGAAAAGCTTTATGAAAAACAAGGGAAAGTATCGAGAGCTTTTGATGTTCACCATAGCTATAAATACACCTTTAAGGATAACAGACATACTCTCGATGAAGTGGAAAAATTT
>WGFY01000040.1 GCA_015491995.1 Mesoaciditoga sp.
CCATAATATTTCCAAAGTTTGGCATAGAAGAACGATTTGGAATACCAGACGAAGACCTTTACAAGCGTATTCATGACGCCCTGCAAGAAGTTTTGAATGAAGAGATGTTTTTCATCATGACGGAAAAAATAGTTCATGATTCTTTAAAACAAGGTGTTACCACCATATCAGGCTCGATTGAAAGATATTTACACAAGATAGAGGTTGAACAGACGATAAGCTCTGTAACAAAAACAACTCCTTTTAGATTTGCCGTTGGTGAAGGTATTCAAACCCCGGAAGATCTCCGACGCTTAATAAAGTCTGGAGAAACTCCCAAATACATACCACTGAATTCCATAACATCTTTTGATGATAATTCTTTAAGAGAATTGAAGAGTTTTGCAGATGAAACGGAAGCCTTTATCGTCGTACTGCTATCCGACGAATTGAAAGAAGAAAAGGACGCGTTTTTCAAATATGGCATGTCCAATTTGGAAAGATTACGTCATTTAAAGCTTCTTGGAGAGCGTGAAATCATAATAAACGCTCAGCATTTCACAGAGACCGATTTGGATATAATGGCTTCAACTGATACCATGGCGGTGTACTGCCCCAGAGAAATGATGATTCGAAACATGACCCTCCCAGATATTGATGGAATGACGGGACGAGGAGTTAACCTGGCTATAGGTACAGGAGGAATCCCAGATCTTTCAATCCTTGGAGAATCTCAGATCGCTTTCCTTTTGAGAAGAATGCTTAAAGGTGGCACGGATTTTGATTCGATATATCAAACAAAAAAAATATTACTCGAAAACAATTACCGTTTTGCTGGAAAGCTTTTAGATAAACCAATAGGAAAGCTAATTCCAGGTTATGTGGCAGACTTTGCGCTGTACAATTACATTGGACCAATAGGCAAAGGGAAAAAACCGATTTTAAGGAATTTGCTTTTTGAGTTTTTACGAGATGCCCGCGTTCAAATGACGATAGTAGATGGAAAAATTGCGTACGATGTTAGAAAAGATTACAATGAAGACCTCGAAGAAAGAATTGAAGAAATAAGGCATGAGATTCTTTCCAAAGTGTGATGGTTTTAAATGGCAATTAAATTCAGTGATCTAAAAGATCAGCTGAAGAAAATTTACAGTGAGCGTTTCAAACCTCTAAGCTTAGAAAAGAAGTTTTTGTGGATTGCGGTAATCGTAGGAGCGATCGTTGGTTTGTGGATCCTGGTTGCCGTGAATTTATCTCCTCAGTACGTTGTGCTGGTGTCAAATTTGAGCGAGGAGAATGCAGGGTATGTGGCCCAGAAGCTTGGCGGTTTAAACATTCCCTATAAAGCGGGAGAGAACGGCACTATTTACATTCCACAATCTGCAAACGTTTACGAGGTGAGAATGAAATTAGCAACGCTTGGGGCACTTGGACCATCAGCTGGGATAAAAGGGTACAGTTTACTTCAAAATGGCTCTCTTTCTTCGATGGGTATGACGAGTTTTGATAGGCAAGTGAATTTTCAAATAGCACTTGCAGGTGAGCTTGAGCGTAGTATTGATATGATCAATTCCATCCAATATTCGAAGGTTTTTTTGTCACTTCCCAAATACACTTATTACGTCCCAGGTGAAACTCAAAAGCCAACGGCATCGGTTTTAGTCGTTTTGAAGCCATCCACAGTTTTATCTTCAGAACAGGTTCTTGGGATAATGAATCTTGTAGCTGGTGCTGTGGGAAATATGTCGGTAAAAGACGTTAAAGTGGTGGATCAATTTTCAAACGTTTTAAGCGATCAAGTGAACCTTTCAGCTTCGGCAATTTCCGGAGCATCAAAGCTTAAACTACAACAATCTGTCGAAAAATATTACGTTGATAAAGTTAAAAAAATGCTTTACAACGTCTTTGGATATGGAAACGTTGCAATTGCTGCCAACGCTTTACTCGATTGGAAAAAAATCACTCAAGAAAGCAAAACTTACATTCCATCCAATAAAGGAAATAGCGGTGTTCTTATCAGTCAACAAAGTGAAAACAGTTCTTCTTCAAATGGAGTGCCTGAAGGAGCGGTGGGCTCGAATTCAAACATTCCTCCAATGTATGCAAGTACCTTACCATCTTCCGTGGTTTCTTCTTATTCTAAGACCGTGAACAATTACGATGTATCTCAAACGTACAGCCAAATAGTGGAAGATAAATCTGGAGAGATTTTAAAACTTACCATGACTGTTTTCTTAAACTCTTCAAATGTCAAACATGATGTTGAAATAAAAAGCGCTGTTGCCAACGCCATAGGAGTACCCTCAAGTGGTGTCCAAATTATTCCCATGGCTTTTGATAGAAGTATAGAGAAAAATGCAGAGAAAGCTGAGTTAAAATTGAAGACACAAAAACGTTTTGAGACCCTTCTAATGTACAGTTTGATACTCTCGTTACTTATGACCCTTGCCCTTTACTACATGTTCTCCAAATACAAAAGGAAAAAGAAGTTAAGAAGTATAGAAGAGAGAAGAAGGAAAATAGAAGAGGAAGTTTCTAAACTGGCTAAAAAAGATGGTATCCCTCCAGAAAAACAAGAGCTTCTTAATTTGCAAAGTGATGCCATAAAATGGGTTGATGAAAATCCAAATGAAGTGGCAAGTATCATAAAAATATGGATGTCTAAGGACTGAAGAGAATGACTGAAAAGAAAAAAAAGGAGATATCGGGCAAGAGAAAAGTTGCCATATTTTTGCTTGCTTTAGGTGCAGAAAAAGCATCCAAGATACTCAAAAACCTTGATGAAAGTCAAATAGAGGACTTAACCTTGGAGATCGCAAACCTCAAGGAAATTGGCAGTGAAGAGAGAAAAGCAGCTTTTGAAGAGTTCGCTCAAATGATGAAGGCGAAAGAGTTTATAAACAAAGGCGGTGTTGATTACGCAAGGGAACTTCTTGAAAAGGCACTTGGACCTGAGAAAGCCCTTGAGATCATAGAAAACCTTACGGCCAATTTGCAGGTGAAACCGTTTGATTTCATGAAGAAGGCTGATGTGGTACAGCTTGTCAATTTTCTTAGGAACGAACATCCTCAAACTATAGCACTTGTGTTGGCTTATTTGGAGCCAAAACAATCTTCGCAGGTGTTGATGTCTCTACCAGAAGAGTTGCAATCCGATGTGGTAAAAAGATTGGCGCTGCTTAAAAGTGCTTCACCTGAAATAGTGAAACAGGTGGAAAAAGTTTTGGAGAAGAAGATGTCAACATTTGTCAGTCAAGACTTCAGCAACGTTGGAGGTATAGACGTGGCCGTTGAGATCATGAATTCTTTGGACAGATCGGCTGAAAAGCAGATAATAGATACACTTCAAAAAACTGATCCTGATCTTTCAGACGAAATAAAGAAAAGAATGTTCATGTTCGAGGATATATTAAGCCTTGATGATCGTTCAATACAAATGGTGCTCAGAGAGGTGGATACTCATGAACTTGCACTTGCCATGAAAGGTTCATCTGAAGAGCTTAAAGAGAAAATACTCAAGAACATGTCTAAAAGAGCGGCCAGTTTACTTGAAGATGAGTTGAAATACATGGGACCGGTGAGAGTAAAAGATGTGGAAAACGCTCAACAAAAAATCGTTGCCATTATAAGAAAACTGGAAGATGCAGGCGAAATAGTCATAAGCCGTGGCGGGGGAGAGGATTTGATTGTCTGATGTGATAAAAGATGCCAATGTAACCGATGAAAAGGTTGTGGTTGGTTCTTTTAAGTCTTCCACAAGAACGCGCGAAAGCGCACAGAAGGTTGAAAATGTAGAAGGAATGGCAAAAGAAAAAGCGGAAGAAATTTTAGAAAATGCTCAGCAAAGAGCAATGCAAATTCTTGAGGAGACTAAATCAAGTTCAGAAAAAATCAAAAAAGAATCAGAAGTATTAGGATACAAAAGAGGTCTGGAAAATGCTCAAGAGGAAGTGGAAAGTTTAATTTCTCATATGAAGGAAATCGTGGATTCGCTTGAAAATCAGATCGATTCCTCTGTAGAAGAGATCAAAATTTCTCTAATAGATCTCGCAGTTGTTGCCGTAAAAGAAATAGTTCTTGAGGAGGTGAAAAATGGGGACATAGGTAAGAAGATAAACAAAGCACTCGAAATGGTAAAATCTTCAAAAAGAATTGTCATTAAACTTCCAAATGATCTTCCGGAAGAAGTTACGAAAAAGCTTTCAGAAATAGACAAAGTTCAAATTTTGCCTGATTCAAAACTCGCTTCCATGGATGTTCAGATTGAGGCAAATTTTGGTTCCTTAGACCTTAGAGTGAATTCCCAATTAGAGCTCTTGGAACATATAATAAGAAAGTCCTTTGGTGATAACAGATGATTTTCACATCTTCAGAATGTCATGATTTTTAACTTGATAAGTTGGACTTGAAATGGTAAAATCTAAAAAAGTGGTTTTTCACGTGCAAGACATTGAAATTTGAGGGAGCGGATGATACAAGTGAAATGTAAATCGCTCGAATTAGGCGAACTTATCATGTGCTTGATGTGCCGGAAAAAATACGGTTGACGTTTTCCGAATCTTTTGCATGTTTTAAGAATTAACAAGTCAACCAGGTAAATGATGCCTGGTCTTTTTATTTTGAGCGAAGAGGGGGGTAAGATGAAAGTACGTGACTTTTTAAAGAGCTTAAAAGAACCTTTTTTTTCTTTAGAATTCGTTCCACCTATGCGGGGAAGCTCTATTGAGGAGATAACAAAAGTAATAGATAAACTGATGGTATTTTCCCCAAAGTTTATAAACGTGACCAATCATCCAATTGATATTGAATACGTAGAAATGAATGATAAAATTGTTAAAGTTCCAGTTAACAAAAGACCTGGAACAATTGGAATGGCGACTGCAATGAAACAACGCTATCCAGAGGTTGAGGTGATTCCACATCTTGTTTGTGCGGGACAAAGCAAGTATCAACTTGAAGACACACTCATTGAGCTAAGCTTCCTTGGAATAGAAAATGTCTTTGTGATCAGAGGAGACATTGAAAACGTAAAGAACAAAGGGGCGTACTTCTCAGATGATGAATGGCATTACGCTAAAGAGTTGTTAAAACAGATATCCGACATGAACAAAGGAAAATATCTTTACCCGATTGAGAATGCAGCCCCAACAGAGTTTTGTGTGGGGATAGCTGGGTATCCTGAAAAGCACTACGAATCCTTGAATTTGTACGAGAATATTCTTCACCTCAAAGAAAAAGTAGACGCTGGCGCAGACTACGTGATAACTCAAATGTTTTTCGATTTTGACGTGTACAAAAATTTTGTGGAATTGGCACGAGAAGTAGGCATAGACGTTCCAATAGTACCTGGAATCAAACCAGTTGTCAGTTTGAAATCTTTAAAAAGCATACCAAAAAGATTCTTTGTGGACATTCCGCAAGAACTTGTCGAATTGATGAAAGATGCAAGAAGTTCAAAAGAAGAGTGGAAAAATGGAATAAAGTACATGTCAAAACTTACCGAAAAACTTTTAAATTACGGAGCTCCAGGAATACATATATTCACAATGGGACATGGAAAATCAACGTACGATCTCCTGAAGCTAACTTTTGGTAAAATCGTCAACGGATGATTGGAAAGGAATGGTTCTTTTGAAAAAATTCACTTTTTCACCTCTTGACATAGAGATTCCAGAGAGGGTGTTGGCAGCGCGAATGGGATTCAAGGGTGTGGGAAAAATACCTGAAGAATTCAAAAAAGCGTATGAAAGAATGCACGATCTCATCTGCGATATTACCGAGCCAACAGCGATGGTGCAAGAGTATGATGCTTCTCATGAAAATGAAATCGTTAAGATATATAACTTAAAAATAAATGGAAAGCTGGCATCATCTCAGCTTGGCAAAAGTGTGAAAATTTCTGCAATGCTCGTCAGTTTAGGCGAAAAACTGGATGATAAAATTTCTCAACTTCATGAAGAAGGAAAGGAAGTGGAATCTTTCTTTCTTGATTCCATTGGCTCAGAACTGGTTGAATTTACTGCCAGAACGGTCGACGGTTTATTAAGAGATAATACAGATTTGAAAGGGAGTGCACGCATTTCTCCAGGTTACGTTGATCTTCCTTTATCGTTGAACGCTTGGTTCGCCAGGAACATGGGAAAAGAAGTCGGAGTCATTTGTGATGAAGAGAGCTTTACTTTTGTTCCCAGAAAGACTATATCCGCATTTATAGGATGGTCAAATTGAAAAGAGAAGAATTGAAAAAGATTTTGAAAGAAAGAGTGTTGATTTTAGATGGAGCTTACGGCACTGAGCTCGCAAAGCGTGGATATGAAGATATTCCCGAAAAAGTTTTGCTTGAATCACCTTCTATACTCAAAAAACTTCATGAAGATTACATAAACAGTGGTTCTGATGTGCTCCTCACATGCACGTTTGGAGCAAATGAAGTCAAACTTTCAAAATTTGGTTTGGATTCTGAACAGGAACGGATCGTTAAAACTGCCGTTGAAGTGGCGAAAGAAACATCCAACAGAGCTTTGATCTTCGGGGATATAGGTCCAACTGGTGAGCTTCCCAAACCTTTAGGTTCCATGACTTTTGATGATTATTTTAAGGTGTTTGAAAGAAGTGCTTCACTTTTGTTGAAGAATGGTGTTGATGCAATAATCTTAGAAACGTTCACAGATATACTGGAATTAAAAGCTGCCGTTTTTGCTGTGAGAGAACTGTCGAGGGAGATCTTTTTAGCAGCTCATCTTACTTTTGATAAGAATGCCAGAACTCTTACGGGAACAGATCCGATGAATTTCGCTTTGACTTTCAACGATCTGGATGTCGATGCAATAGGAACAAACTGTTCGTTGGGTCCTCAAGAGATCTTACCTATTTTTGAGGAGATGGCACGATATTCAGACAAAATGCTGATCGTAGAACCAGATGCAGGCTCACCAATATTAAAAAATGGCGTTGTAACTTATCCCATAGGTGCGGAGGAATTTGCATTTTACGTGGATTCATTTTGGGAATCTAAAGCGAACATAATTGGCTCATGTTGCGGTTCGGATCCTTCTTACACGGCCATGATCTCTAAAAGAGTTGGAAAGAGAGCTCCGATAATTGAGAAGGGAAAGGAAGTTTTCGCATTTTCATCACCTTCAGATATGGTCAGCTTTGACGATTTTGTTATAATTGGGGAAAGGATAAATCCGGCCGGAAGAAAAAAGCTTCAAGAGGCCATGAAAAATTCCGATCTTGAAAAAGTCATGAAGATCGCATCCGATCAAAAGAAGGCAAAAGCTGAAGCTTTGGACGTGAATTTTGGACTTGAACAATTTGTTTCTACCAAGTTCATGTCCAACACCGTCAATTCGATAGCTTACAATGTGGGAATGCCTGTTTCTCTCGATATCCAATCTATAAATGCTTTGGAAGAAACCTTGAAAAGATACCCTGCACGACCTCTTATCAACTCGTCAAGAGTTGAAGAAAAAGAAATGACCCTTAAAACAAAATTGTTGAAGAAATACGGTGGAATGCTCGTGGTGCTCGCAATGGAAGAAGGCGTGCCGGAATCTTTTGAAGAGAGAAAAAAGGCCATTGAAAAAGGGTTGAAGATAGCGGAAAAAAACGGAATTCAATTCGATAGGCTGATCTTCGATCCGATAATATTAGCCGTTGGAGCGGGTGTATCTTTAAAAGAGACGTTAAAAACGATTGAATACATCAAAGAGATGGGATTGAAAAGCGTTGTCGGATTATCCAACGTCTCATTTGGAATGCCAGATAGAAGCTATTTAAATGCGGCATTTCTGTCTGCGGCCATCTTTTACGGTTTAAATTCGGCCATCCTGAATCCCAAAGATGAAGAAGTTATGCGCATACTTAACGCCTCGCTTATCCTGAATGGAAAGTCTTTGAAGATGAGCTTTCAAAGCGAAATCAAAGAATCCTTTGTTGGTCTGATCCTGACTGGAGATGAAAACAGTCTTCTGAAGAGAGTGGACGAATTGCTTTCTTCGAAAAACCCACTTGAAGTTATAGACGAAGATTTGAAACCTGCGATGGACATCGTGGGAGACTTGTATGACAGATCCAAGATATTCCTTCCTCAGCTCATATTGGCCGCACAAACTGTCCAAAAAGCGTTTGAAAAAGTACAGTCACTTTTCAAGCAAAAAGAAAGTTCTGAAAAATTCGTTATCGCCACGGTAAAAGGGGATGTCCATGATATAGGGAAAAACATAGTGGCTACGATACTTAAAAGCTCCGGTTACAAAGTAATAGACTTGGGAAGAAACGTTCCAACTGAAAAGATCGTTCAAGTTGTAATTGAAGAGAGACCTGTAATGCTTGGTCTTTCCGCAATGATGACAACGACTGCCCCTAAAATAAAAGAGACAATAGACGTCTTGAAGGAGAAAAAAATTGTCCTTCCTGTGGTAGTTGGAGGAGCTTCCATGAATGAAGAAGTGGCCAAAGAATTCGGGGCAGATTTTTACGCTAAAAATGCCACGGATGCCTTGAAATTTTTGGAATTGGTCAAGAAAAAATAATTCGTCTCATCTTTAAAAAGAGTAAAAAGTGATCGATGCAGTAGAAGCCTTCGAAAATTTCGAACACACGACGAGCATAACCAAAAACTTTTTTCAAATTCCCTTCTGGTAGCAGATGTCTTGCCGAAGGTGAAGTCTCGAAAAAAGAGTAAGAAAATTGATTACAACGCACTCATTCAAAAGACCATCATATTGTACGAATTGTAAACATTTAAAAAAGTGGAACTAACAGTTGTCGATTCAACCATGGTTAAGCCTTATTTAGAACATAGAGCTCAACTCCAGAGAAAATGTCATAAGGTTTATTTTTACTATCATACCTTGATAGCAGATTGCCTTCCAAAGTGTGAGTTTTCTGGCAAAGTTAGCATGTCTCTTGAGCGAATAGAGGAAAACACTTTGACATAATTTGTTATTGTTATTAGTACGCTTTGCTAACTTATGATATCATTGACGTTGAACTACAGAATTCGCGTTGATTTGGAAGTGAAAAGATGAATGATGGTTTAAAAAAGCGTTTATCCTTGCTTTCGACGATTTTCATAAGAACTTCTTCTATAGCAGGAATATCAATTGTACTTCAGCTGTACATGACAAATCTGGGAGCCACTCTTTTTCAGGTTGGAGTTGCCTCATCTTTAAGAGGTTTGGCGGCAATTGCCTTTTCTCCGATATGGGGATCTCTGTCAGACAAAAATGGAAGGAAAAAATATCTTTTTATATCTTCTCTCATGTCCCTCTCCATTTTGATATTTTATCCACTTGCCCCAAATGCTCTCTGGTTAATGCTTCTGATCTTTTTGTTTGCAAGCACAAATTCAGGATTTACTCCAATTGCAACTGCTTTAGCCTCTGAAAGCTCAAAGAGAAGAGGAGTGGAAATTTCATTCCTAAATTCCGCCATATCAGTCGGAAATTTCGTCGGGAAAATCATCGTAGGTGTCGTGTTTCTCTGGATCTCAATTGAATTGTCCTTATGGATTTTTATATTGATCTTTGCATCAAGTATAATGCCACTCATAGCTGTAAATGAAAAGAAGAGAAGTAAACCTTCTCCCAAAAAGAGGAGCAACATCTTCGTGAATTTAGAAGATGTAAAACTCATGAAAGAAAATCAACTATGGAGTGTTTACATTGGAACTTTCTTAAGGCAATTTGGCATAAATGGAGTGCTGTCAATAATCGCGATTTATATGGTGTACAGTGCCAAGCTTACTCCTTCAATGACAGGGTTTCTTGCAGGTTTGAATCCATTGGTTCAGATATTTTCGATACTTTTTTTTGCAAGAGTAGTCGAAAAGAAGAATTCCAAACATTCTATCATGTTTGGAATGGCACTCAGCGCTTTGTCACTCTTGTTTTTTGCGGTATGGAAAAGCGTTTTGGGAATATCTTTAGCCTACATTATTTTGGGTTTTGGCTACGGCGCATTTATATCTGGAGCAACAACTTATATATCTTTCGTGACATCCTCAAATTTAAGAGGTCGATTTATGGGACTTTTTAGCTCTTTTAGATCCATTGGAGTCGTTTCTGGTTCTCTCACTGCCGGCGCAATGGCAATGGCTTTTGGATATGAATTTTCTTTCATTTTCATGTCGGCTCTTGTCGGCACAGCGTTTTTAATTGTATGGTTATTTTTCAAAGAGAAAAACGCAATAATCAACAGCAATTAACATGTTATGAAACAGACTACCCCACCGCATTATACGACGGGGTCATCAGTTGTGAATTGTACCAGACTAAAATTTCAACATCGATCAAAATTTCGAAGCCGTAGACTCATATCCTTCTTATTCTTGATTGTCTTCCACTTTAAATTCTTCGATGTTTTTCGCAAGTTCATCAGATATCTCTTTGACTTTTTCTTCCTCTTCTTTTATTTTCACCGTATAATCGGCTTGCGCGTTGATCTCATCGTTAGCTTTTATCATGAGATCACTAATATTCATAATTTGGGAGGAAGCTTCTTTAACGCTACCTGCCATCTCTTCTGATGTAGCACTTTGTTCCTCAGATACGGCTGCAAGTTCTTCCGTTCTCTTTGTAACTTCTCCAACATGTTCTTTAATCTGGTTGAATATTTCAGATATTTTCCCCATTTTTTCCAACATTTTCCCAATGGATGTGCCCATTTTCTTGCTTGAGTCCGTGGTCTCTTTTGAATTGTTTATGATCTCGTTCAAATTAGAGGATATTTTTTCTGTGGATTGTTTTGTTTCTTCGGCCAACGATCTTATTTCGTCTGCTACTACCGCAAAGCCTTTTCCAGCTTCACCGGCTCTTGCAGCTTCAATGGCCGCATTCAGAGCAAGAAGATTCGTTTGCTCTGCGATGGAACTGATCGTTTCAAGAATCTCGCCAATGGCATCTACAGATCGTTCAAGATTATCCGCTTTCGCCATCATGTCGTTTGATTCATTTCCAATAACACTGAACTCGTCGTTCATATTTTCAACCATTACCGTTCCATCATTTGTTTCATCCATTATCTTGTTCATGCTGGCTGAAAGTTCAGTCGCAGAATCGGCAACGCTTATGGCAGAATTCGCAACTTCTTGAACGTTATCATCTATTTGCTGCATGACATCCGATATATCTTTTATAACATTTGTGATGTTATCGGTTGTTTGTTCCACGTTTTCTGAACCATTTTTAACTTCCTCAAGGTTCTTGTCCAGCAAGTTCATGGAATTTTGTAATTTTTCAACATCTTTACGAATAATGGTTGCGAGATTTCCTATCTTCTCTATAAAATTGTTAAAACCCTTTGAGATCTTTCCCAATTCGTCTTTTGAAACCATAGGTAGTCTTACGCTAAGATCTCCACCTTTACCTTTGCTCAAGGAGTCAACAACTTTAAGAAGTTTTTTAACGGGCCTGTATACCGTTTTTTCGTAGATAAAAACGAACAGTGCCACTATGATAAACCCGGCTATCATCAACCAGAATTGAATCAATTTCATAGCTGAGACTTTTGTTTCACTATACGTCTGATACATTCCGACAGCCTTGTTCATTTCCGATAAGAGCTTATCATTGCTGCTTATAATGTAATTCACCGCTCCTTTATCTTTTCCTTTGCTTTCTATAATTTCTTGCACTGCTTTTTTAAACGGTATGAAAAAATTTTGAACGATTGAAAGCTGTTTTTTGATTCCTTGAGTTGGTGCGGAATTAATTGTGGTCCATTTCGTCATTCCAAGGTCTAAGGCAACTTTCCCGCCATCCCTCAAAGAGTTTAACGTCGTTTCAAAGAGTTCAGCCGTATTTTGTAATTTTTTGTCGTACGAGGAGTTGCCATTCGCAATTATGAGAGATTCTTTTGACATTCTTTGGCTTAGCATTCTCTGCCGTCCAGATAAGTTCACCAAGAGAGCATCGTCTTTCTGCATGTTAGTCAATATCACCGTAGATCCGTAAATCACGATCAAGAACACCGCGAAGATGATCAAAGGCATCAGTAATTTTGTCAATATGTTTTTCATATTTTACCTCCATTCAAGGTTGTTAACATTGTGTTCGCTATGTATATGCTTTTAAACATCAACAATCCGTCAATCGTGTTGTAAAAATATCCACCACTTTTGGGATCCTTGAGCTTTGCTATTTTAGAAAGATAAAATTTCTTGTCAATTGGTAAAATGTATTTCCTTTCAATGCTCAAAGACGCATTTAAAAGGTTTAAATCAACGTAAGAGGATGACTTGATATGATAAAGGAATTTGTTTTCTACGTTCTCAACGGTTTTCTTATCAACCTTGTATCCGAATTCGTACGCAAAATTCAAGAGCTGAACATAATCATAGTAGTACCCGAGATTTCTTTTGATCTCTTTCACGTTGTTCAACCCTTTGAATAATCTGTCTAAAACGGTATGGATATCTAAAAACATCTTATCGTTTCTGAAGTTCGTTTTCTGAATCACATATAACAACTCAGAAGCTTTCTCAAAGTCAAGTTTTGCCAAGTAGTAAGCCTCTAAAGATGGAGTTAAGTCCATCTTTGACGCAAACGTTTTTGACAGAGAGTCAATCTGTGAGCTTTTCATGAAATGATATTCACTATTTATATCTAAGATGTAATACATGTATTCGGCTAACATGTTGGGTGGATAAGAGGAAGAAGTCTCGATGAGGCTGGCTGTGAGATTCTTCCAATAATTTTTATCAAATTTCACCCCAAAGATGTTCAAAGCCTTCGTGGCCCAATAAGAATTGGATATTGACGAACTCTCTCCAACGACATAAAAACCCCCAAAGGGCGCTCTTTCAGCTTTCATTTTTTCAAAGATCGCTTTTCCATCCTGGAAATTTCTACCCACAATTTTGCAAAGGTTCATGTAAGCGTACAATTGAGACGGAAGGTCTATTTCAGGGGCATCAAGGATTTTTTCCACGTTTTCTTTATCCAACAAGTTCAACTTTAACAAAGACAGCGCGCTTACATAATCATCGGAGATGTAACCCATGCTGTTCGACACGAACTTTTTTATGTTCTTCATTTTTGGGACTGTCATTCCATTTTCTTCAAATTTTGTCATGATGGCCAATCCCACATTTGCGTATAATTTACCATTCACAGATTTTTTCATCGCTTCCAAAGCATACTTATATGCTGGGAATTTTGATGGATCTTTTCCTAACATCTTTGTAAGTGTTAAATCATCGATCACCACTTGATAAAATGATGAAGAGTTCATATAATTTTTAAGATGCTTGTTCAAAAAAACATCCAAAGCGTTTAAGAATTTGAGATCTACGGATACACCTTTTGATTTTAAATACTTTGAAATCGCAATTGAATAATTCATCCAATCAACAACTTTAAAGTAAGAAGGATGGTCTTTCAACAGATTCAAGTAATTTTCTAAGTACGAAAGGGGAATGGTTTTTTCACCATATTCATCTGACAATTTCTTCAGATATATAGTTTCAACAGGATTTCCATATCTTGAAACTACTGTTGGAGTGTCGGCATACCCGCCATCCCTCATCTTATGTATTTGGATATATTGCGTTACACTCATTCCGAAAGCGTAAAATGATATCATGAGAATTAAGAAGATGGGAAGGATTTTTTTCAATTTCTTACATCCCCTTTCAAGTTTTTTCCACTTTCCAACGCACTTACATTCATCTTTTCTAAGTCTAAAAAATTCGCTATAGAGCAGCTTTTCCCAACGATTATCTGTCGAGGAATCACAACTTCTTCTCCTATTACGGTTATACCATGATCGTATATATTCGGAAATTCAGCATTTTCTCTTTCTTCACCAAACCCTATTTTAGCATTTTCTTTTACGATCACTTTCTCTCCTATAATGGCATTTTCTACATAACAATTTTCGCCTATTTTTGTATTTGTCATCACCACAGAATTCTTTACAATGCTCCCTTTACCAATTTCAACCCCTTGAAAAAGAACACTTTCATTCACTTTCCCATAAATTCTTGAACCCTCACTGACAAGTGATTTTATAACTTCAGATTCTTTTGCAAAAAAAGCAGGCGGCATTTCTTCACTATGAGTGTAAAATCTCCAATTTGGATTGTACAAGTTCAAATCAGGCATTGGATACGTGAGTTCAAGATTGGTTTCCCAAAAAGAGTGAATGGTTCCAACATCTCTCCAGTACCCTTCAAATTCGTAAGCGTACATATGATGGTTTCGGGAAAGCAGTGCTGGTATGACGTTTTTGCCAAAATCATGATTGGAGCCTCTATCTTTTGCATCCTTTACCAAAGCTTGTCTAAGTAAATTCCAATTGAAAAGGTATATACCCATCGATGCGAGTTGAGATCTTGGCTTAATCGGCTTCTCCTCAAAATCCGTAATACGTGAAACGTTATCGGTTATGATAGTTCCAAATCGACTCGCCTCAAAAAGAGGGACACGTATGCACGCGATCGTCACTTCAGCGCTTTTGGATATATGGAAATCAAGCATTTCATTGTAATCCATTGAATAAACATGATCTCCTGAAAGTACAAGAACGTATTTTGGAGAAAATTTGTCTATGAAATCTATATTCTGCTGAATTGCATGAGCGGTGCCTTTATACCACTCTCCTTGTGAAGAAGCGGTGTATGGAGACAAAATGAAGAGCCCACCCTGCTTTCTATCTAAATCCCAATCTTTCCCTATTCCAAGATGAGTGCTGAGTACACGTGGTTTGTACTGGGTCAAAACCCCAACGGTATAAATAGAAGAGTTTGCACAATTGGACAAAGTAAAGTCTATGATTCTATACTTTCCTCCAAATGGTACTGCCGGTTTAGCTATGTTGTCGGTAAGTACCCCCAGCCTGGTTCCTTGGCCTCCAGCAAGTATCATGGCAACTAATTTATCCACATCACCGCCTCCTCATCAAATCACTTGCCATTTCTCAAATACAAGCGGTTCGTCATAGCCTCTGTACACACGTTCAGAGCGGATCGTCACATTTTTGTCGAGAATGCAGTTGAAAATTTTTGCCCCTTCTTCCACAACAGAGCCTTCCAAAACCACGGAATCTTCCACAACAGCTCCAGATTTGATCTTAACGTTCCGAAAGATGACGCTGTTTACCACCTTTCCGGAAATTATATTTCCATCGGCTACAATACAATTGGATATGTTACCCGTAGGCGTGATCTTAGGTGGAGCCATATCTTTTAATTTGGTGAATATCTTTCCATTCTTGTAGAATAACTCTTTGGATATTTCTGGGTTGAGCATATCCATGTTTATGCTTTTGTACTCCATTACAGATTTTTTCACATTTTTCCAATAACCCTTAAATTCGTAAGACATGATCCTCAGTACATTTAAATTGGATACTATCATATCACGAAGCAAGTCGTATTTTCCATTCGGAACACTTGCATACAGCAAATCCATGAGTAGTTTCTTGTTCATGAAATAGATTCCCAAATTGATCTTATTTCCAGAAGGTTTTCTAACCTTCTCTTCAAGCTTGGTGATTTTTCCCTCTTCATCAACTTCTAAAACTCTGTAAAGCATCGGATCATATCCGTCCATGGATTTTGTCACAACGGTTATATCAGCCATGGATATCATATGATAATCGTACAACGCGTTGAAATCGGCATTGTAAATATGGTCACCAGATCCTATGAGCACGTAATCTTCGCTGCCTCTCCTGAATATGGTCATGTTTTGGAAGATCGCATCGGCCGTGCCATGGTACCAATACATTCCATTCTCATCGGCATACGGCTGAAGTATATAAAGCCCGCCATTCTTCCTGTCCAAATCCCATTCTCTGCCAGATCCAAGATGATCCATCAAACTGCGAGGATTGTATTGGGTTATAACTCCAATTTTCCTTATTCCAGATCTCACCATGTTGGAAATTGTAAAATCTATCGCGCGATATTTCCCACCAATTGGTACGGCAGCGGATGCCCTTTTAGCGGTTAATTTGCCAAGCGCTTTTCCTTTATCGCCTGCAAGAATGAGTCCCAAAACTTTCAACTCATCACCCCCTCAACGTTAAAAATTTTGTTTTTACAGCTCGGGGTACAGTGGAAATTCCTTACAAAGTTTTTTGACCCTTTCACGCGACACTTTCATAACGTTCTCGTCCTCAGGCTTATGAACAACAGAGGCTATCATATCAGCTATTTCTTCCATCTGTGCCTCTTTCATACCACGGGTGGTAACAGCAGGGGTTCCAAGCCTTATTCCGCTTGTTATGAAAGGTGAACGCGTTTCACGCGGAATCGTGTTTTTATTAACCGTTATCCCAACTTCTCCAAGTAATCTTTCCACCTTTTTTCCACTTACTCCATTTTCTGTAAGATCCACAAGCATTAGATGTGTATCGGTTCCACCTGATACTATTCTTATACCGTGATCCATTAAAGCTTTGGCCAACGTTTTAGCGTTTTTAACTATCTGTACTTGGTAATCTTTGAAAGAATTTGTCATAGCTTCTTTAAAGCAAACTGCTTTAGCCGCTATCACATGCATCAACGGGCCACCTTGTATGCCTGGAAATATAGTTTTATCTATACTTTTGGCAAGCTCTGCACGTGAAAGGATCAAGCCGCCGCGTGGCCCTCTAAGTGTCTTATGAGTTGTAGAAGTTACAACATCGGCATACTCGACCGGATTTGGATGCACTTTGGCCGCCACGAGACCGGCAAAATGTGCCATATCAACAACCAAATATGCGCCAACTTCGTTGGCTATCTCACGAAAGCGCTTAAAATCTATTACCCTCGCATAAGCACTCCCTCCAGTTACTATGACCTTTGGTTTGTATTCATTTGCCAAGCGCTCCACTTCATCATAATCTATGGTTTCCGTATCAACGTTTAGACCATATGGCACAAAGTTATACAACTTCCCAGAAAAGTTTACTGGGGAGCCGTGTGTTAAATGGCCTCCTTGAGTTAAAGAAAGTCCCATAAGAGTACTGCCCGGTTCTGCAAGCGCAAAGTACGTAGCCATATTGGCTTGTGATCCGGAATGAGGCTGGACGTTGGCATGTTCTGCTGAAAATAGGTTCTTTGCCCTATCCCTCGCCAAATTTTCAGCAATATCAACGACTTCACACCCACCGTAATATCTTTTTGCGGGATATCCTTCTGCATATTTATTCGTCAAAACGCTACCCATAGTTTGGAGCACAGCTTTAGAAACGAAATTTTCAGAAGCTATCAACTCTATGCCATTTTGTTGCCTTTTAAGTTCCTGATGTATCATTTTGTATATCTCAGGATCAACATCTCTCACTTCATTCCACAAATCTTTCATGATATTTCCGCCTCCTTAATGTATTTTGTAACGCTTTATCTTGTAAAACAAAGTTCTTAGATTTATTCCAAGGGCTTCAGCGGTTTTCGTTCTGTTGCCACCATAAGATTTTAAAGTGGTTTTAATAAGATGGCGTTCAAAATCACTCAATGCCGACTTTAAAGTGGCACCAGATGGAACACGTATTCCGGTGGAACGCTTACGTGGGACTTCAAAAGCGGGTAGATGAGAAATTTTTATCGTTTTTTCCCCTATCTCCATATTTATAATAGCGCGTGCAACGAAGTTCTCAAGTTCTCGAACATTCCCATACCATGGAAGGTTTTTCATTATTTCAAGAACCTCATCTGATATATTTTCTATCGCCCTACCATATTCTTGGTTTAGCTTTCTTATCACATGTTTGACCAACGGTACAAGATCTTTCATTCTCTCACGTAATGGTGTTATAACGATGGGCACAACGTTTAATCTGTAATACAAGTCGGGAATAAATTTTCCATCTCTTATCATTTCTTCCAAATCCAAATTCGTAGCGGCTATTATTCGGACATCAAGATGCTTAACTTTCGTGCTACCAAGCCTTGTGATCTCCATTTCTTGCAAAAATCTTAAAAATCTTGATTGAACGCCAACTTCCATTTTCCCAACTTCATCAAGAAAAAGCGTACCTTGATGAGATTCTTCAACAAGTCCCCGCTTTCCACCTCGTTTTGCTCCTGTGAAAGCTCCTTCTTCATAGCCAAAAAGCTCCGATTCCAGTATTCCCTCTGGAAGAGAAGCGCAGTTCACGCTAACAAAAGAGTGTGATGCCCTGTCGCTGGCATTGTGTATTGCATGGGCAAAGAGCTCTTTGCCAGTGCCCGATTCCCCCCTTAAGAGAACTGTGGCTGGCGTTTTTGCGACTTTTTTTGCTTGTAGAATCGCCACTTGCATTGCATGAGAAGTTCCAACAATATCATCAAATGTATACCGTGCGCTCAGTCTACGAATTGTACGATTAGCCTCTTCCAATTTTTTACTTAAAGATATTATCTTGGAAACATCATGTATCACCGCGACACTTCCAGCAAATCTCTTATCTACTATCAACGGGGTAGCGTCTATTATAACTTCTCTTTTCATGGGTCCAACTTTGATCCTATGACCAAATATGGGTTCCTTTTTCTTAGCCACGATCATGTGAACGCTTTTTCCTTCCGCTATATCCACGTTGGCAAATTTTCCTATGACATCTTCTGGATTAAAACCGGTGATCTTAGTGTAAGCCTTGTTAACCATTACCACTCTGCCGGATGAATCAGCAACGCTTATGGCATCATCTGTGGATTCTATGATCGTCTCAAGCATGAAACGTATGTTTTTAAGATCGGTCACCTCTTCAGCCATATGTTGAACTTTGGTTATATCTCTGAATACGGCCACGGCACCAACCATTTTTTTATCTTTATCAAAAAGCGGGATTCTCGATGTGACTATTTTGGTATTACCAGTATCTTGCACTCGATCTAACTCAGCTTTACCACTTTTAACCACTATATGAAGGCGAGTGTTGGGAATAGTGGCAATTACTTTTTCACCAACATAATCTTTTCTTGGAAGATGGAGAATCGAACAAGCCGCTTGATTGATGAACAATATTTGAGCACCTTTGTCGATCATTATCACACCTTCAAGCATGGAATCCAAAACGCGTCTGTAGTACTCACATCTAGATTTCATAATTTATTCGCTCCGAAACCGTTGTGAACTCCCCATCCCAATTTTCTATGAATCAATCTAAAAAAATCTCGTTCCTTGGTGCATATAAATTTCAAGTCCTTTTTTGCATCGGTTATTTCGAATTCCTGGACTTCTTTGAATTCTTCAATTTTTTCACCATCTGCAATGCAAAAGTATCTTTCTTTTTCACGAGGTTGAACACTTACATGAATTTTCCTCTCAGACGAAACTATGACGGGCCACGATGAAAAAGCATGAGCCATCATCGGGACTATTGAAATAACTTTAGCCAATGGATCTATGACCGATCCCCCAGCAGATAAATTGTACGCAGTCGATCCGGTTGAAGTGGAAAAGATCATTCCATCACATAACACCTGACCCATTCTCTTTTCATCAACGCTCACCATAACTTTTAGCATATGCGATCTCACACCACGCTGCACTACAAAATCGTTGAAAACAAGCTCAATTTCCTTCGTAGACAAATTTCTTACCTCTAAAAAATTTCTCTGAACTGTTTTGTAATTTCCTTCCACAAGAAGATCATGGAGTATATCATCCATTTCCGAGAATTCATAAGGGCTTAGAAATCCAAGATGTCCAAAGTTAACTCCCACAACGTTAACTTCATGCTCATATAGTTTCTTTGAAGCCCTTAAAACAGTCCCGTCACCACCGAGGACAAAAGCCAAAGTCTTAGAATCGGCATTTCTAAGAGAAATGACTTTTAATCCTTTTTTTTCGAGTTTGACTTTCAGCTTGTAGAATGCGTTAACCGTTTTTTCGTTTTTCTCATTTCTAACTATGACGGCGTTTTTGAACCTGATCATCATTTCAAGAAGATGCTGAGATCGAACAGCGTGTTGACGACAAAGGCTTGAATGAAGATGAGAATCAATATCGCAACAAAAGGAGAAAAATCAAACATACCCATAGTGGGTATGAATCTTCGCAAAGGTCTCACCATAGGTTCAGACATTTGGTAAAAAATTCTCCTTATGGGAAAGTTGTAAGGAACTACAAAGCTGAGAATCGAATCCACAATTAGAACGGTAATCGCAAACCACACCAAAATATTAAGAATAACGGCAATGGCATAAATGAAATTCGCAATTACAAACAATTATCATCACTCCTTATATTTAAAGTTCTTGGCACTCACCAACGATTCTCCTATCGCGGCGTACCCTTTGATTGTTATGATTCTCCCTCGGGCAGTTCGTGCAACGAACCCTCCTTGAAGAAGGTATGGTTCGTAAACCTCACTCACAGTTTCGGATTCCAAGCTAACGGTCGCTGCCAAGGAGTTCAGCCCAACCGGCCCCCCGCGATAATCGTGTGCTATCTTTGAAAGTATCTTACGATCCATTTCATCGAGGCCAAAAATATCTATTTTCATGGAATCAAAAGCTTCTTCTAACGTCTCAAGAGTTATTTCGTTTTTTGACTTTACAGTGGCAAAATCTCTAATTCTCTTTAGTAATCTATTTGCAACTCTCGGCGTACCACGTGAGCGCTTCGCTATCTCAGTCGCGCACTTTTCGCTGATTTCCACTCCCAGGATGTTTGCCGTTCTTTTCACGATTTCACTTAAATCTTTTACATCATAAAAGTCAAGTTCCAACACCATTCCAAATCTGTTCCTTAGTGGAGGGGTAAGAAGGCCACTTCTTGTAGTAGCACCTACAAGGGTGAATGGACTTACAGATAATCTTACCGTCCTCGCTCCAGGTCCCTTTCCGACAAGTATGTCAAGCTTAAAGTCTTCCATGGCTGAGTAAAGCACTTCTTCAACGGCATGAGGTAATCTATGAATTTCGTCTATAAATAAAATATCTCCTGTAGAAAGAGATGTGAGCACAGCGGCAAGATCGCCTTGTCTCTCTATAACAGGACCACTTGTCGTATGAAGGCGTCCTCCAGTTTCATGGTCAATTATGGTAGCCAAAGTGGTCTTACCCAAGCCGGGAGGTCCTGCCAACAGAACATGATCCAAAACTTCCCCACGCATTTTGGCCGCACGAATTGCAACGTCAAGGCGTGATTTCACATTTTTTTGTCCGATATATTCGTTTAAAGTAAGTGGCCTTATGCTTACAAAACTTTCATCCTCATTTTGAGGCTCAGAAGATAACAGTCTACCCATTCGATCGCCACACGCCTACGGATGTATCCTGTAAATGGTACGCGCAAATGGTATTGCTTCTCTTATATGATCGAGTTTACATATCCAAGCCACAAGCCTTTCTATTCCCATTCCAAATCCGCTGTGAGGAACTGTGCCGTGTTTTCTCAAATCGATGTACCAATCATAAGATTCAACTGGTAAGTTGAACTCTTTTATCCTTTCAACAAGCAAATCCGGATCATGAATACGCTGTGAGGCCCCTATGATCTCTCCGTATCCTTCTGGTGCCAACATATCATTGCATAAAACCACTTCGGGATTGCTTGGATCTGGCTGCATGTAAAAGGCTTTTATGTTTCTTGGGTAGTTGTAAACCATAACGGGTTTATCAAATTCTTCACTTATTCCAGTCTCTTCGTCCCCGCCAATATCGTCACCCCATTTTATATCAAAGTCTTTCTTTTGCAAAAGCTTTATCGCTTCGTCATAACTCATCCTTGGAAAAGGAGCTTTTACTTTCTCGAGTGGTTTAAGGTCTCTATCAATCGCCATCAAATGATCTGATGCCCTTTCCAATACTTTTTTAACAACGTACGAAACCAATTCCTCTTGAAATTCCATGTTATCATCGGAACTGTAATAAGCCATTTCGGCTTCGTTCATCCAAAATTCTGTCAAATGCCTCCGAGTTTTTGACTTTTCGGCGCGAAATGTTGGCCCCAGATTGAAAACTTTGCCAAGTGCCATGGCAGCAGCCTCCAAATACAGTTGACCTGTTTGGGCGAGGTACGCTTTTCCAAGATCGAAATACTCAATATCGAAAACTTCCCCCGAGCATTCTCCTATTGATCCTGTGAGTATGGGGGTATCAACGAGTACAAATTTTTTTAAATTGTAGAATTCACGGACTGCCCTGATAATTTCATTTCGTGTAAGAAGAATATGAAATTGTTTTTTAGATCTTAGCCACAAATGACGATTTGTCATGAGAAAATCCACACCATGATCTTTTTTAGAAATCGGATAATCTTCAATAGGAATCTGCACAACTTCTATGTTTTTGACATCCATCTCGTATCCATATGGCGATCTTTTATCTTCTCGAATTATTCCTTCAATCATCACACTTGATTCTATCCTCAATGAAGCGGCTATTTGGAAAATTTCTTCGTCAACGGATGACTTTTCAACAATCGCCTGAATGAATCCGGTTCCATCCCTCAGCTGTAAAAAATGTATCTTTCCGCTTGAACGCTTGTTGAACATCCAACCTCTTATTTCTATCTTCTCGCCAACATGATCCGCTACATCTTCTATGTACACCCATTGAGTCAAGTTGTATCACTCCTTTACTCTGTAGGGCAATTCATTTCACAATTGCCCTTACATATGATTTTACCATAAAAAAAGCCCTGACACATGGCCAGGGCTTTTATAAAATCATTTAATAGGTCAGAAATTTACAGTGGCTGAAGCTTCAATGTACCAGTAAGGTGCATTGACAACCGTGTAATTACCATTGGCATCCGTACTTAAAGTTCCATAGAAT
>WGFY01000041.1 GCA_015491995.1 Mesoaciditoga sp.
CGACGAAATGGCTCAAGGTGGTTGGAATGATGAAGTTGAAGTCGAAGATATAAGAAAAATATTGAGGAATATCTTAAAATAAAGATTTTTCTTTCTGGGAGGAAAATGCGGTGAATGAGCAAAAAATTGAAATAAAGGTTGATGTCAACAAGCTCAACGCATTCGTGATCTTCAACGATGAGAACGTATCAGAAGAAAGCATCTACACTGCCCTTAAATCGACCGGAATAAAATTTGGAATCATAGAAGAAAACATAAAAAAAGCGATCAAAAATCCCATTCTTGGAGAACCTGTTTTAGTGGCACAGGGCATTCCACCATTAGATGGGAAAGATGCAATCATAGAGTACAAACTGACCGACAAGGCTAAAGAAAGAAAGCCTATAATCAGTGAAGATGGAAAAGTCAATTACAAAGAGGTTAAATCTTACAATTTGGTGTCAGCCGATGAGGTGCTGGCAGTCAAGCATCCTCCCACTGACGGAAAAGATGGAAAAGATGTATTCGGAAATGGAATATCATCCAAAAATGGAAAAGATATCAAGATCGTTCCCGGGGAAAACACGCATTTAACTGGCGATGGCATGAAGCTCATCGCTTCTAAGAGCGGTATTCCCGTCATGCATGAAAGCATACTGGGAGTGAACGAATTACTTGAAATAAAAGGGGATGTCGATTATTCAACAGGAAATATAGATTTTCCAGGCGATGTTCACATCGCAGGCGGTGTCAAACCCACCTTTGTGATTAAAGCCAAAGGCAACGTCAAAATCAAGGGGATAATAGAAGCTGCAACGGTCAAATCAGAAATGGATATCGAGTGTCACGGCGTAAAAGGAAAAAACAGGGGAATACTTCACGCCAATGGTGATATAAAAGCAAATTTTCTTGAAAATGCAACTGTTGAATGTAAGGGTACTCTTCATGTTAGAGACTCCATAGTTAACAGCTCGATAAGAGCGGGGAAAATGGTCGAAGTTATTGAAGGAAAGGGTGAAATAATAAGTTCGAATGTGATTTCACAAGTTATGGTCGTGGCAAAACAGCTCGGCTCCTTGATGTCTTCCACAACACATATCGAAGTTGGGGTAAACCCGGAAATACGAGACAAGATAAGTGAATTATCGGCTAAAATATACATAGACAAAGAGAATTTGGAAAAAATATTGCGTCTCATGAAAGTACTTGAAATGCTAAAAAAACAAAAAGGAGGCGTACTTCCAAACGATAAAGAAGAAACTTACACGAAGCTAAAAAAAACCAGATACGCTCTTTACAAAGGAATATCAGAGATGATAGCAAATATGAAAGAATGCCAAGATAAAATTGCCAAAGAGTCATCCAAGGGTACGATAATCGCCAACTCCAAAGTCTACCCGGGAGTCGAGTTGAAGATGGGAGAACAGAGATTGCTGATAGATAAGGAACTTGGTCCCACTAAATTTGTAAATGTCGATGGAAAAATCTTAGCAACACCGTACATCGTTTGATTTCAAGGACGGTTTTTCGGTGCCACTCAAATTCACTCCTTTTGCATATGCCTGCTCACTTATCAACACTTTTCTTTGCGGCGTACCACATGTACAAGTCCAATTTCCCAAGTGGGATCTTGAAATGATCGGCGATCGGGATAAGTCGCGATTCGTAATCGAGATATCGGGACTTGGTCCACCCTTTTGGGATTTCACTTATCAAGTTGGCTGAAACCATCATTCTCATTATGTGCTTATCAAGTATGGCAACGTTTTCCACTCCAATATTCCTTAAGAAATGGCTTGATTCTTTCCATCCTATTCCTTTCACGTTCTTGACGATGTATTCTCGTGCTTCTTCAAAAGGCATGGATATAACGTCTCTTAATTTGTCAATTATCCATCTATTCTGGATTATGTAGTTGGTACGTGCAGAAGGGAAACGGTGTCCAAATTTCCTTAAAGCACTTTCTAAATCTTCTCTTGTAAAAGAGCAAAATCCATCTCCAATTCCTTTTTGAGCTTTTATTCCACCTTTTGCCGACCAATTAGCAGTTAAAACACAAAACGAAAGCTCTGAGAACAGCTCTTCATCTGAGCCCTCTCTTCCAAGAATTAAAAAATCGTTCCATCTTTTCTCAACGAGCAATCTTGATTCATCCCATATTTCTTCTACCGAGTCTATCAATTCACTCATCTTGTCAGCTTCTCAACCAATTTTATGAATTTTTCAACACTTTGTTTTGTCTTCCAAGTGGGGTTATAGCCATCATACTTCTTTGCTATTTTCACATCTTGCTTGAGAACGATATTTCCTTCGTTCACGGAGTAAAAGTATCCGCGCTTCGCCAAGTGTTCACTTAAATATTCTTGCTCGGTTTGTCCGGGCGTTGGTATGAGCAATCCCTTTTTTCCGAGCTCTACCATATCCATGATGGTGGAGTAGCCAGATCTCGCTATCACGAATTTCGCACGATTCATAAGTTCATCTCTCAAACCTTTTCCCGCATAATTCACAACTTCAATTCCATGTATATTTATCTTCCCCTTTTCTTCCGGTGCCCCTCGAACCAAAACCACCTTTCCTTTCAGATCCTCCAGTTGAGAAATGATTCTTTTTTCCAACATGGTCCTGTTTGGCTCTCTTCCAGAAAGAGATATGAGATAATCTATGTCTTCATCAACTTCCATTTTTTCATAATCTGAAAGTATCCCCAAGTATTCTATCTTATCATTTGGAAAGTAAGTGAGATCGTGTGACAGATCTCCAGTCAACCCTCCATTTTCTTTAAAATCAGGCACCACAAATTTTTTGAATGAATCTCTAAAAAAATAATTGAATTTCTCTGTTTTATTTCTCAGAAATTTTAAAAAATCCGGTGGAATATACCGAAGTTGATGGAAGATGAAAATCGACGGTTTTAATCGATCAAAAGCGCCGTATTTGGAATCTGATATGAACAAATCTATATTTCTTTTCCTCGATATGTCGAGTATTTGTTTGTGTTCCTTTAACATCGAATTTATTATCGAAGGCATGATAAAAGAAAGCTTTACGGCAAAAGCTCCATTTTTTCCATAGGGACTCGGGTACATGACGCTTTCAACGTACTCACAACGATCGCCAAATTCTTTTTTCAAAGCTATCAAAGGACGATGAGCCGTGTATATCACAAGATGATGCCCTTCGTTTACAAGCTTTCTCATAATTGGCAAACCTCTCGTCATGTGCCCCAATCCCCAAGTGCACAACGCATAAAGAATTTTCATTCTAACACCTCACGTTTTTTACCATATAATGGTGATTTCAGGCTTCAATTTTACCCCAAATTTTTCTCTCACTCTTTCAAAAACCTCGGTGTAAACGGATTGGAAGTCTTCGAAAGTTGCCTCCCCAATGTTAACAAAAAAACCAGCGTGTTTTGTAGAGACTTTCACACCTCCGATTTGGAAGCCTTTAAGCCCCACGGAATCTATGAGACGAGCAGCATAGTCTCCTTTTGGGTTTTTGAAAATGCACCCAACACTGGGCATTGTTAAAGGTTGACTGTATGTCTTGGCTTTCAAAAAAGCTCGGTTCTTGCGAGAAACTTCCTCTGGAGTAGAGGGATTCAAGCGCAAAACACAGCTCGAAATCCACATTTCTGAATCGTGAAATACGGAATTTCTGTAGGAAAATTCGAGTTCAGTTCTGCTTAGATCGCGGACAAAACCATTTTCATCGACAACCGTCACGCTTTCCACGTATTGAGATATCTCTCCGCCAAATGCGCCACTGTTCATGAATATGGCTCCACCAATGGTTCCGGGTATTCCGCTGGCAAATTCGATTCCAGAAAGTCCGCGTTGGGCTGCCTCACACACAATCGTGGAAAGTTTGACGCCAGCTTCCACACAAACTCGACTTTTATCGAATTCAAGTTGCGAAAGATGGTTAGTCGTTATCAAAGGAATCTGCGACCCATCACGAATTATCGTGTTGGAACCACTACCTATGATCCTGAAATCTGAATTATTTTTCTTGAATGTTTTTATGATGCCAGCAAATTCACCGATGTTCATTGGCTTGAGGAGTTTTTTTGCACTTCCAGCCATCTGAAAGGTTGTAAGGTTGGAAAGATCGATCTCTTGTGTTTCAATTCTCGCTATCTCCGCTCGTATTCCTTCGACCGTAATCGCACACCTCCCTAAACATGCATGTAGAGCACTTAGAATTTCTTGGCGTACATACCTGTTGGCCGAAATTCACCATCGCCCCATTCAGCTTTGTCCAGTATTCCTTAGGCAGTATTTTAGCCAGTTCTCTTTCCGTTTCCTCAGGTTTTTTGGTTTTAACGATGCCCAATCGGTTTGAAATCCTGTGAACGTGCACATCGACCGCTATAGCAGGTATTCCATAGGAAACGGCCAAAACGATATTGGCAGTTTTTCTGCCTACACCTTTGAGTTTGATGAGATCGTCCATCGTCCTCGGAACTTTGCCATCATAACACTTTACGATCTCTTTGGCGATCTTTACGATTCGCTCCGCTTTTTGTTTGTACATTCCCGCCTGTTTTATGAGCACTTCGACATCTTTTATCTCCGCTTTCGAAAGCTCATAAAGAGTTGGAAATTTTTCAAAAAGAGCACGCGATGCTTTATCCGTATTGGCATCCCGCGTTCTTTGACTAAGTACTGTGCTTATCAAAACGTAAAAAGGATCTTTTCGTTCGTGTACACGGGGAAATTTTTTTGTTATGTCCAACAGCACGTGTTTTGAAATGTCTTTGTCAAGCATAATTCACACCCGTTTTTTACTTCTGCTCGATCATATTCGTGACAGAAGCTATTATAGCAGATGTTGACATATTTAGTTTAACGCCAGTTAACAAATTCTCATTCCAATCTTTTACGTACGTAATAGCTTTGCCTTTGAGCTTAGGCTTTGTGAAGGTGTAAGTGTACACGTCTTTTAATTGTTTTAAGAAAAGAGATTTATTTTTCTCAAGTGATTCGTAATCTGATATGAATCTTTTGATCATGTTGAAAATCTTTTCATTTTTACTCCAGCGTTTTAAGTCTTTCACATTCCATTCATAAGCAGGCTTGAAAATTTTCAGCGTATCATTCACAACTGTGAGCGCTTCAGGATACTGCTTTCTCCCTATGAAAGTTTGCGCAAGAGAGCTGAATATATTCATGACATTTACGGGCACAGCCCAGTACGTTTTCTGCATGTATCGACCAATCCAAACGTATTTTTCGGCAATTTCTTTTATTTTAGTGTACGTTTTGGAACTCATTGGAGTATCTTTTAATATGTTTTGTATGTACTCCGAATAAACATTTTCCCATCCAGGGTAACGGTTCCACCCGCCGGGAAGTATGTAAATGGTCTTATCGTACCACTTTTCCATTTCTTTGAGTTCTTCAGCTGCAAGCTTTTGATGGTGCTTTACGATCTTTTCGATATCGAATTTGAATTTCGGAAATTTACTCATCGCTTGTTTGTAGACTTCAATCTGCTGTCGCTCGAAATGATAAAGCGCTGAAGAAAATTCGGCAATGAGCCTGTACGAGTTCTTTTCATCAAATGAAATGAACGATGTTTGGAGGTAATCTATACCATCTCTGTACATTTGCATTTGAATGAGCTGATTCAAATTCAAAGAATTCCAAAGCTCAACTAATGGTATTCCTGATTTGACCATCTTTGAGATCAGGTTGTAATCTTCAACGTAATTCAACCTTCTGTAAGTAGGATATATGTAAACCGTCATAGGTTCTTGCCCGTAGAAGACTTTTTTCAAAACGTTGAGCTGATCTTGAGTCGTTTTTTTAAGGGCGCCGTTAAGTTCGCTAACTATTCTCTGATCTCTTTGGGGGAAAGTGGAAAGCAACCCGAGATAGAACTCAGAGGTACCTTGTGTCCAATCCCATCCAAGAGATCCTATAAAATAGTGAATTGAGTTATCGTACGACTCGAATTCTTTTTTTTCAAAAAGCTTGATGTTGTTTTCCATTTCTCCTTTGGCTTTTGTCAAGTTGTTCAATTGGGCGTTGTACTTTTGACTTCTTTGCTGCTCTAATTGGATTGAAGCTTGGGTTTGATTCAAATTTGGATTTCTCATCAAAAGGGTTTGAAGTCTGGAATTTATGTATGTTTTCGGATTGAGGTACGCATATCTCCCCTTGTAAGACTTCAGATCCTGTATTTCTTTTTCAACTCCTTGAAGTTGACCAGAAACATTTTTGGTGGCTTTTTGGTAAGCACTTATGTATTGATAACTCACATTCCCATTTAAAAAATAAACTTCGCTTACAAAGTACATCGTTTTCAATATTGCAACGGTTCCAGCAATTGCAAGTGTAACGGTTGCAACGGCTATAAATCTTGCTTTGTTGAACACAAGTTTCCACGTGTAGTCTTCAGATTTGTTGAACAGATTTGAGTTCAAAAATGCCAACAAAAACATCAAAGTCATGGAGTCGGGCATAAGATGTTCTGCAAATGAGAGCACACTCGTCAAAATAGTCACGAGCGCTCCTGATGCAAGCATCATCATGAGGTACGCGTTATCTTCAGATTGTTTCTTAAGCACCCTTAAATAATACAAAAGTAAAGCGATCAACGTAAAGATGATGGACAAAAATCCAACGATTCCGGTTTCTCCGAGCATTTGAACATAATCGTTATGAGCTCTTTTAAAATTATTCCACGCGACTATCAGCTTCGGATGGTCGTGAACGGCTACCCCTAAATAATTAAGCACGTTGGTTTGATAAGTTCCTATTCCCTGACCAACGATTGGATGATCTTTCCATTGATAAAAGGCCGCCCACCATGCGAGATATCTCTGCTGCCCGCTTCCACCTGAGGTTGTGGCTGAAGATATAGTCGAAACCCTTCCAAAAATGCTGAATTTGCCACCGGTAAAAGGTCCTGGAATGGAGTACAAGAAAAATTCCAGAAGAACGGCTGCAATGAAAACCATTATCAAAAACAACGATGTTTTTTTGATTTTTTCACGTGTTTTCTCAACTTCTCCTTTTGAGGAATTGCTCCCCTTTCCCTTAACGCGGAAGTTTTGATAGTACGTGTAGCTGAGTGCAAAAAACACAAGGGATATCGGAATGGCTATGTAATCTCCTCTTGTTTGAGAGAACATCACAACCGCCACCATCGCCACAGCTTCTATTGTGATAAGCGTTTTTATCGTCAAGATCTTGAGGTAAAAGGATTTAACATTTTCTTTTGTAAGCTTAAGACCTAAATCTTTAGACGTCAAAAAATAAAAAGCAACGAAAAGCATAACACCAATGTAATCCGGAACAAAGTCGGGATTGCCTATTGTGGCACGCACGTTCATCCTGGTGTAAGGGTTCCCTATGTGCCCAAGCCAAATATCCCATCCCCAGTAGAAATTGATAAAAGCGTCTAACGTTATAAATCCAGCACTTATAAGCAACATCGCAAGAATGTTTATCATGACACGCTTGCTATTCACCCTGTTCATCAAATACACGGCAAAGATGAAAGTCATGATGATGTAGAGTGAAACTTGGCCTGAATATCTTAAATAAGGCAGATCTTCAAATGCCACTGAAAACAGTGATAACAACGTTGCAATGGCAAAGAATCCCCATCCGATTGCGGGAAGGGTTACCTTGACGGTAATCTCATTCCTCTTTCTCAACTTCACAAATGCCGCAGCCAAAACCATAAAAGCCATTATGGCAAAAAATGCGTATTTTTGAGTGCTGTACTCGTAAGTCCACTTTGGTATTGTAACAATTGGAATAAAGAGCGCAATCAAGTACAAAGTGTACTCTTCGAATTTTGAAATCCCGGATTCAATTGTGTTCATAGCATAACTCCCTGCCTTTCGAATTCGCTTTTTTTCTGGGCAGATTATAACACGATCAGGTTCATAAAACGTACATCAAAGCGCCTAAAAGCGCAGATGCTATTATTATGTACACAGGATCTACTTTGGTCTTTACAAAAAACAAAAAAGAAACGGCGGCAAGTGTAAGTGTGATCCAGTCTCCATGGCATGATCTTAGCAGGGTGTAAAGAGTCACACTTATGAGTGTGACTGAAACAGTCCTTAGGGCAGCGTTGAACCTTTCTTCATCAAGATCCACGAATTTGGAAACAAATTGCACCGCCATTATCACTATCAAAGGAGGCATGAGTATTCCGACTGTTGAAACGATTGATCCCCAAATACCATAGACTCTGAATCCAACATAGGTGGCAACGTTAACGGCTACAGGACCAGGTGTCAACTGTGAAACGGACACGATCTGAGAAAAATCCTTTGAGGTGAGCCAGCCGTTTTTCACAACATCATGACCAATTACACCAACTATCGACCATCCTCCACCAAAAGCAAGAAATCCAATTTTAAAAAATGAAAAAAAAAGTTCTAATATCTCCATTTTTTATCTCCAAAGTACACACCGATAATCACGAACAAAAATATAACGATCACGTAATCACTTCTCATGACGATCAAAAACGTTCCTATGACCATCATCATAATTTCAAAGTAATTCCACTTTCTTGTTCTCATCATCTTGTACAAAACACCACCTATAAGCCCCAATATAGCACCGTAAGCACCTTTTAGAAATCCTATCACGATACTGGAATTGGAAAATTTAGAAAGTAAAGCCCCGATCAAAATTATGGCAAAAAATGGAGGTATTATCACTCCAACAGTTCCAACAAATCCCCCAAAAAATCCTCTTATTTCTTTCCCGATCATCAACGAAAGGTTGAAAGCTACAGGCCCTGGTATTGATTGTGATCTTGCCAGCAGATCGTAAAATCCATTTTTATCCATCCAACCTTTTTTTTCCAAACGTTTTGCAAGAACCGGTACCATCGCGTAACCACCACCTATGGTGAACAAAGACACTTCAAAAAACGTGATGAATATGTCAAAAAGCCTAATTTCTCCTTTTTTCACAAAAACAGTCCTTTCAATTTTGAGTATACGATACCTTTCGATGCCCATTCAGAAAGCTTGAATCACGATCTGAGCTGACAAAGTTCTTTGCGCAGGATCACGTAATTTTGAAACATCTTAGAAGTGATCAATCTTTGGCTCTCACCTTTTTCAGTCTATTTTGCCCCTTCATCGAATACATCTTCGTATCGGATTTTTTCAAAGTGGTTTTATATTGACTTGTCGATTTTTCAAAAGATCTCCTAATTCTTTCCGCAATAGTTATCGCATCTTTTTTCATACAATTCTCCAAGATCAACAAGAATTCATCTCCTTTTTCATGACCGTACACATCGTTAACACGTTTAAAATTATCCATATTGATTAGGAATTTTTTGTGACAACAACAACTTTAGGAGTGTTAACTTTCACTTCAAACGGAACGTTCACCTCTTATGTTTTTCCGCTCATCGTGACGCGTCACTTTCTTTCAAATATCGTGTTTACCAGCTTGTGAATGAATCCTGCTACCAGATAAATGAAGATAACCATGGTTATCGCAGCCGCTATTCTCCATGCAAATTTCAATTTATATGCATTCCCCCTTATTCTTGTTAATTATAGCATCCAACACCGTCACAAGACTGGATTTTTTGATTAAATTATGATATTTACTCACGTTGTGCGTCAAATTCAAGAAGTTAATCAAAGCAAAAAAAGCCTTGATTGAACTGTTGCTTTCACCTTTTTGTGGACCTTCACTTACTTTTGGTATTCACCGACATTTTTCTTTGAATTACCTATCTTTAACTTCAGATTTGGCTTTGCCATCTCCATGGCTCCTAAGCCTAAAATCATTTTACCATTTTGACATATTTTGTTCGATTTCTAATAACTCAAATTATGCGAATCTAAAAAATACACGAGATTTCTGCTAACGTCTTTTTGTCATTCCGGTCTACGATCCGGCGCAGTAACAAGTTGCTGCGCTGAATCAAGTTCAAGATGAGTGTTAATCGGAATGATCATTAGATGAATCAGACTTAACTTGCGTAATTTGAGAATAAAGTCTAATGTTCATGTCGGCAACACCTCTTTCCGATTTTAAAGCATATCGAGTATAATTCAAAAAAAGGAATGGTGATATGGACATGGCGCATATATCCAATGAAGATTTGAAGATCGTATCTCACCAACTGGAAAGAACGCCTAAAAACGTTATGAAAATCGTTTATAGATGTTCGTATGGATTTCCAGTTGTGATCGAATCCAAAACAGTCCTTGAAGAAAAGCCATTTCCAACCGTATACTGGCTTACTTGCCCTTTTTTAAGATATGCCATTTCCAAGGTGGAATCAAATGGAGGGGTTTCAAGATTCGAGAATATTCTTTTGACTTCTCCTGAATTTTATGTTGAGCACGTTGAGGCCCACCTAAAAGCCAGAATAAAAGCCATTGATCTTGCGGATGAAAACGTTCAGGTGATCGAAAGATTGAAAAAGCGTGGAATGGGCGGCATTTCCGATTTCAAACACATTAAGTGCCTTCATATGCATGTGGCTTATCATCTCGGTGGGATAGAGAATCCAGTAGGAAAAATGGTTTTAAAGGAGTTGAAAAATTTGGAATGCGAAAATTGTTTATGCGAAAAGATCGTGAAGGGGTGAAACCAATTTGGAAGATTATACTATCGTCTTAGACGAAGGAACGACAAGCACAAGAGCGCTTGTATTCGATAAAAAAGGCATGGTGATTTCCAGCGCGAGACGTTCTCTCAAGGCCATTTATCCCAAACCTGGATGGGTCGAGCAATCTGCCGATGAAATATACATCAAAAGTGTTGAAGCGATGGAAGAAGCGATAGAAAAATGCGGTTTCTATCCTAAAAAACTTGGAATAACGAATCAGAGAGAAACCGTCGTTGTTTGGGATTCAAAAAGTGGTGAAACTTTGTACAACGCGGTAGTTTGGAGAGACAAACGCGGCCAGCAATTGTGTGAAAAACTTAAGGCAGACGGATATGAAAGCCCAATTCGATCCAAAACAGGCCTCTTATTAGATCCCTACTTTTCAGCTTCTAAAATAAGATGGTTGATGGACAATGTCAATGAAATTTCAAGTGGTGTCAAAAAAGGAACTGCGAAGTTCGGAACTGTGGATTCATTTCTCATTTGGAAACTCACTGGAAATCACTTCATCGAGGCATCCAATGCTTCTAGAACCCTTCTCTTTAACACAAGCACCTTTTCTTGGGATCAAGAACTCCTAAAAGTTTTTGGAATCCCTATCGACATTCTTCCAAAAGTTATGCCATCTGCCTACACCTTTGGAAATTCTAAATATGGAGAAATACTTGGCGTATTAGGCGATCAGCAATCCGCTCTTTTTGGGAATGAGTGCCTGTCTCCTGGAGAAGCTAAATGTACTTACGGCACAGGGGCCTTTGTGCTGGCAAATTCTGGAAATCTTGAAATTTCCATACCTCCTGGTTTGTTAAAAACCATTGCTTGGCGTGTAAGTGACAAAACAACTTACGCTCTCGAGGGTTCAATCTTATCGAGTGGAGAAAACATGACATGGCTTAAAAGTGTTGGAATGATAAAAGAGTACGATGAAATAGAATCACTTTCGAGATCAGTTCCATCAAGTGAAAAACTTTACTTCATACCAGCTCTTGACGGGCTCGGGGCTCCAAGATGGGTTCCAAATGCTCGAGGCCTTTTTGTGGGATTGAGTTCTTTTCATACGCGAGCCCATATTGTCAGATCGGTCTTAGATTCCATGGCATTTTCTGTGGCAGAGGTTATCGAAGCTTTCAAGGAAAGTGGTCTTTCAATTTCGAAAATAAGCGTGGATGGTGGAGGATCCCAAAACTCTTTGCTTGTTCAAACGCTTGCAGACGCGACTTGTGTTCTTGCTGAAATTCCCAAACTTCATGAGATGACAGCCTACGGAGCTTTTTTGATGAGCGGTGTCGGAGCTGGTGAATGGAGTATCGAAGATTTGAAAAAAAGAAAAAATCAGTCTGATTCGTACACTCCCAAGGTGGATCTTACGAAGGAATACAAAGAATGGAAACTTGCAGAAGATTTCTCGGTGAAATGGTCACAAAAATAAGGATGGTGAAAAATGAAATTTTACCTTGATTCGGCAAGAATTGATGAAATTAAAAAGGCAGCTTCTTTAGGATATGTTCAAGGTGTGACAACAAATCCAACTTTGCTAAAACGCGCTGAGATTTGGAAAGACTTTAAGAGTTTGGGAGAGTTTTACCTTGAAGTCATGAGAATTTGTGATGGGAAAATTTTCATGCAAGTGCCATCCGAAAACTCTCAGAAAATGCTAAATGAGATCAAAAATCTCGATGATTCTCGCCTCGTGATCAAAGTTCCATCTGTCCCAAAAGGATTAAAAATCGCGAAAGGGCTCATAGATAAAGATTATTCTATTTGTGCTACAGCAGTTTACACAACTTCACAAGCTCTTATGTGGTCATCGATTGGAGTCGATTACGTTGCGGTATACGTCAACAGAATGGAGAAAAAAGGATTCGATGCTTTCAAGAACGTCAAAGCCATTGTAAAAGCTCTTTCGAATACTCAAACCAGTGTGTTGGCAGCAAGCGTTAAAACTGTTGAGCAATTATCTTGGCTTATAGATATAGGTGCGGACTACGCAACTCTTGATTATGATATGATCGAAGGCATAACGAAGTGCGACTTCAGCATTCAAGATACGAAAATTTTTGACAACGACTTTGAAAAAATGTACAAAAGACTCAAAGAGAAATGAGAATTCAGGAATTTGATATTGTTAAAGGGATTGCCATATCTGTGGTAGTCATAGTCCATGCTGTGTTCTTCAACTTTGGAAAGTTGGGATTGTTTTCTCAAAATGTAGTCATGATTCTTTCAACTTTTTTAGCACCGGCAATTGCAATGTTCTTCTTCATATCAGGTTTTTTGGGTTACAAGAGCTATGCAAAAAGAAAAAATTGGAAAGTATTTCTCTTCTCGAAGTTCAAGATCCTTTTACCGCCTTACTTGATATGGTCAACACTGTATCTAATCCTTCAATATTTTTTATGGCAATCTTTTGAACTTCCATCGACTTTTAACTTTTACGAGATACCGATGAGGTATCTCTTTGGCACAGCATTTTTGCCATTTTATTACCTCTTTTTACTTTTCGTTTTTTACATTTTCACCCCTTCTCTATCGAATTTAAACACAAAAACTCTGAAAGAGAGTCTACCAATTCTACTTTTGCTGGGAATTCTGTCTTCTGGTTTTTATTTTCTTCCCCAGTACTTTGAAAAGATTTGGATACAACCCCTAATAGCTTATAGGAATCCCTTACAATGGATCGCCTTTTACGTTTGGGGAATGTACGCCGCGAAATCAGAGAATCTTTTCTGGAGAAAAAAGACGTCTACTTCGACATTCATAATGTTTATCTTAACGTACGCACTTTCCTCTTTGGAATATGTGACCGTTCCAAAATTAACACAGGATTGGGAATCTTACCTGCTCTTGGGACCTTTTGCGTATCTCTATTTTTTATCTGCACTTCCAATGTTTCTTCGGTTAAGCTACATAATCTCAAAAAGGAACATAACGGCGACTAAAATATTTTCACATCTTGGATTCTTTTCACTCAAAATTTACATGAATCATGGACTTGTGCTTTTTTCGATCCTTGGAATGGCAATGCTATTCTATAAAGGTACGTTAAACGAGGCAAATATAGCCGTCAATTCCATCTTCGGAATCGTAGCCGTGGGGATATGTTACGAATTTTCAAGGATTACTTACACCATCTCAAAATCGCTGATTTGAGAATAAGAATTCTCACCTTGTCTTTTCTCTTGGTGTTTTGTACCACTTCAATTTTTTGTCAAAATGCATTGGGGTTATGAGAATGCAGAAAGTTAAAGAAATCAAATCTATAAAGTACGACAGCATAGATCCTAACCAGGTGATAAAAGTGTTCGATATTTCAAATCTCTTTGAATTGAAGCTCACAAGCAATAGCAGTGAAAACAAGATGGATAAAGTGATGAGGCTCGGAAAAGACGAAGGGAAAAAGAAAGGCGAGATCACAAACATATCAGTAAGAAAGATGATAAAAGCGGACAAGATGAAACTTTTTTTACTGGATCTCAAAGTTTCAACAAGATCTCCCAAAAACCACCTTCTTCTTTGGCGCCATAGGCTTTTCAAATTGGGTGGCGAACTTTGGTAAGAAAAGACAGTTGGGTTAAAAACGCCCCTGATTCCAAACTCGTTGAGCTTTATGGACATCTGTTTGTCATCGCTTATGGAATTTTCATTTAAGGGAAGTATTTCTTTAAAGATATCACTTCTTATCAAAAAGCCCGTACCAAAAGATCTTGGCTTTAAAAAATATTCCATGAAGATGTTGGTTACCGCCAAATCCGAAGCACAGATCGAATACACGAATTTCCCTTTGTTGTAAGTTCTGTTTCCCGTTTGAATAAAGCCTACCTTTTCATCTTCAAAAGGCTTGAGTGCCTCAGGAAGGTAGTCCTCGTCAACAAGAACATCTGCATCGAGTACAAGTACAACGTTTCCATCGACGAATTCTGACGCCTTGTTAAGAGCCGCAACTTTTCCATGGACTAATTCCTCTGGCAAAACATGAATTATTTTTATGTTTTCATAACGCGTTGCAAGATCATCAATTATTTCAGCTGTTTTATCGGTAGAACCATCGTCCACGATTATTAGTTCGAATTCGGGATACTCACTTTCTTCAAGCGCCATTATACTTCTTTCTACAACCGCTTCTTCATTTTTTACCGATATCAACATTGAAACTTTTCCTTTAAAAGCTCCTTTGAATTTTTTGGGCTCTCTCAACGTTGTTATTATTAGCGTTAGAAAAAGCATTATAGCGCTTATAAGGGAAATAGAAAACGATATCTTCATCAAAAAGTATGTGATCGCCAAAGCGCTCATGAAAGAAAATATAACCATGAAAAATACATTGACTTTTTGTTTCTTTACATCCATTGCAAACCACCCTTATTTTGTCAATTAGAGTTTTCTACAATTTCATGTGTTGCTAAAACTGTTTTTCCGCCTCAATTACCCATGTTTGCGTTCTCAAAACAATGGATTATTATTTTACCCTTGGTTTTCCATTTTCATCCACCACACCACATATGTTATCATTATTAAGAGATATTTAAAAACATCATTTTTTGAAATGAGGGAAGTATGATGAAAGAAATTGATAATTTAAAAGTATCCATCGTGATACCGGCATACAATGAAGAAAAAAACATTGAAAAGACGTTGAAAAGCCTCTTGAATCAAACGTACAAAAACGTTGAGATCGTGGTGGTGGATAACAACAGCAAAGATAGAACAAAAGAAATTGCGAGTAAATATGCGAATACCATTACCGAAACAAAGCAAGGATACATATACGCTGTAAAGCGTGGCATCAGCGAGACGGATGGAGAAATACTAACCATTTGTGATGCGGATTCGTTCTATCCGTCTAAGTGGCTTGAAAAAATGGTAAGGTCTTTCAACAACGATCGTGTCGTTGCAGTTTATGGCAGTGCCGAATTCTACGATACGGGAAAGTTCATGGCTCTTATAAGCATCATCTCTTACTCTTTATTTTTGATCATTTCAAAGCTTTTTGATCTCGATAACACCGCAGGGTTTAATTTTCTATTTAGAAGAGATGCTTATGAAAAAGTTGGTGGCTACGATGAAAATTGGAAATGGGGAAGCCCAGATATAGAATTCGGAAGAAGATTGAGAAAAATGGGAAAAGTCAGGTTGAGTTTGATAGCGGTTAAGACATCATCAAGAAGATTCAAAAAAGGTGGTTTTTTTAAAACAACGAGAATGTTTCTCAGCATGTGGAGAAAAATGCTCAAGAATGAGAAGCCTACGCTTAGCTATAAGGAATATAACCAAAATAGAAGGTAAAATATACATGGAATGCAATCATGAGCAATAACAAGGAAATTTTAGAATTTTCGGATTTCATAAAATTGATCGTGGCCACTTTCTTGCCTTTGGCTGCCTTTTTCATAATTGACAAAGCGATATTTCTGTCCTCTCGAATATTTGCAATTATCTTGGTTTTATTTTCAGTTTACATAATATGGTGTTTTCATCTAATTCTTAGGACTAAAAACTCAGGTATAGGCTCATGGTTCCAAATGAAAACGTTTGGAACGGATTTGATATGGTCGATCATAATATTTCCGCTTGTATTCGGAGCTTATTTGCTTATGGCATTTCTTACTTCAAAGATCTGGAATGAAAACATACTGCTGGGAAATTTTTCTTTGAACACGAATCCGATCTTGATGGTCTTAGCCGTAGGATTGTTCTTTCCAGTAGCGGAAGAAGTTGTCTTCAGAGGCGCACTTTATGGCTATCTTGAAAATAAGTTTTCCGCGGAATTTTCCATAGTCATAACTTCAGGAGCATTTGCCATTGTGCATCCATTTGAGGATTGGATGAAAATTTTTGTTCTCGGAATGCTCTTAAATTTGCTATACTACAAGAGAAAGACCTTGACGGTTCCGGCAACGATCCATGTGATGGTGAATCTTTTGTATTTATCGATAATGTATTTTTATGCGTCAAGGACTTAAAAGAGGTGGTAGTTATGTTCAACAAGTTTTCAAAACGAGCGGCTCAAGTTTTTGTTAACGCTCAAGACGAAGCAAGATCACTCGGTCATTCTTACGTTGGAACGGAACATTTACTTTTGGGAATAATGAAATCTGCCAATGGAGAAGCTTACAATACACTCCGTGAAAATGGCATAGATTATTCTTCACTTAGGCAAGAAATCGTTGCGATAGTTGGAGCTGGGATACCAAGAGAGAATTTTTCATCTCCTCAAATGACACCAAGAGCAAGAAAAATAATAGAATTGGCTTATGAAGAAGCTCAGGTGTTAAAACAAAATTACATCTCGACAGAACACATATTGCTTGCCATTTTGAGAGAAGGTGAAGGGGTTGCAGCTCATATTCTCAGAAAATTTGGCGTTGATCTGACAGAAATGAGGCAAGAGCTCATAGAAGAAATGGGTGCGTCCTCAAGAGTCGAGAATGAAGAAAATCCTGAAAGAGCCCTTGGGAATCCGAGAACCGAATCCCCCAGATCCGTTAAAACTTTGGAAAGCTTGGGAGTCGAGCTCACTGAAGAGGCAAGAAATAGCAAATTGGACCCTGTAATAGGACGTGAAGGTGAAATAGAAAGGATAATGCAAATTCTTTCAAGGAGAAAGAAAAACAATCCAGTTTTGATCGGTGAACCTGGAGTTGGTAAAACCGCAATAGTTGAAGGCCTTGCACAAAAAATCGCTTCCGGAGACGTCCCAGAACTTTTGAAGAACAAGATCATATTCTCTTTGGATATAGCAGCACTTATAGCAGGCACAAAGTACCGTGGGGAGTTTGAAAAAAGGTTGAAGAAGGTTATAAACACGGTTAAAGATGATGAAAATCTCATTCTCTTCATAGATGAAATCCATACCATAGTCGGTGCGGGAGCAGCCGAAGGTGCCGTTGACGCTGCCAACATTCTTAAGCCACCTTTGTCAAGAGGCGAAATACAGATCATAGGTTCCACCACGCCAGACGAATATCGTCAATACATCGAAAAGGATGGGGCGTTAGAACGCAGATTCCAAAAGATATTGGTGAATGAGCCAACAGTTGAGCAAACCCTTGAAATACTTAAAGGCCTAAAATCAAGATATGAGATCCATCATGGAGTTAAGTACAGTATACAAGCGCTCGAAATGGCTGTGAGGCTTTCACAAAGATATATAAGCGATCATTATCTTCCAGACAAAGCTATAGACGTCATAGATGAAGCTGGTGCAAGGGCCCGGCTTAAAACCATGATGATCCCAGAAGAGATAAGTATGATCGAAAAAGAGATAAAAGCGATTCAAGAAGAGAAAGAGCTGGCCGTTGCCCAGCAAGATTACGATCGAGCTGCCGAAGTAAGGTTAAAAGAACGTGAACTTCAGCAAAAGCTCAACGGCAGTTACAACAAATGGAAGAAAAAACATGAAACGGAAATAGTTTCAATAGATACAAATGAAATTTCTCAAACGGTATCTAATTGGACCGGAATACCCCTGACGAAGATCGAAAAAACCGAAAGTCAGAAATTGCTTAATCTTGAAAAAGAACTTCATAAACGGATCGTTTCACAAGAAGAAGCTATAAAGGCCGTTTCAAGAGCCACAAGGCGTGCTCGATCCGGTTTGAAGGATCCACGTCGTCCTACCGGTTCTTTCATGTTCCTTGGTCCAACCGGTGTGGGAAAAACGGAGCTGGCAAAAGCTCTGGCCGAGTACCTTTTTGGAAATGAAAATGCCCTTGTTCGAATAGATATGTCCGAATATATGGAGCGTTTTGCAGTTTCCAGACTGGTTGGCGCACCTCCAGGATACGTTGGATACGAAGAAGGAGGAACTTTGACGGAGCGAATTAGGAGACGCCCATTCTCAGTGGTTCTGTTAGACGAAATTGAAAAGGCCCACCCAGATGTTTTCAACCTTCTTCTTCAAATACTTGACGAAGGCCGTTTGACGGACTCTCAAGGACACACGGTTGATTTTAGAAATACGATAGTTATAATGACTTCTAACCTCGGAGGAGAGATAATAAACAAAACGAAGCATGCTATGGGTTTCGTTGAAGAGACAACGGAAAAAGCTTCATATGAATCCATGAAATCCATAGTAATGGATGAGGTTAAGCGTACTTTCAGACCGGAATTTCTTAACAGACTTGATGAGGTTATCGTCTTTCATTCTCTTGGTAAAGAGGACGTTGAAAAAATCATCGACATACTCATTAAAGATGTTCGCAAAAGGCTTGAAGAGCGTGGAATTAAATTGATACTCAACAAAAAAGCAAAAGAATTCATCATATCCAAGGGGTTCGATCCTATATACGGAGCTAGGCCACTTAAACGTGAAATTCAAAGGGATATAGAGGATCCGCTTTCTGAAGAGCTATTGTCTAACAAATTCGAAAGTGGAGATACGATTATAGTGACGGTTAACAAAGGAAGGATAACATTCAGAAAAAAGAAAAGCGTCAACAAGGTAGTTTTAAGTGAAGCAGGAAAAGGATAAGAAATTTTACGTTTGCTCCGAATGCGGGTATAAATCAACAAAGTGGTTTGGAAAATGCCCGCAATGTGGAGAGTGGAATACGGCTATTGAAACGGAAGGGGCCTTGAAAAGTGCCCCTTCTGCGGTAGAGTTTGAGCCTTCCACATCTAAGATCCTAAGCGTAGAACGTTTGAAAACCACGATGGGTGAGATGGATCGAGTGCTAGGAAGTGGTTTGACACCAGGAAGTGTTGTTTTAGTCGCAGGAGGACCTGGAATAGGAAAATCGACGTTGATGTTGGAATACGCCAGCGCTCTTGCAAATGATGGAAACGTTTATTACATAAGTGGTGAGGAATCCATCACGCAGGTTTTATCAAGAGTCAAAAGACTTGGTGTAGAAAAGGAAAACCTTCTTCTTTCATCGACGGTGGATATCGATAGAGTGCTATCTTCCATAAAAAGTTATCCAATCGCTTTGGTATTCGATTCGATTCAAACGGTGCACTCATCTGGAATGAATGCTTTAACTGGAAGCGTTTCGCAGATGCGTGAATGTACGGTGAAAATTGTTGAGTATGCTAAAACCACAGGAACGTCTGTGTTCATGATCGGACACATAACAAAAGTTGGAAACATAGCGGGCCCTATGGTGCTGGAACATATGGTTGATACGGTTTTATATTTGGAAGGCGAGCCTAGATCTGGGCGGAGAATACTTCGTGCAATGAAAAACAGGTTTGGTCCTACCGAAGAAATAGCCGTTTACGAAATGAAAAAAATGGGGATGATAGAAATTCCAGATCCCTCTCGGATATTCGCCGATATGGAATCCGAAGAGCCTGGTAACGCAATTTCTGTGGTTGTTGAAGGCTCGAGATCTCTTATGATAAACGTTCAAACCTTGACAACGGTAAATCGTCGTTCAAGCCCGATCAGAATTGCAAGAGGATTGGAAAACTCGAGATTGTTGATGCTGACAGCGTTGGTATCGAATTATTTGGATGTCCATTTGGACAATCACGATGTTTACCTTAACGTTTTAGGTGGTTTGAAAGTCTCAGATCCGGGTGCGGACTTAGCCGTTGTAGCAGCACTTTATTCATCTGCGAAGAACATGCGTTTCCCATCAAAAACGGCTTTTATCGGTGAAGTTGGACTCGATGGCAAGGTAAGACCCGTCCAACAAATGAAAATGAGGGTGGCAGAAGCAAAAAGAATGGGAATAAAAAACGTGATCTCTTCTCATTATCCAAAGGAAAAAGATGTTACAGGCGTTAGAACTGTAAGGGAAGCTATAAAAAGAGCTCTTTCAGGAGATGAATGACATGGATTACGAAGAAATATTGAAAATGCTTGAACTTGTTGCCCCCGGAACTCCTCTTAGGAACGCCATAGATGACATAATGCGTGCTGATAACGGGGCGTTGATTTTTTTCGCTCAAGATCCAGATGAATACGTAAAAAATGGGATAATCCAAGTTGGATTCGAGCTGAAGTGCTCCTTTACCTCTAACAAGCTTTATGAGCTTGCTAAGATGGACGGTGCCATAGTTGTTTCGGAAGATTTGAAAAGCATATGGTATGCCAACGTTCACATAGTGCCTGACAGTACAATATCAAGTGATGAAACGGGAACACGGCATAAAACGGCTGAAAGATTGGCAATTCAAACCGGTAAACTGATGCTTTGCATTTCGCAGCGTCGAAAGGTGGTAACCCTTTACCGCGGTCGTTGGAAGCACATGCTCAACGATGTATCTTTTGTCGTAATGCAGATGAATCAAGGGCTGAGGGCGATTGAAAGATACAGAAGTAATTTCGACAAAGGGCTTTCATCAATTGACATACAGGAAATGGAAAATAGGGTAACGCTATTTGACGTGGCGGAAGTCCTCGAAAGAGGCGGGGCCATAATCCAAATATCAAAGGAATTGAATTTCTATCTTGCTGAGCTTGGAAATGCTGGAACCCTTGCTTTGATACATTTAAACGAACTTCTATATGACGTTGATGAAATACTGAAACTCTTGATCATGGATTATGCAGTTGAAGATGTAATCGGCGAAAATCACAATCCAGAAGATGTTCTTGAAAAAATCACAAAAAACAAAGGCGATGCAAATTCCATAGTTAAAGCATTGGGGTACGATTTACAAACTTCGCAACTGTTCGAGCTTACCATTCAGCCAAGAGGATACAGATTGCTTCGCAACATCCCGAGAATACCGATGAGCGTGGCAAAGAACATCGTGAAAAAATTCGAGGATCTTTCTGGCATGTTAAACGCGTCTTTTGAGGATTTGGTGAAAATTGAAGGAATTGCAGAAAAGAGGGCCAACTCTATAATCAACGGAATAACCTCTTTAAGGCATAGAGCAAATTTGAGATAAGAATTTATGCATCATTATTAGATGGGGGGAATTACAGTGGAATGGGCTTTGGCATTGTTACCAACTTTTTTAGGACTTTATGTGGGCTACGAGTTACATCCCTTTATGGGAATATTGCCGGGAGGAGTTATAGGATTATCATCCGGGATAGTACTTTACTTTTTGGCAAAAGATTTGAAGAACAAAAAGATAGAACCGATAGGCTTCTCTGTAGGACTCATGTCATTTTTCATCTTCTCGTTCATTGGTAATTTTCTTGTTGAAGGACTTTTGGGAAATGATGTTATGACGATATCATTCGGAAAGTTGATAGTGGTTTTGATATCTCTTTTAGCTGCAGTCCTTATAGAAAAAAGAATTGAATTAACTGCTTTTATGAACGGTAAAAATTCGCCAAATTACGGGAGTTTTATATTAGATACATCAGCCCTTTTGGAAGACAAAATACTTGATCTGTTTGACATAGGACTTTTCAACGGTAAAATTGTCATCCCTCAGTTTGTACTGATCGAGCTTCAAAAACTTGCCGACAGCATGGACGATGAAAAAAAGGATAAAGGCAGAAAAGGATTTGAAATTGTTGAGAAAATAAAGGTAATGCCGGATGTTAAACTCGTGATAGACGACACGATAACTTACGAAGATGGTAAGGTAGATGAGGAAATTGTAAATCTTGCCAGAAAATTCAGTGGTCAAATAGTTACACTTGATTACAATCTAACAAAAGTTGCTCAGCTTCAAGGTGTTAAAGTTCTGAATTTGAACCATCTTGCAGAATTGCTGAAGCCCACTTTGCTTCCGGGTCAAAAAATTTCAATTCAGATCATCAGGAGAGGAAAAAACAAAGAGCAAGGTATAGGATTTGCCGAAGATGGCACGATGATCGTCGTTGAAGATGGAGGAAAATTCGTTGGCATGCAACGCGATATCATAATCACAAACATACTTCGAACGAATGCGGGTAAGCTGCTCTTTGGAAGAATAAACCTCAAAACATGACAAGTGCGATCTTGCTTTGCGCTGGCAAATCCACAAGGTTCTCTGGTGGGACACAGAATAAAACACTTTACCTTTTAAAGGGTAAACCTCTATTTATGTATTCAGTTAGTATTTTCGAAGAGTGTGGAATTGACAAAGTGATGGTCGTTGTCCAAGAAGGAGAAAAAGAAGATTTTAGAAAATTCATTTCCACATTTGGCAATGTGGAGTTGGTAATCGGGGGAAAGAGAAGGCAAGATTCGGTAACTAACGCGTTAAATCATTTCAACGATGACGAAAAAGTCCTTGTTCACGATGGCGCGAGGCCGTTGATCGGCAAAGAACTTGTTAAAATGGTGTTGAGTAAAATTCAGCCACAAACATGCGTTGTCCCAGTTATTTCAAGTGAAGATGCTCTAAGAGAGAAAAAATGTGGTAAACTTGTTTCTATTGACAGAACAAAAGTTTTCAGAATGCAAACCCCACAAGGATGTGTTGCTGGAGAGTTGAAGAAACTTTACAGAAAATTCAGCGACACGTATTTTTACGACGACGCAGCAGCTTTCGAAATGGCAAAATTAGATCTTTGTGTGGTAAACGGCGACAAGAAGAATGTGAAAGTCACAACCGGAGAAGATGTTGTGTTAATGAACTTCTTTCTGTCTCAATCTCAAAATGGAGGTGAAGGTATCTGACACTCTTACTTATAATACTTCCCGTTGTTTTCTTAGGATGGACATTAGGATTTAACAACATGTCAACGGTTTTCGGCCCTCCTGTTGTTTCTGGAGTCATAAAATATAGGGTTGCGACCGTCTTGGCCTCTTTTTTCATTTTTTTAGGAGCATGGTTGGGTGGGACAAGTGGTGTAAGCACCGTATCCGATATAACATCGTTGACGATCATATCAGCTGTAAGCGTTTCTTTGAGTGCAGCAGCGGTTGCATTGGTTATGACATCCTTTTCGATTCCGACCTCAATAACGCAAGGGGTTATAGGAGCTGTTGTGGGCATTGGAATTTTAAACACTTGCGTCAATTGGTGGCTCGTTGTCAAATTGCTCATTTTTTGGGTGCTGACGCCCTTTGGAGCTATTCTCATATCGTACTTTCTTTTCAAGTTCATAGCCGTTTTTTATGAGAAAATGAAATCGATAAGGGCACGTGGAACGTTTGTAAGAATACTATCACTTCTTGCTGGAATATACGCGGCTTATTCGTTAGGGGCTAACAATTTGGCGATCGTAAGTGGCCAGTTCACAGGAAAAGGCGCGTTGGGCATTCCACAAGCCCTTCTTTTAGGAGGGGTTGCAATGGCACTTGGTACTTTGACAGCCAGTAAAAAGGTCATATACGCAGTTGGAAAAGACATAACAAGTTTGGATCCACTCGGTTCTGCCGTTGCCCTATTCGCCGAATCAACCGCGTTGTTAGGATATTCAATCATTGGAATACCCACCTCAAGCGCACAGGCAATTGTCGGGGCCGTTATAGGAGTTGGGCTTGTTAAAGGAACGAAGATGATCAACAGGAAAACGTTGATCAAGATAATATCCGGATGGATGGTAACTCCCATTGCGGCCGGAGCGATTGCTGTTATAATATACATGATATTGTCGAGTTTTTGGAGGTGAACCATGTCACTTTTATTTGGTAGGAAAGAAAATGAGGTAATAGATTTGTTTCATAAACACCTCCGTAAGGTTAAAATGGCAGTTGATACCACATCTACTCTCATTCAAATTTCAGTAGGCGAAAGAGAAAAAGTGGTAAAAAAAGTTAGAGAGTTAGAAACGGAGGCTGACTCGATCAGAAGAGATGCGGAGACGATGATGTATTCAGGCGCTTTCTTGGCCCAATCTCGTGGCGATATGCTTGGATTAATAGAAGCGGTTGACAGAGTGGCAAACAAAGCTGAATTTGTATCTGATTTGCTCTATCTTCAGAGCCTTGTCATTCCAGAAGTGCTAAAAGAAAAATACAAAAAAGAATTCGATTTTTCTATAAAAACTTACGATGCCCTTCAAAAAGCTGCAGAAACTCTTTTCGACGACACTGAAAAAGTCAAAGAGTACGTTCTTAAAGTTGAAAAGTGGGAAAACACGGGCGATGGAGTTGAAAGGGATTTAGTCCAAAGCGTATTCCAACTCGACATAGATTTAGCGTGGAAAACGCAACTCAGAGAGCTTGCCTTTCAAATAGGCGATATTGCGGACAGATCAGAAGATGCCTCTGACCGGATAGAAATAATATTGCTAAAAACGAACGCGTGAGTGAAATGTCTGATCTCAAAGATATCGTCGATCTCATAAAGATTATGAGAAAGTTAAGAGCACCAGGCGGCTGTGAATGGGATGCCTCACAAACCCATGAAAGTTTAAAGTCTTACATGATCGAAGAAGCATTTGAAGTGGTGCACGCCATCGATTCTAAAGATTCAAATGAGCTTAAAGAAGAGTTAGGGGACGTTTTGTTACAGATAATATTCCATGCGTTGATTGCAGAAGAGGGCGACGAGTTTGATATCTATGATGTTGCAAAGACCCTTAACGAAAAATTGGTTAGAAGACATCCTCACGCCTTTGGGGATGTTAAAGGATATTCGTACGAAAAGTGGGAAGAAATAAAAGCATCTGAGAAAAAAGAGGCAAAGAGTAGAATTGGAAAAGTAAATCCAGCTCTTGGGGGTCTTTTTATGGCAAGAAGAGTACAAGAAAATGCGGCAGCGTATGGTTTTGATTGGTCTTCTTTGAATCCGGTTTTTGACAAAGTGAGGAATTAGGAGATCTTATCTTTGCAGTAGTCAACCTTGCAAGACATTTGAACTTAGAACCAGAAGTCGCCGTCAGAAAAGCAACTGAAAAATTCATAAAAAGATTTGAAAAGATGTATGAAATTGCAGAAGAAAATGGCGTTGATTTCAAATCTCAACCCATTGAAACAATGGAAAAATTCTGGCAAAAAGCCAAGAGAGAGGAGTGAAGAAATTTGAAGAAAGTTTTACTTTTTTCGTCGATTTTAACTTTATTTGTTGCCGCAATTTTTGCGGCATCTGCGGTGCCTACCACTTCCAGCACATCGGCAACGCTTAGCGTAGTTGCGATGGTGAATGGAGAAGCCATATATTCAAATGTTTTGAAGAATGCTGCAAATATAGGGCAAACACTTCAAGCAATACAAAAAGCCAATCCGAAGATGTATCAGCTTCTTATTTCATCAAAGACTGGCACGAATTTTTTGAAGTCTTACAACAAAGCTGTCCTCGACAACTTGATAGACAGCCTTCTTATGGAGCAACTTGCTTCCAAAGAATACGGTATAAAGTTCACAGATACCCAGGCCATGATCAAGGTTCAAGAACAGGTACTTCAAATGTTGAAAACTTACAACATAACAAAGAAACAATTTTCACAGTACATTCAATCACAAGGATATGGAAGTGTGGAACAATTCGAAAAGAACTCCTTATTCACGATGAAATTCTCAATGACGGTCGAAGCACTGAGAAAAGCGGTTACCTCTTCTGCAACTGTCAGTGAAAATGAAGTCAAACAGTATTACAACGCGAATGTTGACACATTTAAAACTCCAAAGCAAATAAACGTTGAACATATAATGTCTGACTCTGAAGCAACCGCTAACAAAATACTAAAAGACATAAAGTCAGGAGAAATAACTTTTGAATCGGCAGCTTCTAAGTATTCTCTTGATACTCGAACAAAAGACAAAAACGGAGATCTTGGTTGGATACCAGAAAGCGCCAACATGCCTGATTTTGAAGTCAAACTTTTTGCCACGAATATTGGGAAGATCTTAGGACCTATCAAAACTTCTTACGGATGGGAGCTTTTCAAGGTCATTGGCAAGAAGGACGCTTCTATTAAGAGTTTGGCAGAAGCCTCACAGAACATCAAAAAGGAGTTGCTTTCCAAAAAACAAGAGAGACTTTGGAACGACTGGCTTAAAGGTGTATTCGACAAATTCAAAAAAGATAGTAAGATAAAGGTATACATTTGAAAGGGAGTGCACTGATGAGTGTTATTAAGGAAACCGTGACGGATGCTTTGAGATCCGTTATGGATCCGGAAATAGGAATAGACGTTGTATCCTTGGGCTTGATATACGATTTAAACATATCTTCGGATGGCGATGTTCATATCAAGATGACGATGACAACACCAGGCTGTCCGCTTGTAGGCATGATGACTGAGGATGCAAAGAATGTGATTGAAACCATGGATGGAGTTAAATCCGTGGATGTCGAATTGGTTTGGGATCCGCCCTGGACCCCTGATATGATAGATCCAGAGGTGAGAGCGAGACTTGGCATCTAACACCAATGTATGGAATGTTAGAAATGTCCTTAACTGGACAGGTAAGTATCTAAGCAAAATTTCAAAATCTCCGCGTACAGACGCGGAGATCCTTTTGAGTTATGTTTCCAATCAAAACAGATTGTGGCTGTACACCAACTTCGATTTAAAGCTTTCAAAAGAAATGCTAAAAAAGTTTCGTGAAGTTGTTGAGCTTCGTTTCAAAGGGGTTCCAGTTTACCACATAACCGGCGAAAAATATTTCATGGCGTTAAAGTTTAAAGTGAACGATCGAGTGTTAGTCCCTCGACCAGAAACCGAAGAATTGGTGGAACACGTTATCATGGATTCAAAAAAAATGAAATGGAAGAGGTTCGTTGATGTCGGATGCGGAAGCGGGATCATAGCCGTGTCAATAGCCAAGTACCTTCCAAATTCTCACGTATGGGCAATCGATGTGGACAGAAGTGCACTTGATCTTACATATGAAAATGCCAAACTTCATGATGTTTCAAAAAGAGTTCATGTAAAAAAAAGTGAGGTTGAGCATGTGGACGTCGTGGTTTCGAATCCACCATATCTTACCCAAAGCGAGTGGGAAGAATTACCTGAATTACATCATGAGCCTTACAAAGCATTGGTTGGGGGTGAAGATGGAAACAACGTGTACAAATACATTCTTCAAAAGTATTCTCCAAAGGTTTTTTATTTCGAGATCGCACATCCTTTCAGGCAATCGCTGAAAGATGTTTTTGAAGAGAACGGTTTTAACTATAAGATATTTAAAGATCTTTCAAAAAGAGAGCGTATTGCAGTGGTGTGGAAATAAATGGCCCGTATACTTTTGGTGGAGGATGATCCGACGATAAGAGAGATCACGAAATTGTATTTAGAGCGTGAGCATGAGGTACTTCTCGCCGAAGACGGTGTAGAGGCCATAAAATTCATTAACAAAAATGAATTGGATATGATCGTACTCGATCTCATTTTGCCAAAGCTTAGTGGAGAATCAGTTGCACAGATCGCAGAAATGAAAAAAATCCCCGTGATAATGGTAACCGCCAAGAACTCGGAAAGTGACATTCTCAACGGTTTGAAATTGGGTGCAGTGGATTACGTTACGAAGCCATTCTCTGTAAAAGTTCTCCTCGCAAAGATAAATCGCTTTCTGAAAAACCTTTCTAAAGACGGAAAATATCCATTTGTTGATAGAGTATCTCGAACACTTTTCACGGGTAATATGAAGGTGTATTTAAGCCCAACAGAGAGTGTTATACTTGACGAGATGATCAAAAAGCCCTCTAAAGTGTTCAGCAGAAAGAAACTTCTGGATCTTGTATGGAAAAATCAAAATATTTCAGCAAGAATCGTGGATGCAACGATTAAAAATCTTAGAAAAAAACTGATTCATACAGAGATTGAAATTCGGACGGTTTTTGGAGTTGGATACGTGGTGGAGATCAAAAGCATCTTCAATGGATTATGAAGTTGTAAAGCATCATCAAAATTAGGGGTTGAGTCCCGTTTTTTTTTATGATATACTACCTATCGAGTTCGGGATGAACTTGAGTTAGTCCCAGTTTCCGGCCGAATGGAGAGATGGCCGAGTGGTCGAAGGCGCTTGCCTGCTAAGCAAGTGTGGGTTTTTCCCACCGTGGGTTCAAATCCCACTCTCTCCGCCAGTTTTGTGCCCGTAGCTCAGCTGGATAGAGCGATAGATTGCGGATCTATAGGCCGGGAGTTCAAATCTCCCCGGGCACACCAGGTGTTTGGTATGTTTAAATTAAAATTAGAAAATTTGAAGAAAGAAAAGGTTGTACATATAAACGAAGAGCTTGATTGGAAATTTCTTGAATTGGATGGTGAATCTTATCCCTATTCAGAACCGATAAGGGTAAGAATTGAAGCGTCTTTTTTAAAGGGAAGAATCTATGTATCTGGACGTGTAGAGACAGTCGTAATTCATCCTTGCGACAGATGCCTGGAGCCTGTTCACCTGAAGATAAACGGTAGAATAGAAGCATTTTACATTCCTGAAGAAAAGAAATCCAAGCAAGATCGCCTTGAAAAGAGTGTTGAGCTTGTCGAACTTGACAATTCTTTTCTCTACAACCCTCAAGATGACTTTGTAGATCTTGAAGATAGGGTTATCGAAGCGATGGTTATCGAGATACCTCTCAAAGTTTTGTGCAAAGAAGGATGTAAAGGATTGTGTCCATACTGTGGAGTGAATTTAAACGAGTATCCTGATCATATGTGCATGCACAGCTCTAAAGAAGAATCACCTTTTGCAGTTCTGAAAGACAAGTTCAAAAATTAACACATCGATCAAGAATTACAGTTATCGATTTGAAATTAGAAAATTCGAAGGGAGAGTTTATCAATGGCTGTACCGAAGAAAAAACCATCAAAGAACAGAACAAGTCGACGAAGAGCGACTTATTACAAAGCCATAAAAGTAACAACTGTCAAGTGTCCAAACTGTGGAGAACCAATGCTTCCCCATCATGTTTGTTTGCATTGTGGTTACTACAACGGTAAACAAGTTTTAGAAGTTAAGGAGTGATCTTCTCCTTTGGCTCGAATAGCACTCGATGCTTTTGGCAGTGATGATGCTCCCTACGAAGAGGCGAAGGGGGCGCTTTTGTTCGTAAAAGAAACCTCTCATACAGTTGTGCTCGTCGGTGATAAAGATAAGCTTGAGCCGTTGATTCCAACGGGAACAAAACAGATAGAGATCTTTCATGCTCCGTCGCGGTTTGGAATGTCACAAAAACCAACTGAAATACTAAAGATGCGGGACAGCTCACTTGCAGCTTGTGCAAAGCTCGTTAAAGACGGTGAAACGGATGGGTTTGTAAGTGCTGGCAACACTGGAGCAATTCTTGTTTGCGGTACTTTTATAGTTGGAAGAATAAAAGGTGTAGATCGTCCGGCCATTGCCACCACCATACCTTCGATGATTGGTGGAACTGTACTTATAGACTCTGGAGCCAACATCACGCTTAAACCTCAAAGCTACTCTCAACTTGCATCCATGGGGTTGGCTTACGCGCACGCTGTCCTAAAGCGAAAGAATCCCAAATGTGGCCTTTTAAATGTTGGAACGGAGCCAGAAAAAGGAAATGATACGGTTAAAGAAGCTTATTACCTTATGAAGGAAAAAATTGGAGAGTCTTTCGTTGGCAATGTTGAAGGTAGAGATGTTTGCATTGGGAATGTCGATGTTGTTGTTTGCGATGGTTTTAGTGGAAACATCGTTTTGAAAACTTTAGAAGGTGTTGGAACGTTTTTTTCAAAAGGCTTGAAAGATTCCATAAAAAAATCAAGTACCTTTCAAAAAATAGGCGCTCTCATGATGAAAGGCACCTTTACATCTTTCAAAGAAATTTTCGATTACAGAAAATATGGTGGTGCATTTTTGTTAGGAGTAAAGGGGGCAGTTGTTAAAGCACATGGCTCTTCTGATTCGTTGGCAATATACAATGCGCTTAGAGTTGCCGCCGAAGGTGTTGAAAATCATATGTTGAATGAGATAAACGAGGGGATATAAGTGTGTGGAATATATGGCTTCATTGGCGATGGAACAGTAGAAGACCTCGTTAACGGCTTGAAAAAGCTCGAATACAGGGGGTACGATTCAGCAGGTATTGCTTTCGCAAAGAACGGTTCTTTAATAATTGAAAAACATACAGGCAAGGTAGATCAATTACGAGAGTTTTTAAGTTCAAACCTTGAAAAGAGAATACATGCCGGTATTGCCCACACGCGTTGGGCTACCCATGGCGTACCAAATGACTTGAACGCACATCCACAATCAGATTGCACTCATAAAATAGCGGTCGTTCACAACGGTATCATCGAAAACTTTTCGACTCTTCGCTCTCAACTTCAAGCTGAAGGGCATAAATTCGTATCTCAAACTGACACTGAAGTGGTGGCGCACCTTGTCGAAAAGTATTTCAACGGTGATCTGCTCGAAGCAGTCAGAAGGGCTGTTGAAGATCTGAATGGCACCTATGCCATAGGAGTACTTCACAGTGATGTAAAAAACGAGATCATCTTTGCGCGCCGTAAAAGCCCACTGGTCGTGGCATCAGATGGGAAGAGGAGTTTTTGTGCTTCAGATGTTACACCTTTAATTTCATCAGTTAGGGATGTGATGTTTTTAGAAGACGGACAGTTGGCAAGACTGACAGCAGGAGACTTTGAAATATTTGAATCCACCTCCAAAAATGTAGACAAAAAGTTTCATCATATAGATTGGAATGAGAAAGATGCTGAAAAAGGTGGCTTTAAACATTTCATGCTAAAAGAAATTTACGAAGAACCTAGAGTCATTTCAGATGCTTTAACCGGCAGAACATATGGCGGAAGGATTGCTTTTGACGAACTGAGTGAATGGAAAGATTACCTAAAAAATTTGAACAAGTTAAACGTCGTGGCATGTGGTACGAGTTACCATGCTGGCTTGATTTTCAAATATTTCTTTGAAAATCTTAGACCTTTCAATATAGAGGTGGAAGTCTCTTCTGAGTACAGATATAGAAATGTTTTTGTGGACGATAAAACACTCACGATAGCGATAAGCCAATCTGGAGAGACCGCCGATACTCTTGAAAGCATAAGATTGGTAAAATCACTTGGTGGAAAAGTTTTGGCGATATCCAACGTCGTCGGTTCGACTTTAACACGCGAGGCGGATAAGACGTTGTACATCAACGCTGGTCCTGAGATTAGCGTCGCTTCAACCAAAGCTTACATAGGACAGATGATGGTTTTATACCTGTTGGCCCTCCACATCGATTCGATAATGGATGGGAAACATCCTGAAATTGTGAAATCATTGAATAAGTTGCCAGAAATCATGGACAATTTCATAACTTCTTCAAATTCCAAGATAAAAAAAGTGGCAAATAAATACGTTGGATATGCCAATTTCATGTACGTAGGGAGAGGGATCAACTTTCCCTCTGCATTGGAAGGGGCTCTGAAGTTAAAGGAGATCAGTTACACAAATGCTGTGGGGTATCAAGCTGGAGAGCTGAAACATGGGCCAATAGCTCTACTTGATGAAAAATTCCCTGTTATGGCGGTTGCCGTAAGTGATGAACTCAAAGAAAAAATGATCTCGAACATTCTTGAAACGAAGGCGAGAAATGCCCATGTGGTGGCAATCCTTACCGAGGGAGATTCAGATGTTTCATCCGTGGTAAACGATTCCATACACCTTCCCAAACTTCCACATTATCTGTATCCTTTTCTTGTTGGAAGCGCATTTCAGCTTTTTGCATACCACGTGGCAGATGGTAGAAATTTGAGCATTGACATGCCACGTAATCTCGCGAAAAGCGTGACGGTCGAGTAGGAGGTAGTGAAAATTGAGCATTTTGAAACACGTGTGCAATGAGCTATTGAAAGATGAAGATTGCCACCTTACGATCTTGAAGATGAGTCAGATGAGTTATATGACAGATTATTTTGTCATAGTAAGTGCCGATTCCACAGTTCAAATGAAAGCAATGAGAGACAGAGTCTTGGAAGTTCTAAAATTGGCACATCATCCTATAGTTTTTTTTGATAAAAACACCGATCATGATTGGATGATAGTGGACGCGGAAGAAATAGTGGTTCACATCTTCACCAAAAAAGCACGTGGTTTTTACGATTTGGAATCGCTGTGGTCTGATGCCGAAAAGATCGATCCAAATGGGGGGGATGAAGAGTAAATGTACGATCACAAAGTGATAGATAAAAAATGGCAGACTCGTTGGGAAACATCTAACATCTTTCACACCCCACAAAAATCCGAAAAACCGAAGTACTATTCTTTGGTGATGTTTCCATACCCATCGGGGAGTATACACGTGGGCCATGTTAAAAATTACACGATTGGAGATGTCGTGGCACGTTACAAACGAATGAGAGGGTACAACGTACTTAATCCCTTCGGATTCGATGCTTTTGGTCTTCCTGCCGAAAATGCTGCAATAGCACATGGGAACACTCATCCAGAGGAATGGACGAAAAAAAATATAGAGATCATACGAAAGCAGATAAAAAAATTGGGGTTCAGTTATGATTGGGACAGAGAAGTCATAACTTGCGATGAAGATTATTATAAATGGACTCAATGGATCTTTTTAAAGCTCTACGAAAAGAATCTCGCATACAAAAAATCTGGTGCCGTAAATTGGTGCCCACATTGCAAAACCGTCCTTGCAAATGAACAGGTTGTGGACGGAAAGTGTGAAAGATGTGGAACACCGGTTGTGATCAAGCAACTCGATCAATGGTATCTCAAAATCACCGATTATGCGGAAGAGCTATACCGTTTCTTGAACAATTTAGATGGCTGGTCAGAGAACGTGAAAACCATGCAAAGAAATTGGATAGGAAAAAGCACCGGTGCCGAGGTTAACTTCAAAGTGGCAGAAAATGGGAAAGATTTGAAGATCTTCACGACCCGCCCTGATACGTTATGGGGAGTCACTTTCATGGCCATTGCACCTGAGTCTCCCCTTCTGAAGGAGTTGACGATCAAAGAGAAAAGGAAAGAAGTCGAAGAATTTCTAATCAAGATAAAATCTTATAAAAACAGATTTGAAAGGTTTTCTACGGATGCTCCAAAAGAAGGCGTTTTTTTAGGAACGCACGCCGTAAACCCAGTTAACGGTGAAAAAATCCCAATATATGTGGCAAATTACATACTCTATGAATACGGTACTGGAACCATTATGGCGGTTCCTGCTCATGATACACGCGATTACGCATTTGCGGTCAAGTATTCACTTCCCATAAGAGAGGTGATCTCATCAAAAGAATGTGCACTCCCGTATGACGGAGATGGAATATTGAAAAGCTCAGGGCCATTCAGTGGTATGAAAAATGAGGAGGCAAAAGGCAAGATATTCAAATTCCTCGAGGAAAACGAAATGGGCAAAAAAACCGTCAACTACAAACTGAGAGATTGGCTTATATCAAGGCAGCGCTATTGGGGAGCACCTATTCCTGTGGTGTATTGTGAAAAATGTGGGATAGTTCCTGTTAAAGAAGAAGAACTCCCTGTAAAATTACCAAAAAATGTGAAATTCGATTCGAAAGGAAAATCTCCCCTTGCAAGGGATGAGAATTTTTTGCACACAACTTGCCCAAAATGCGGTGGACCAGCGATCAGAGAAAGTGATACAATGGATACGTTTGTCGACTCATCGTGGTATTATTTAAGATACGTAAATCCTTACGACAGTACCGTGCCGTTCAATAAAACAGATGTTGATGAATGGTTACCAGTCAATCAGTACATAGGTGGAGTAGAGCATGCAATTCTTCATCTTCTTTATTCGAGGTTTATAACGAAAGCTCTAAGAGATACAGGAGTGCTTTCTTTTGATGAACCATTCGAGAACCTTTTCACTCAAGGAATGCTGTACAAAGATGGGGCGAAAATGTCAAAATCTAAAGGAAATGTCGTTTCTCCAGATGAGATGATTGAAAAATATGGAGCAGATACTTTACGACTTTACATTCTCTTCATGGGGCCGCCAGAAAAAGATGCGGAATGGCAGGATAGTGGGCTTGAAGGTGTAGACAGGTTCGTCACAAAGATGTGGAACCTTTTTGAAAAAATGCTGCCATTCATTCGAGAACATAAGGCTAACACTTCAAAAGAGAAGCTAAATGACACCGAGTATGAATTGCGTATGAAATTGCACATCATGATAAAAAAGATAACTCAAGACATAGAAGGAGCCTTCCGTTTTAACACCGTTGTCAGTGGATTCATGGAACTCGTCAACACTTTCACAAATTACATGAATTCAACTCCTAAAAACGAAATGAATTTAGACCTTCTCAAGGAATTTGCCGATAAGTTCGTCCCAGCTCTTTCACCATTTGCCCCACACATAGCCGAAGAATTGTGGGAACGCATGGGAAAAAAACCTTTTGCGGCAAATGCATCATGGCCCACATACGATGAGTCTGCGCTTGTTGCAAGGGAGGCAAAATTGGCTGTTATGCTAAATGGTAAGATAAGGGCTCACATAAATATCGATCCTATTTTACCAAATGAGAAAATTATCAAAGTCGCCCTTGAAAATGATAAAATAAAGGCATTATTGAACGGAAGAGAACCGATGAAGACGTTTGTCGTTAAAGGTCGGCTTGTGAATATCGTGGTGAGGTGATATGAATTGAATTCGAAAATTCCAGCTCCAGTTGCAAAGAGATTGGCATTGTACCATAGGTGCGTTATTACCCTGTTGGAATCTGGAAAGGAATTGGTATCCTCAAATGAGCTTGGTGAGAGGCTTTCACTTAAATCCAGTCAAATTAGAAAAGATCTTTCTTATTTTGGTGGATTTGGGAAACGTGGTTCTGGTTATAACTTGAATTACTTAAAAGAATCGTTGGAAAATATACTTGGCATAAATAGGCCATGGAATGTCGGAATTGTTGGTGCTGGTAACATCGGAATGGCCCTTGCAAATTATGAAGGACTTTTAAGAGACAACTACAGAGTTATCGCACTGTTCGATAGAAATCTCTCTAAATGGGGAACGTCCGTTGGTTCTCGGAGAATACCTATCATCCCGATCAAGGAGATGTGTTCAAAGATAGAAGAGCTATCCATAGAAATAGGCGTGATAGCCGTGCCGGCAGAATATGCTCAATCCATAGCCAATAGGCTAATGGAATGTAAAAAAATCAAAGGCATTATCAACTTCGCTCCTGTTAAGATATACGTGAAAAATGTGGATTTGGAAGATGTTGATATCTCTATATCGTTTAAGGCTTTAACCTTCAAAATTTGGAGTGAATCTCTTGGAAAAGAATGAAAAACTGATAAACAGGATTTTAGACGAACTTGGTGATAAGGCCATTCCTAAATTGGTTGATCTTCTTTTTGACGAAGATGCCAAGACGGCAATGTTGTCAGCTGATATTTTGAAAAAGCTGGATAGTTGTAGGGAAATTATGAAAGAAGTTGACAAAAAAATCGATCTTGCTGAAAGCAACGTAGGAATGTTTTACGCTGCCGATCTTCTTGGTGAAATGAAATGTCAAAACTCTATAAATACACTTTACAAATTGTTAGGAATTGTAAAAGAAGAAAAAGAGGCGATGATAGTTTACGGCGCCCTTCTGAGATTGGGAGAAAAAGAGGCTGAAAAATACCTTCTTTACGAATTCGAAGAAGATCCGTATATGAAAAAGTCCATGCTTGATATTGCAATAGCTTTAGAGGCATCCGACAATCCGGAGATCTTCAAGTCCATTTTAAAGAAGTCAAAAGAAAATGAAGAGCTTGTGGAAGTTTTGCAATCCATGTGCAACAAGAATCCTTCCTTTTTTTATCTCCTTCCAGGTGAGCTAAGAGGAAAATTCAGGGAGTGAATTGCCGCCAGGATCCTTATGTTTCATTCACACTCTTAGAAAAAGTTGATACTTTGATCCAAGAAAATTGAATTGAGCAAAAGTACACGCTTGTACAAGCTGAAAGAATATTAAGAGATTGAAAGAACCAAAAACGTTGATAATAGGAAGGCGGGTGAATGCGACAATTTCTCCATAACATATAGACAACGGAGTCTCCCTGTCGCAAGGTCGATGAAGAACATCCCCAAAAAATTTGCCTTGTATTTGAATGGATTCAACGCGCTTTCCATTGAGGGTGCTGCCGTCTTAAAAGAGCTTCAAGATCGCGGATTGATGCCTCAGCGCATTTACGCATGTGGAGTGGGAGCACTTTTTGCAAACGATTACGCTGCGTTAGATGGAAAATTCGAAAGTAGGGTACTGTATAGATTCGCTCATTTGTCTAAGACTTTAAAATTCTTCTCGAATACCGGAAACTCTTTGTTTTCAAAACTTGCAAGCACATACAAACTTGCCACCGCTGTAACTTCAAAAAAAGTTAAATCCATCGTGAAAGAAAAATTCATGCTTACAAAATTAGAAAACACTTCAAAGCCGCAAATAGATTTAAGATATTCTGCCGTTAACCTTTATAATGCCTCAGAAGTGTTGATCTCTTCAAAAGAATGGAGAGCAGGGTTAAAAGCCTCTATGTCAATCGTGCCGGTTTTTGTTCCGGCTGATTACAGAGGTCAGAAGCTCGTCTCGACTGCAATTGTAACCGGTGTTCCAGGATTTTCAACTCTTGAAAATGAAAAACTCATAAAGATATTCGTTAACACCACGCCACGTATAAGGAAAAAACTTCCAGAGAGAACTTGGGAAATAATGCTAAAAGCCGACTATTTAAGAACTATGTCGCTGATAGACAACTTTTCCAAGAAGTTTAACATGGTTTTAGATTTTTCTGATTTCGGAGAGGATATTTCAAATTTTTCAACCGATTCATGGATATATGCCAAAAAAATTGCACGTAAAAAAATCGATGATGTTTTCATGATGTTGTAAATTAGACACAAAATGGTAAAATATATGCATCCTAAAATGGAAGTGGGAAAGATTTTCATACTACTCGTTGTGTCGATAATGCTCATGTTTGTTGTTGGCATGGCAGCTCAAAAGGTAACTCTTAACTTGGTTCAAGTATTCACAAGCCCTCAAAGAACGCATATATTACAAAGTATAATTAACGAATTCGAGGCTTTACACCCGAACGTACACATAAACTTAATTTCTCCTCCTTATGAAAGCATCTTCGAAAATCTTCTAATTGTTGACACTTCAGATCTTAAATGGTACAATAAAGTAGATAAAAATAGTCTACTTAAGAGGAGTGATGCAAAATGTTATCTTACAAGAAAAGTACCAAGCTGTTAGAGGTTATAAAGGATTACCCTGGTATAACGGAGTACTTGGCCAAAAAGAGCCCCAAATTTAAATTGTTCAAAAACACCATGATCGTACAGTTGATGGCGCCCAAAATGACGTTGAACAAAATAGCGAAAAAGCACAACATGACCTTTGAAAAATTGATGAGTATGATCGATGAAGGCGTACAAAGTGGTAAAATTGGAAACGGGGAAGAGTTCAAGAAAAATGTGGCCTATGCCAATAACGTTAAAGAGCAGGTTAAAACTCTGATGAAAGCCCTTTTCGATGAGGGAAAAGATGTAAAAGAAGTAAAAGAGAAATTCAAAGAAATAGTGAGCAAAGCCAATCCAATAATCATTGCGATCGCGGAATCTGAGCTTACAAAAGAAGGATATTCAATTCAAGATCTCATGAAAGCATGTGACGTTCATTTGGAGCTTTTTAAAGATCAATTGATGAACTCAAGGAAAAAAATATCTGAAGACCACCCCTTATGGAGGTTCATAAAGGATCACGATGCCATGATGCTGTGGTTCGAGCAAGGGCTGAGTACAGCACGCGATATGAAAAGCAGAAATGGTTACGATGATGCGAAAGATCTAACAGAAAAATTGAGTGCCACTATGAAAAAATTGAAATCTTCTGAAAACCATGATATTCGCCAAGAAAATACACTTTTCCCTGTTCTCGAAAAGTACGGTGTGGAAGAGCCACCTGCTATAATGTGGGATGAGCATTCAAAAATGAAGGAAAAAAGAGGTAAAATAGAAAAGATGATTTCCGAAATACCATCGATGCCCTACGATGAGTTTGTGAATTATCTTCAAGGTGCCTTCACGTACTTGGTTGAAACTTTTGTGAAGCACACGCAAAAAGAACAAGAGATACTTTACAACGTGGCATTGGATGTACTTAGCAAAGAAGATTGGAAAAACATTAAAAAAGAATCTGATAAACTGGGATATTTTGAATTACCAATGGAGGTTTTAAAAAATGGATGAAAGAGTGAACACGCAAGAACTTTTCGAGGATATGGATGCTGAAACACTTTTATACATATTGGATAGCATACCGATGGATATCACTTTTGTGGACAAAGACGATGTTGTGACTTATTTTAACTTACCCTTTGGAAAGCAACACGCTTTCCCAAGAACTGAGTTGGATCTCGGAAGGAAGGTTCAAAACTGTCACCCTCCCAAAAGTGTGTACGTAGTTCAAAAAATATTAAATGATTTCAAAACCAAAAAGAGGAAATCAGCCGATTTTTGGATGAACTTCCAGGGGAAATTTTTGCATATCAGGTATTTCCCAGTTTACGATAAAAATGGTGACTATTTCGGCGTTATTGAGGCCGTTCAAGATATAACCAAAATCAAAAAAATCGAAGGCGAAAGGCGATTGTTAGACGAAGGATAAATCATCAATCCATCGATTCAGGAGGTTAAAATATGAAGCTCATTGAGTTCTTTGGACCATCCAATTCCGGAAAAACAACGGCCATTTCTCAAGTAACCCAAATGTTAAGATCCCATGGTTATTCAGTTGTAACCGTTAAAAACACTCATGGTAGATTGAGCTATGAAAAAGACTCCAAAGACAGTGTCAAATATCTTGAAGCTGGCACATCTCTTTCGGTGGTCACCGGAAAAAACGAAACGATTTTACATTTTCCAAAAAAGCTTAAGTTCGTTGAACTTTTAGATCATTTGAAATACGATTTTATGATAGTTGAGGGAGAAACAGGTTTTCCAATGCCAAAGATCTTGTTTGTGACGGAAAGAGAGGGATTGGAAAGGATTGATGATCTCACCGTGGCCGTTGTTGGAAAAGTTGGTGCTTCCAACATGAGGAAAATAGATCCATTTGATTTCGAAACACTTTATGATTTAACCCTTTCAACAGCCATGAAACCACTTCCAGGCGATGACTGTGGACATTGTGGAATGGACTGCAAAACAATGTTGGCAAAGATACTCAAAGGTGAAAAGACTCTAAGTGATTGTGTTAAACTTGCCAACAAGCATGTGAAAGTTGAATTTGATGGGAAGATCGTGCCAATCTTACCGTTCATCTCTTCCATAATAACAGATGTAAATTCTGGAATAATTAAAAACTTGAAAGGTATGAACCGAAATGGACATGTTAAAATAGAGTTTGACATGGAAAATTAAGGGAAATTTGTGGACTTCTCATTGGCTATTTTGACGGGAGGAAAGTCTTTAAGATTTGGCACTAACAAATGTACATACAAAGTTTATGAAAAATCTATGACACAATGGCTTGTTGAATCAATAGGTTATATGTTTGAAGAAATACTGTTTGTAGGCCAGGACCCGGGACTAAAAATTGGTAACGTTTTTCCCGATGTTCATCCAAACAAAGGACCTGTTGGAGGGCTTGAAAGCGCTTTGTTAAACTCCAAATCGGATCATATTTTTCTGGTAGCATGTGATATGCCATTTGTAATTCCAAAAGTTGTAAAAAAGGTGTTGAACAACACAAAAAAACATTCCATCGTCTGCCCTTTGATAAATGGGAAATATCAAACTACTCATGCCGTGTATTCTAAATTCATTTTGGATTTCGTTCAAACGGAGTTAAAGAGGAAAAAATCAACACTTACTCATATCGTTTTGAACCATTCGAACGTGTTGTCAATGGATGAAAGTTACTTTCAAGAGATCAAAGAATACAAAGAAAGCTTCGAAAATTTCAACTTACTTGGAGATCTGAACTCCCATCTTCTTCGTAAATGCATCAAAATGTAAAAACATGAAAAAACTGCCATCTTTGTTTTAAATGCCAAGTGATATAATGAGGTGAGGTGAGATAATGGGATTTTTAAGATATATTCGCATCTTTGTCGGATTCATGTGTTATATGCTCTATGCTCCATTCTTCACACGCAAAGCCACTAAACTCAAAGGCGAAGATAAAGAATCCTATATTCGCTTTCACGTTGGACGATGGGGGAGACGTGCATTCGAATGGGTAAAAAGTGAAGTTGTCATAAAAGGAATGGAAAATCTTCCCAAGGTGGGACCATACATAATGGTGTCCAATCACAGGAGCATGTTGGACATATCCTTGATACAGGGATATATAAATCCGCATGCGGGATTCGTCGCGAAAAAAGAGTTGGATCATTTCTTCACCGTGGGGAAATTTTTAAAAGTTCTTGGCGGTGAACTCATCGATCGAAACAGCCCAAGAGATGCTGTGAAAGCCGTTAACAACCTGATCAAAAAGATGAAAGAAGAGAAACAAGCTGTGGTTCTTTTTCCAGAAGGAACAAGAAGCGTTGATGGAAAGGTGCACGAATTCAAAGCAGGATCCATGAAGATCATCTTAAAATCAAAAGTTCCGATCGTTCCAATTGCCATTGTTGGAACGGATGGATCAATGCCTAAGGGCACTTTTTACATACGTGGCTCAAAAATAATTACCTCTGTGCTCCCAGTTATAGAACCTAAGAATTTCGAAGGCATGAAAACACCTGAATTGGCAAAGATGTTACAGGATATCATAGCCAACGAAGTTGAAAGACTTGAAAGAGGTGAGAAAATTGCTCAGAGAGTTGAAAATCAAAGCCTTAATGCTTGATAAAAACCACAACACACCGGTTGTTATACTCGGAATGGATAAAAGTCCAATGGTCCTTCCCATATGGATAGGTTCTTGCGAGGCAATGGCACTTTCATTGGAAATAGAAAAAAGCGATTTTCCGAGACCTTTAACACATGATTTGCTTGTAAACGTGATAGAGGCGCTTGACGCTCAAGTTTCAAAAGTGATCATAGATTCCTTAAAAGAGAACACTTATTACGCAAAATTGATCATAAAGGATCTTACTTACTCTGATTTAGAAGACGATCCGAATTCCATGATCGAAATAGATTGCCGTCCATCCGATGCCATCGTGGTTGCAGTGAAAAAGAATGTTCCGATATACACGACTGATGAAATTATCCTCGAAGGGGGAATAAAGATCGAAGAAAGCTCGCAGAAAGAAGAGAAAGAAAAAGAATTCAAGGATTTCGTTGAAAACATGAATATAGACGATTTTAAGAATTATTTTCACCGCGAAAGAGGTGAAAAAGGAAACGAAAAAAAAGATACAGATAATGGAAATTCTTGAAGAAGAGTTGAGAAAACACGTGCTTTCCCTTAACCTCTGTTCAACACTTGAAAAAGCGGCACTCTACACACTTGAGTTGCCGGGTAAGAGATTGAGACCTACCTTTCTTATGACAAGCGCGTTGGATTTTGATGTAGAAGAAAAAATCGCTCTTAGGGGTGCTGTGGCTGTAGAAATGATGCACACAGCCTCTTTAATACATGACGATCTCCCTGCAATAGACAACGATGATTACAGACGTGGAAAGCCGTCTAATCATGTGATGTTCGGCGAAGACACGGCTATAATGGCTGGGGATCTGCTCTTCGTAAGGGCACTCGATATCTGCAATGAATTGGGAGATCCATCTCTTTCAAATGCCTTTTCAAGAACGCTTATAGAACTTGTCGATGGGGAAATGCGTGACATAGCCATGTCGAAAGCAAATGGAAAAAATGATGATATTGTGAAAATGTACAAAAAAAAGACTGGAGCACTTTTCGCCTTTGCATTTTCTTTCGGACCAAGGTTAAAGGGCAAAAATGTCGAAAAATATGAAGAAGCAGGATATGATTTTGGGATAAGTTTTCAAATATTCGATGACATTGCCGATATCAATTCAACTTTTGAAGAAATTGGAAAGACACCTCACAAAGACCTTAAACAACATAAATCCACGCTTGTTCAAAGAATCGGAGTTGAAGAATCGAAGAAATTCGCCGATACTCTTTATAGAAGAGTTTTAGAGAATTTGAAAGATTCCCCAAAGCTTTTGTCAGAAATAAAAAACGTTGAAGATACAGTGAGGCGTGAATGAAATTTCCCAAAATTCCCAAGCTTAACTTTTTAAAGCTGGGTTTCCTTGGTAAGATTTTTAAAAATAAAAAAATTCTTATAGCGACTATCGCAGTCGTAACGTTGGTAGTAGTCATGTCTTTCTTTTTACTCAAGCCGCACAAAGAAAGAAACAAGCTTGTTCTTTCAGCTGAGGTGGAGGCAAATGAAGGGGCTTTGCAAAGAGGGGATTCTATGTTGATTTCAGCCGTTTCTTCATCCACAACGGATTACACAGCAGTTGAAGTTGCCTCAAGCTTTGTAGGCCACCTTTACAAAGTTTCCTGGAAAAGTGGTCTTAAAACGATGAGCCGTTCCCCAATACACGTTTGGATTCCAATACCATCAAATTACTATTTTGGTGAGAATACCGCAAATGTTGAGAGTGTGGAAACGATTAACGGGATGCCTTATGTTCTGTATGGTGGGCAAATTAGAACAAGGAACAATTCTCACTATCTTGAAAGTATCTTGTACTTTCCTGGGATAGTGGGCTTGCATCTTATTCAAAGCAATGGTGATTATGGTCTAAGACTTGTAAAAAAAGCAGGAGATAACTCTCCAAATCTTATCGTAGTTCCTGGAAGCAACATGAATTTTGCCGGGAATATTCCAGGTACAGATCAAAATATATGGGCTCGAATTTTTTCTGATTACAACGTTTACATTTTTTCTTATCCTTTAACATCATCAAAATCCTTATCAACAACTGCAAAAGTTGTAAACTATTTCGAAAAAACAGGTACCAATAGTTACACCGAATATGTGGGAAAAACGTTGGCAAACCTTCTTACAACTGTGAAAGGCGATACTTATGTGATCGCTCAAGGCGTTGGGGGATTGGTGACGAGATATGCTTTACAATCTCAAAAAAACCTCGAAAATATAAAAAGGGTCGTGCTTTTTGACACGCCAAATGATGGTACAACTTTCGCCTCGGCATATATGTTAAGCAATTTGTACAACGCCGGAAGCATCTTTTTAAGTCGAGATCTTTTGATTCCATTAAAAACTGTGAATTATATTTTAAACATATCCACTTCATATTTGAGGCTTTTGAATTTCTTTGCCAAAGATCTTGAACCGGATTCATCTCTTATTTCATATTTAAAGTCAACATCACCACCAACAGGTACAACATTCATATCCATCACAGGGACAAAGCCAAATGTTTTAATAAAAAGCTCTAAAAAATTAGAAGAACTTTTTCCACAACTTGTGAACGGTAAAGGTGATGGAGTGACCTCGGTGAAAAGCGCTCTGAGCTTTGGAAAGATGAAATACAAATTCCCTTATTCGTTTTACGATATATTCATGCATAGGGATGTACAAAAACTTTTGAAAAAGTTGCTAAAAACAAAAACTTTACCTGATCAAATGAATTTCACCTCCGACAAATTCAAGGAAACGAAAACTTCTACTTCTGTGAACGAAAAGGCAATATCGGTCAAAATGAGTTTGAAAAGTCGAAAGTACCTTTCGAGTGGTGATTATTTGCTTAAAAAACCATCAATGGGAGCGTATCTTTCCAAAACGTACCAAGTTGATGTACCAAAGGTATCGAAGATAATGGGAGTTTCAAATGGGGCTTACCTTGTCTCCGAAAGCGATGCCTATCTCATGTCAATAGGTGGCTATCAGCCGATATACAAAGGAAGGATATCTTTCTCAAACGTTTATGGAAATCACCTGTATCTCATCACTGGAAAGCACCAAGTCCTTGAATTCACCGGAAAAGTGTCGAATTTGAAGTGTGAAATTCCTCAAAGGGACTATCAATCTATATTCGTGACAGACAAGGATATCTACGCTCTTGAAAATAAAGCAACATCAACATCACTCGTCAATCTATCAAAGAACAACATCCTTTTAACCATACCAGGCAAAAACGCCATCATGCGTTTTCTTCCATTAACAAACCAACTTGTAATAGTTACAGATAAGTACGTGGCTGTGTACAGTCTTGTGGAGCATGTTGGAATTTTCTTTGAAAAGATCGATGAAATTACAAAAAAAGTTGGATTTAAATCCGATCAGTCCATAAAGATAAATTCCGTTTACGTGAATAAAAACCTCATTTATCTTTTATCGTCCAATTACATTCTTATCGTTGTCGACATGAAAACACACGATGCCCAGCTAATAGGTGATGATGACATTGGAAATTTGAAATTGCTTCCTTACGGAAGCACACTTGTCGTCGTTGGAGAAAATACTTTGAATTTTTATGATACGATAAATCGTGTAAGAATACCTGTCTATCAAAAAATCCTCAACACTTCAAGCGCCATAAATTGGAACAATTCGATTCTTCTTCTTTGCAGAGAAAGAGGAGGATATGAAATTGAAAGATATGAAAAGATCAAATAAAATCCTTGTTTTTTCCCTTTTGATACTCTTAACGGCAACCGTGCTTTTTGGTAAAAATGTGACCTTCTATTACACACAAGGCATTATAACTTTTAACGCCGGAAATTATCCAAAAGCAGAAGAATACCTTAAAACGGCGCTTATGCTGGAACCTTCTCTTGAAAACAATTCAGACATTAAGTACATGATCGGATTGAGCGCATGGTATTCAGGTGATCTTGTTACGGCCAGAGCTTATCTTCCAGAAGAAGATATATCGATCGCTGGTAGCTCAAATAAGGTTTCAAAACGTAATCTTGTTAACAACATTGCACATTGGGAAAAGATGGGCATTCCTGTTGTTACAAACAAAAAAGACTTTCAGAAGAAAAAACTTTCCCCTTGGATCGATTGGCTAACTTTCTTGGGAATATTTTCTACTATAATGGTAATTTTCATGAATTACAAACATTCAAAGAAAAAGAAAAGCCAAGGCAGATCCATTCCTTCTCAAGAAGAGAAAGAAGAATCATTTTTGGAAAATGAAGGATTTCCGGCTGCCGACTTCTCTTTTAACGCTGGGGAGCTTCCTTCAGATGTTCCGGCAGACGATGAGATTAAGAAAAAACTTCAAACCCTTTTGCAAGGTGATAAAAGCACTCATAATGAAAACATGGCACGAATTGAAGAGCCAGAAAAAATTGTAGAGAAAGTGGGAAGCGAAGCTTCAGAAGAAGAACTTACAGATTTAACCAAAGCCGTTCAAGAGATCTTATCGAAAAAATCAGAAAGTTCTCGCACATAATCTTCTTGCTTTTTGAACATCTTCTTTGCATCCGACTCGTTTGTTTCATGATCGTATCCCAACAGATGCAATATTCCATGTACACAAACTCTTACGACTTCCTCGCCAAATTCCACTTCGAAATATTTAGCATTTTCTTTAACGTACTCTGGGCAAATGTATATTTCGCCCAGTAAGCTTGATGAATCGTAATTGAACGAAAGGACATCCGTTGGTCCGTTGACATTCCTGTATTTGTTGTATTCGATGATCTTTTTAAGCTCTACGAACACGATGTTTATCATCGCTTTTTTTTGCTCTGAGATGAGGACATACTCGCAAATTTCTCGAACTTTTGATATGTTTATAGACATTTTTTGATCGTTGTAAACATTACATTTTTGCAACTCTTATCACCCTTTCAACTTCCTGAGAATTTTTCGGATATTCTATTCTATTTTTATACATGGATGATAGAATTTTTGAGAATTCTTCTACAATTTCGTCTATGTCCCTTAAAGTTAATCCGGAATTATCAAGCTGTCTTTCGTTGTAAATTCCATTTACGACCTCTTCGATCATATTTCTAATTTTAGATGGTGTTGGAGATTTCAGAGATCTAACTGCCGCTTCACAAGAATCAGCCAGCATAACTATTCCTGACTCTTTAGTACGAGGTTTAGGTCCAGGGTATCTAAAATCATCAGGGCTGACTTTTAAATTTTCAGAGAGAGCTTTTTGATAGAAAAAAGAAACCATCTTTGTTCCATGGTGTTCTCTTATCATGTCTTCTACCAACAACGGTAATCTATGAGATTTTGAAAGTTCTTCACCGTATTTGACATGTGAAGCGATTACAAGATAGTTCATCATAGGTGACATGGAATCATGAGGATTTACCCCGCGCTGATTTTCCGTAAAAAATTCTGGGCGCTTTATCTTACCAATATCATGAAAATAAGGTCCAACCCTTGTCAAAACGTAATTGACATTTATTCTTTGAGCAGCGCTTTCACACATGTTGGATAAAACAACACTGTGAAAATAAGTTCCTGGGGCCTTTACGGATAGCTTCTTCACCAAAGGATGGCTTAAATTCCCAAGTTCTATCAATCCGACATTTGAATATATTCTCGAAATATACTCAACATACGGTAAAATTCCAACCATCAATATCATTGATACAAATGGGTTTAATCCCATTAGAACAATGGATTTCAATTGAATTGAGTAAGGGAAAAAATCGACACTTATACTCAACACCATTAAAATTGATAGGACGGAATTCCAAAGAGATGCTTTAGAAAAATCGAACCTTTTAACTAATCTTTTGGTTAAAAGAACGCTGCCTATGGATCCTATTGTGTAAATTGCAAAAAGTTCAAAACTTCCATTACCAACTATTGCGGCAACCGTTGACAAAGTAATAGCAGAAGCCATGGCACTTTCGGTTCCCATTAAAGAATAAATAAGCAGAACCCCAAAGAAAACAGGAAGTCCATATACCCCAAGAAGTGTGTATCCCAATGGGAAAGACAAAGTGGTGATAAGCAAAATAGATGTGTAAGTCCAAAAATACTCTTTGTGTATCTTGAAGAGCTTCACGTGTTCACTCATCCAAGAGAAAGTGACAGAATTCGCCGCCAATATAAGAATATATGATCCCAACCAAGATGATCTTGGAAGCAACGAAAATTCGCTCTCGATCAACAAAAAAAGCGGCACCAGTAGGTAATAAATGTACATTCTTACCTTTTCATTCAGAAGCTTTTTTTTCAGATTCAAAATCCTCATACGCCTTTACTATTCTTTTTACCAATGGGTTTCTTACCACATCTTCTTTGGTAAGGTAAATGAATTCCACCCCAATTATACCTTCAAGAACTTTTCTCGATTGTACAAGCCCGGAATCTTCACGGTTTTCAAGATCAATTTGAGTTACATCCCCTGTTATGACCACTTTTGAGCCAAAACCCATTCTCGTTAGAAACATTTTCAATTGGCCTCTGGTGGTATTTTGAGCTTCATCGAGTATTATAAAAGCGCTGTTCAAAGTTCTTCCTCTCATGTAAGCAAGAGGTGCAACTTCAATTGTCCCTTTTTCTCTGTAATAGTTAAACCTTTCTGGGCTCATCATATCAAATATGGAATCGTACAACGGCCTTAAATACGGATCGACCTTTTCTAACATATCGCCTGGAAGGAATCCTAATTTTTCTCCAGCTTCAACTGCAGGTCTTGCCAACACTATTCTCTGCACCTCTCCTCTTCTAAGAGATTCAACAGCCATGGCAACTGCCAAATAGGTCTTGCCGGTTCCTGCGGGACCTATGGCAAAGATGAGATCGTTTTTTTGCATAGCTTCTATGTAGCGCTTTTGCCCTAAAGTCTTGGGAAAAACTCCCACACCTTCTATCTTGGTTTTATGAGTAATTTTTTCCTCAGCGTTCAAAAGATCTCTAACATCCACTGAGCCTTCTTTTAAAACCTTCTCTGTCATCATTTTTAGAACCTCTTTGACACGTTTGACAGCTTCTTCTTTGCCTTTCAGCCAAAGCTCGTTATCGGTTAATTTAACGTTGATGTTAAAGCGCTTTTTTATAGTTTTTAAATTGGAATCATACTCTCCAATAAAGCCGACCAAATCCACAGAATTGGGTATTTTAAAACGTGAAATAGTTTCCAGCAAGATTCACCTCCACATTTTTTACCCTACAAGTATAATACTTTATCTGGTGCTTGACAAGAGGTGGTTGTATGTTATACAATACAAATCGAGTGCCAGCGTAGCTCAGTTGGTAGAGCAACTGATTTGTAATCAGTAGGTCGGGGGTTCGAACCCCTTCGCTGGCTCCAAGGATGGAGAGGTGCCCGAGTGGCCAATGGGGGCGGACTGTAAATCCGCTGGCGGATCGCCTTCGGTGGTTCAAATCCACCCCTCTCCACCAGATTTTTCTAATGAGGTGGAAAAATGGCGAAGAACTCAAAGAATTTTGTAACGTTAGTATGTACGGAATGTAAGTCTAGAAATTATGTCATCCGCAAGGGAAGACAATCTAGGGAAAAGCTTCAAATAAAGAAGTACTGCCCCAAATGTAAAGAGCATACCCTTCATAAAGAATCCAAGTAAGTTTTACTTATCGTAGGCCCGTAGCTCAACTGGCAGAGCACCGGTCTCCAAAACCGGGTGTTGCAGGTTCAAGTCCTGCCGGGCCTGCCAGGTTAAGGGGTGAAATAATGGTTAATATGAAAAAGTTTTTTAACGAAGTGAAAAGTGAGTCCAAAAAAACGACTTGGCCTTCTCAAGAAAAGCTCTTATCGGCAACGGGTATCGTTTTGCTTATACTTGGAGTTACAGGGTTATACTTTTGGTTTTTGGACATGGGATTTTCCACGTTTACAAGATGGCTTCTAGCTGTTTTAGGTGTGAAATAGGGTAATGAAGAAATCGTGGTACATAGTTCAAACTTATTCGGGTTTAGAGCAGAGTGTTAAAGAAGCCGTAGAACAAAAGAGGGATCTCTTCAAGCTCCGCGATCTTATAGGAAGGGTTGTGGTTCCTGAGGAGAGAATTGTTGATGTTAAAGGGAAAAAGATAGAGAAATACCGAGTTTCTTCAGCGTCCAAATTGCATGTCAGCTCTGGTGATTCTGTATCGAAAGGTGATCCAATCGCTGAAATTGCAGAAGTACATGTGAAGCGCTCGGGAAAGGTTATCGGGCTTCGTAATACAAAGAAACTTGTAATTGAATCGATAGATCGGAAAAACAGCAGAACTTATTACATTCCATCTTCCACAGGCATAGAGAGTGGAATACGCCTCAATTCAAGGCTAAGAGAAGGGATGCCTATATCCAAGAATAAAGCTGTATTCTGTGAAATAGACGGTAAAGTTGTTCAAAACGATCGTGTAAAAAAAATCGTGATAAAAGATGTAGATGGAAGAGAAGATGTTTACTTCGTGCCCTTTGAGAGTTTTAACAAGTTGATAAGAGTTAATCAAAATGTTAAAGCTGGCACGCTTTTAGCCGATAAAAAAGTGTCCGTTGCAAATACGGATGGCATAATTGAAGTAGATACTTATGGTGCTTACAGAGAGATAAAAATTTCCAAAGTAACCTCTAAAAGGCTCTTTCCAGGGTATGTTTTCGTGGAAATGTTTATGACAGAGGAAAGTTGGGAACTGATCAAGAACACGGAGCATGTTATCAACTTCGTTTCCAATGCAGGTCAGCCTATTCCAGTAAAAAAGAGAGAAATAGGCGCTATACTTGGCCTCTCTTCAAATGAAAAAAGGGAAAAAGTTGAAGAAATCAAAGTTGAGATAAACATCTTCATAGGAGAACACGTTGAGATAAAAGGTGGACCTTTTGAAGGATTTACAGGAATCGTTCAAGAAGTAAAACCCGAGAAAAAAGAATTAACGGTAACAGTTACCATCTTTGGAAGAGAGACACCTGTGGTATTGCATGTCTCAGAAGTGGAGAAAATTCAAGATTGAAAAGCATTTTGATTTTAGTGGGAGGGGTCGTTCCCCGTCATACACCACAAGGGAGGTTTGAATTATGGCGAAACAGATAATCAGGCAGGTAAAGCTTCAAATTCCTGCCGGAAAGGCTACGCCTGCTCCACCAGTAGGGCCCGCATTGGGTCAACATGGTGTGAACATCATGGGTTTCTGCAAACAGTTTAACTCCGCTACGGCAAAGCAGGCTGGCATGATAATACCAGTTATCATAAACATATACAAAGATCGTTCCTTCACGTTCATCACGAAAACTCCGCCTGCATCGGTTTTGATACTCAAGGCTGCCGGTGTGAAGAAAGGCTCAGGAGAACCTAACAAGATAAAAGTTGGAAAGATAACCAAGGCACAGCTTCTTGAAATTGCAAAAACTAAAATGGAAGATCTCAACGCTCACGATTTAGAAGCGGCTTCGCGTGTTGTAGCTGGAACAGCGAAGAACATGGGCATAGAGATAGTGGGATGAGGTGAAGGAAAATGTCAAAACGTTCAAAAAGATATTCCGAGCTTTTGAAAAACTACGATAAGAACAATTCTTATCCCATTGAAGAAGCCGTCAAGATCGTGAAAAATTTGTCCACGGCAAAGTTCGATGAAACCATAGAGCTTTCTATAAAAACTGGTATAGATCCAAAAAAGAATGAACAACAGATAAGGAATACAGTTACTCTTCCAAATGGAACTGGAAAAAAGGTTAGAGTTTTGGTTTTCGCAGTGGGACCAGAAGTGGAAGAGGCAAAGAGCGCTGGTGCAGATTACGTTGGAGGAGAAGAGCTTGCAAAAAAGATCACGGATGAAGGCTTCCTTGATTTCGATGTGGCAATTGCAAGTCCAGATACGATGAAGTTTGTTGGAAGGCTTGGAAGAGTGCTCGGGCCTCGTGGGTTGATGCCTTCACCGAAATCCGGAACGGTTACAAAAGAAATAGGGAAAGCCGTCGAATCGTTTAAAGCTGGAAGAGTCGAAGTGAGAAATGATAAGACTGGAAATCTTCACTTACCTATAGGAAAAAAGGGCTTCGAAGATGAAAAGATAGCTGAAAACATAGATTCAGCATTGGAACAGGTGAAAGGCTTGAGACCGCAAGGATTGAAAGGACGATTCATGCAGAAAGTTGTCATTGCCCCAACCATGGGTCCAGGTGTGAAGTTGGAGTTCTCGAAGTTTGAAAATTAAAAAACGTTTCGTACCTGAGATAGCGGGATCTTAAAGGCGATATACCTTCCTGCCGAGGTGCGTGGATCGGTTTGAGTTAGGGATCCTGACTTGAATTTCAGATCGACGGCCTCAAGGTACGAGGCCGTTTTTCTTAAAGGAGGTGCCAAATGCTTAAAGAACAAAAGGCTAAGATAATTGAAGAGTTGAGCGATGTTTTATCGAATAGCCCTCTTGCACTTCTTACCGACTACAAAGGAATGAGTGTTGAAGAGATCACCAAACTCAGAGATGAATTGTACAAAGTAGACGCAAAGTACAGAGTTGTTAAAAATACGTTGGTGAAATTGGCGTTGAAGCGTGCCGAAATTCCAACAGATGAACTTAGCTCAGCTTTGGAAGGAACAACGGCTGTGCTTTACACCGATGGGGACTCAATTTTAGCCCTTAAAGCTCTTTACAATTTCATCAAAGAGACCAAAAAACCGATTGTTAAATGTGGAATGATGGATGGTAAATTCATAGATGCAGAGCAGGCCAAAAAACTTTCTACACTTCCACCAAGAGAAATTCTCCTTGCTCAATTGGTCGGCCAGATGCAAGCTCCAATTTATGGATTGCATGCGGTTTTATCTGGGACTTTGAAAAAAGTACTTTACGCTCTTAACGCAATTAAAGAAAAAAAAGAATGATAATTATTCAGGAGGTGTGATAAAATGAATAAGGAAGAGATCATCAAAGCTATTGAAGAAATGACAGTTGCAGAATTGGCAGATTTGGTGAAAGAATTAGAGGATAAATTCGGGGTTAGCGCAGCGGCACCAGTTGCTGTAGCAGCGGCACCAGTTGGTGGAGCGTCAAGCGGATCGGAAGATGAGGAGAAATCATCCTTTGACATTCTTCTCAAGGAGATAGGCGACAAGAAGCTCCAAGTTATCAAGACCGTTAAAGAAATTACCGGATTAGGATTAAAAGAGGCGAAAAATCTCGTTGATAAAGCTGGTTCGCCAGAGTCCGTTGTCAAAAAAGATGCAAACAAGGAAGATGCAGAACAAATCAAAGCAAAACTTGAAGAAGCTGGCGCTACAGTGGAGTTGAAGTGAGGTAAAATTAGCCTCTCGTAATTCATCACAGAATTGAAACGTAACCTCATCGGAGTTGTAAACTTTCCGATGGGGTCGTTTTGTTTAGAAAATATTGATCCTTTGATCGAAGAATTTCTGATGAGGAGAGGTGGAAAAGTGCAAAAAAGGAATAGGATTTCCTATGGAAGGTTAAAAGATGCCATAGATGTTCCGAATTTGATTTCTGTACAATTGGATTCATACAAAGAATTCATTGAAAATGGCATAATAGAGGCTCTTAAGAAATTCTCCCCAATTGAATCCCGTCCGCACAAAGCCGATGTAAAGAAAGGAAAGAAAGGATTCAGGCTCGAGTTCGTAAAAGCGAGACTTGGTGATGTTCGTTACACGGAAGAAGAGTGTCGGCTCAAGGATACAACATTTAGCGCTCCCCTTTATATAACGGTGAGGATAAAGGATACACACTCGGGAGAGATCAAAGAAAATGAAGCGCTCTTTGGTTATCTTCCAGTTATGACAGAACGTGGTACATTTATAATAAACGGTGCTGAGCGTGTTGTCGTGCATCAGCTTGTCAGATCTCCAGGGGTGTACTTCGTACGTGAGTTCGAAGGCTCTGAGAGAACTCCTATATTTTATGCCCATTTTCTTCCGGAAAGAGGCGCATGGCTTGAAATACTTCTTAATATGAAGAAGAAAATGCTTCAAGCAAGAATAGATAGGAAGAAGAAAGTAAAACTTCCACTTATTCTCAAGATATTTGGATATATAAAACCACTTGATATGTTGAATTTATACCCTTTAACGATCGCCGTTGATGAAGATGAACTGGCGGTTTACATGGGGTCAACGATATTAGAAGACATTGTAATGGATGGTGGAGAAACCATTCATGCCGGTGAAAATATATCCGAAGAAACGATATCGAAGATACTTTCAAGTGGTGTAAAAGAGTTGAAAATTGCACATCCCTATATGCAAAAGACAGTTGAAAATCTTGATGAGACCGAAAGTAATATGGAGGCAGATGATGCCTATATAGCGCTATTTAGAAAATTAAGACCCGGTGAGATACCCAGGGTAAATGTCGCTAAAAATTACTTTAACAGTCTTTACTTTGATCCCGAACGCTACGATCTCACAGAAATAGGTAGAACGAAGATAAACGCAAAATTGAAATTGAATGTGGAGTCACGCGTTTTGACCAAAGAAGACATCATGGTTGCCATGGAATATCTCTTGGACATAGATCAACACGAGGAGAGACTTGACACAAAAGATCATCTTGGAAACAAAAGAGTTCGAACCGTTGGTGAGTTGATGAAAATAGAGTTTGAACGAGGTTTTTCAAGAGTTCAAAAGATGATAGAAGACAAGTTAAACATGTACAACTCTCTTGACAAAATAAACGTTCAAAGCCTTATAAACGTTCGAGCTGTCATGGCAACACTTCATCAGTTTTTCGCATCCAGCCAGCTTTCACAGTTCATGGATCAGGTTAACCCTCTTTCCGAGATAACTCACAAAAGGAGAATATCCGCACTTGGTCCTGGAGGTCTTAGAAGGGAAAGAGCTAGATTTGAAGTTAGAGATGTCCATCATTCTCATTACGGTAGAATGTGTCCTATCGAGACTCCAGAAGGCGCAAATATAGGGCTAATAACATCGCTTGCCACTTATGCTAAGATAGATAAATACGGTTTTTTAAGAACCCCATATCGAGAAGTTATCAACGGTAAAATTACAGATCAGATCGATTACTTGATGGCTGATGAAGAAGAAAATTACAGTATAGCCCCCGTGAATGTCAACATCAGTAAAGATGGCATGCTTGAAGATGAAAGGGTCACTGTTAGATACATGGAAAGCTATAAGTACGTGAACAGATCACAAGTTAACTACATAGATGTTTCTCCTAAGCAATTGATAGGCGTTTCTGCTGCTCTCATACCGTTCATCGAAAACGATGATGCCAATCGCGCTTTAATGGGTTCAAACATGCAGCGGCAAGGTGTTCCATTGGTTAATCCACAGGCCCCTTTGGTTGGAACCGGAATGGAAAAGTATGTGGCCAGAGATTCTGGATCCATAGTCGTGGCGAAAAATTCCGGCAAAGTCAAAAAAGTATCCGCCAGGGAGATAGTCATTGAAAGATCTGATGGCAAAGAAAGTGACATGTACAAACTCACTAAGTACACGCGTACCAATCAGGACACCATGATGAGTCAGAGGCCAATAGTAGATGTAGGTGATATGGTAAAAACTGGTGATTGCATAGCAGATGGACCGGCAACGGACATGGGTGAGCTGGCGCTTGGAAGAAATGTGATGGTTGCTTTCATGTCTTGGGAAGGATACAATTTTGAAGATGCCATTGCAGTTAACCAAGAGCTTATAGAACAAGACGCTTTCACCTCCGTACACATAGAGGTCTACGAAACGTATGCTAGAGAAACGCGCCTCGGCCCAGAAGAAATAACAGCTGACATCCCAAATGTGTCCAAAGAGCTTTTAAAGAATTTGGATGAAAATGGAATAGTAAGAATTGGTGCTATGGTTCACCCAAAGGATATACTTGTTGGTAAGGTTACCCCTAAAGGAGATAGCGAGCTTACTGCCGAAGAAAAAATAATGAGATCGATCTTCGGTGAGCGTGGAAGAGATGTGAAAGATACATCTTTAAAAGTTCCTCATGGAGTTGACGGTAGGGTCATAGGCGTGCATGTTTTTGAAAAAGGTGACATATCAGAGCTCGATTCAAGTGTTAACAAGATGGTCAAAGTGTATTTGGCCACACGAAAACCTCTTTCAGTTGGTGATAAAGTTGCAGGTCGTCATGGAAATAAAGGGTGTATTTCAAGAATAGTTGCAAAAGAAGACATGCCCTTTCTTCCCGATGGCGCACCAGTTGATATGGTGTTAAGCCCACTTGGAGTTCCTTCCAGAATGAACATAGGGCAGGTGCTTGAGACTCAACTTGGCTGGCTGGCAAAATTAAAGGGGAATTACGTTGCGACTCCTGTTTTTGATGGTGCCAATGAAGAAGATATATTCCAACCACTTTATGAAGAGAGAAAAAAGCATGGACTTACAGATGGAGATGTCGAAAGACATCCAACTGGCAAAGTCACACTCAGAGATGGACGAACTGGTGAGCCTTTCGGCAGTCCAGTTGTCGTTGGTATAATGTACGTGATGAGACTTATTCACATTGCTCAAGATAAGATACATGCCAGATCTGTTGGACCATACTCTCTGATACATCAGCAGCCACTCGGAGGAAAAGCACAATTCGGTGGTCAGAGGTTTGGTGAAATGGAAGTATGGGCTCTTGAAGCTCATGGCGCATCGCACATGCTTCAAGAGATGCTCACGATAAAATCCGACGATGTAGAGGGAAGGAATGAGGCTTATAAGGCGATAATGCGAGGCAAAAACATTCCCCTTCCCAATCTACCCGAAAGTTTCAAGGTGTTGGTAAAAGAACTCGAAGGTATTGCACTCGACATCAGAGTATACGATGAAAATGGTAACGAAATTGATTTGGATCATTGACCTTAAAGGAGGGGTAAGATGTCAGAGAGTAACCCCAAATTTTTGAAACTCCCCGCGACTAAGATCGGGAGTGTGAAGATAAGTCTTGCTTCACCAGAACTTATAAGAAATTGGTCAAGCGGTGAAGTTAAGAAACCAGAAACCATAAACTACAGAACTTTCAAGCCTGAAAAAGATGGTCTTTTCTGTGAGAGAATATTTGGGCCCGTAAAAGACTACGAATGTGCCTGCGGGAGGTACAAAGGCAAAAAATATGAAGGGACAGTTTGCGAGCGTTGTGGCGTCAGGGTGGAGTCAAAGACTGCCCGGCGTAGAAGAATGGGCCATATAGAGTTGTCCGTTCCAGTCGTTCATATTTGGTACCTCAAGAATATTCCAAATTACGTTTCAGCTCTTTTGGACATTTCACCAAGGGATTTAGAGCAGATCGTTTACTTTGGTTCTCGCCGTACGGTGGAAACGGCTTACATGGTTACGAATCCCAAAAAGACACATTTTGATACCGGCGATAAACTTTACGGTACGGAGTACAACATCTACAAATCAAAATGGGATTTTGATGTTGAAAATGTGGTAAGAATAAGAAATCCACAAGGACCTCTCACATCGGACATTGACGGCATCGTATCCATAAGGGAAGAAGACACCAATACAGATAGAATCATCACCTGGGTTACGATTTCACAAAAAACGGATAGTTCTGAGTTGAGAAAAGCCGAATTTGCCGTGTACAGGGGCATGAAATTGCTTGTTAAAGATGGTGATGCCGTTAAGGCTGGCGACATAATGGCAAGTGAGCTGAGTGTTGGCGCTTTCAAATCTCCATTTGATGGAACAGCTGAAGTGGATGAGATCACTTCAACAGTCAAAGTTATTCCACTTCCGACATCGAAAGATCAGCCTGTAACGTACACCGTTCCATACGGAGCAAAAGTAAAAGTCTCGAATGGAGTGAAAGTAAAAAAAGGTCAAGAGCTTGTCACATCAGTTCATATAGATGCTGTCTACTCAGATACGGAGGGAATCGTCAGATTCGCAAAGAACCTTTCAATAGTTCAACGTGAAGATGGAAATTTCCATGCCAATTCCACGGCAAAGGTGTACGTTGAAGAACCTTCTTCCGAAAATGGGCAAAGTAGAGAGTATCCCATATTCGAAGGCATAACTCCATACGTTGAAGACGGACAAGAGATAAAGGCTGGAGATTACATAGCTGATAGGTTCGTATACGAGGATGAAGATCTCTCCATGAACGAATTGAACATCTTTGAAAAGTACTACCCCGGAAAATTCGATAAGGAGTTCGAATTCGAAAATGACAGAACCGTTGTCATGATAACATCCATCGATCCAGATGTGTCAGCAGAAATAGGCAAAAAAGTTGGCGACGTTATTCTTGACAACGAATATGAATCTTACAAAGACATTTATATAGAAAAGATCGAAGCAGACGTTGGCGCATCGGCTATCAAAAGGTTACTTGAAGCCATAGAATTACCTGAATTGGAAAATAAACTTGAAGTGGAATTACAAAATCTTTCTTCCACGGCTTCGAACAAGAAGATGAAGATTCTCAAACGCTTACATATAGTTAGAAGCTTCATAAAGAGTAACCAAAGGCCTGAATGGATGATCCTTGAGGTGATTCCTGTAATTCCACCGGATTTGAGGCCTATGATTCAGATAGATGGTGGAAGATTCGCAACGACTGATCTGAACGATCTGTACAGAAGAGTCATAAACAGGAATAACAGGTTGAAAAAGCTACTCGATCTCAACGCTCCAAATATAATAATCAGGAACGAAAAACGCATGCTTCAAGAAGCTGTGGATTCTTTGATCGCAAATGGCAAACGTGGGAAATCAGTTACGGATAAATCCGGAAGACCTTTAAAATCATTGACAGATCTTATGAAGGGAAAACGTGGAAGATTTAGAAGAAACTTACTCGGAAAACGTGTGGACTATTCCGGGCGTGCGGTTATCGTCGTTGGACCTGAATTGAGGATAGATCAGTGCGGCATTCCAAAAAAGATGGCAATGGAATTGTTCAAGCCATTCGTTCTTCAAAAACTTGTAAAGAACGAACCTGACAAATCGGCCAGAAAATTGGGTAGAATGCTTATAGAAAGAGAAGTGCCTGAAGCTTGGGAAATCCTTGAAGAAGTTATCAAAGGTCATCCGGTTCTCTTGAACCGTGCTCCAACCCTTCACAGAATAAGCATTCAAGCATTTGAGCCTAAATTGATTGAAGGAAATGCGATTCAACTTCATCCTTTGGTATGTCCACCGTTCAACGCTGACTTCGATGGAGATCAGATGGCGGTTCATTTGCCATTATCAGCGGCGGCACAATCCGAAGCGAAATTTCTCATGCTGTCTAAGTACAACATAATAAGCCCCGCCCATGGTCAACCTTTATCCATGCCTGGAAAAGACATAATTTTAGGTATGTATTACCTAACCATGATGAACGATAAAATAAAGAAAACAAAGACGATCTTCTCATCGGCAGAAGAAGCGGTAATGGCATATTATCACCATTACATAACATTGCACACGTCTATAGATATATTGTTGAAATTCAAAGATGGAGAGAAACTGATCAAGAACACGACTGTTGGGCGAGTTATATTCAACGAAGAGTTACGTGAGGAATTGCGTGATTATTCCAAAACGTACGATAAAAAAGCCATAAAAAATCTTGTGTCTCAAGCTTTCAGTCTGTTCGACATAGATGAAACTGCCAACGTATTAGATCACATAAAAGATTATGGATTCAAATACGCAACCATCTCTGGAGTCACCATCTCCGTCAGGGACATGCTTATATCACCTAAGAAGACGAAGATAATAGAAGAATCTCAAAAAAAGGTTAATTTTGTGGAGGAAGCATTTGCAAATGGCATGATAACCGCCCAAGAAAGATACAGCCAAGTGATAAAGATTTGGGAAGAAGCCACCAAAGACGTGCAAAACGTCACTTACGAAGAACTTTCCAAAGATCTCTTCAATCCAGTCTTTATGATGGTCAGATCCGGCGCTCGCGGAAGTGTTGATCAAATAAAACAGATAGCAGGAATGCGTGGGCTAATGGCTGATCCTTCTGGAAAAACCATAGAAGTTCCCATACTCTCTAACTTTCGTGAAGGTTTGAACGTCATGGAATATTTCATATCCACTCATGGTGCGAGAAAAGGATCGGCGGACACCGCTTTGAGGACATCTAACTCCGGATATCTTACACGAAGACTTGTCGATGTGGCTCAATCGGTCACGATTAGAGAAACTGATTGTGGCACAACAAGTGGGGTGGAGTTGAAAACACTTCGAGACGATGACGTGATCATAGAAAAGTTGGAAGATTCGTTGTTTGGAAGAGTCCTCGCAGAGGATATAATAAACCCAAGAACAAAAGAGATCATGTACTCACGTGATACCTTAATGGAAGTAGGCGATGCTCATAAAGTTACGAGCAGCGTTGAGGAAGTAAAGGTTCATAAGAAAGAAATCATAAGAGTGGATGAAATCCAGAACATGAAAGATTATGCAGAGCTTTCTAAGGCTCTTTACTATGATGATGAAGGCACGGTATCTGGTGTTGCCAACAAAGTGCTTTTTAAAAAAGGCGAGCCTTTGCAAAATGCGTACAGAAGCCTGAAAAAACTCGGTATAGATGAAGTGGAAGTTGAAGTGTACCCTTGCGTTGGTGGTGTGACAATCGCACCTGTACTTTCCAAGAACGGAAAACACGAAATCACAACGTACGAAGAAAGAGTAACGCCCAAAATAGCCAAAAGATTTGTGAAAGAAAAAATAAATGCAGTTACTCTCAGGCCCTATATAAAGATAAGATCTCCGATGACTTGTGAATCCAAAGATGGAATATGCGCAAAATGTTACGGGATGGACCTTTCCAATCATAGAATTGTACACGTTGGAGAAGCTGTAGGCGTCATAGCGGCTCAATCCATAGGAGAGCCCGGCACACAGCTGACGATGAGGACGTTCCATACAGGTGGAATAGCAACCACTGGTGATATAACACAAGGTTTGCCGAGAGCCGAAGAACTTTTTGAAGCACGAAAGAAGTTAAAAGAAGTGACCGGAATATTCAGTGAAGTGTCTGGACATATCAAACAGATAAACACCGAAGAGGGAAAGCAGAAGATATACATAGAAGATGACGAAGGTATGCTCTACGACTATACCGTTCCAAAAAAGACTCAATTGAAGGTGAGGGAGGGTCAGAGGGTGTTGGCCGGAACTCCTCTTACGAACGGGGCCATAAGACCAAGAGACTTGTTAGAAAAAATAGATTCCAACATGGCTTTCAGATACCTTTTGCGTGAAGTGAAAAGGGTTTACGCTGAGCAGGGTGTTGATATCCATGACAAGCACATGGAGATCATCATACGCCAAATGTTCAACAAAGTTGAAGTCACAGATGGTGGAGACACGGATGTTTTCCCGGGGACCCTTTTAACAATTGGAGAAGCCAAACGAATAAACGAAGAGATATACCATGAAAATGCAAAAATCGAAGAAAATCGTTCAAAAGTCATTGGGAAAGAGCTCGCATATCATGTCGTAATAGAAGAAGACGGAAAAGAGAAAGAAATAGCAAAAGCGAAACAAAAGATAGACGAAAATCTTTTGGACAAGATGATCGAAATTGGAGTAAAAGGAGTTTACATAAAAGAGGGAGAGAGGCAACTGAGGTACGACATAAATCAGAAAAAAGAATTAGAATACAAGCAGAAATTGCTAAGAATCACGAAAGCATCGCTCCATAGAGAGGGATTCTTAAGCGCCGCCTCATTCCAACAAACTCCACAAGTTTTGGCAGAAGCTGCAGTTGAAGGTCGCCATGACTATCTCAAAGGTTTAAAAGAAAACGTCATAATAGGGCAGCTAATACCATCTGGAACAGGTATTTCTGTTTACAACAACATTCAAATAGAGTCTCATGCTTCTTTAAGAGAAGAAAGCGGGAAGAAAAAAGCTCAATCCTAAAAAGTGATAAAAAAAACTAAGCGGGGTGAAATCCCCGCTTTTTCATTTTAGCTTGAAAGAGACGAAGAAGGTTGCAGATAAACCGACAGCCGCAATGACAAAAACATTTACAAACCCAAAATCCTTCAACAATATCCCTCCGAGCATTGGAAAAAGTGCTCCTATAAATCCAAAGGTTCCGCTTATTCCAACATACATAACACGTTCTTTGGCAGGCGCTATTTCTATTAAATACGCGTCCATAAAAATGCCCCTTGCGCTGATAGTCGATCCTATCATAAAGAAAAACGCGTAATACCATATTAGAGATGGCAAAAAAGGTGCCAAAGCTGTCATAAAAGCTGCAAGGAATATACCTGTTTTGGCAATTGCCACATTGCCCAATCTCTTTGAAATAACACCCCAGAGTAAATTTGAAATGACCATACCTGAAACTTGAAAGATCACTATATTTCCCACAACATTTCCGAATCTATGCACTGTGTAAACCACAAAAAAGGGTAACGCCATGAAGTAAAATCCCCCCAAAACTTGAACGACGACATACCAAAGCAATTTTCTATCCTTTAGGAGAATTGGAATGGATTTGATCATGTCCAAAGTTTTGGAACGAGGAGTTATTTCGCTCTCCGGTTCTTTTAAGAAAAAGAACAAAACTATTGCTATGGAGAGAGCGACCGATGCTGTAAGGAAAAGAGTACCGTAGTTGTTTGGAAACGCTGACGCACCAAGCAGGTATTTTACCACAAAACCAGCTGCGAATGAAAATCCCCCGGCGACGGCTTGCCTTACAGGGAAAAAGTAATATCTTTTGTCTCTCGAAATTGTTTTTCCCAACAAATCCATATAAGCTATCCCGGCAAAAGAGCCGGTTGTCGCGAATAGGATAACAGCCGTTAAGATCAAAAGGATTCCCCACTCTGCCAAGTTAGAAATGTAAAAAGTCGCCAATGCTAAAAGAAAAATGGCAAAAGCTCTTGTCAAAATTCCAAACATTAGGTAAGGTTTTTTGAATTTCTTAGTTTTTAAGAAGTTGGCAAAGAAAAGCTGAGTTATACTTGGTAGACCCAGTAAAATCGATGAAATGACTCCAATCAAAAATGAGGAGTGATAAAGACGTTCAAGATAAGCCGGTATGACCGTGTTCACGTTTATCATTGTTGAGGCTAAAGAAAGAAAAGCCATATGCCACCAAAAAGCAAAAGAAGCCAAATAAAATCCTCCAATCTCTACTCTAATTTTTTATGGCACGGATATCATCTTTATCGTTTTTTGACAAAGGCTTTTTACTTCAATTCTGAAGTACAATGATATCATAGCATATTCGAAAGTATGAGAGAAACAAAATGTGTTATAGTATTTACATATGTGCATACCAAAAACGTTTTAAGCTTACATCTTTCAAGACCATTAGAGCTATCGGAATTTGTCCCCATTTTAGGAAGATTCCTGTGAGCTAACTTGCTTTACGTTAGAAAATGACATTGGATTTTAAAGTTGGTTGGGCATATTAAATTTAGAAGGAGGCACAATTTTATGATTTACGATCTTTTCGTTATTGGAGGAGGACCTGCAGGATACGTATCTGCGATAAGAGCCTCTCAGTTAGGAATGCGGGTCGCCATTGCCGAAGAAAAATTCTGGGGAGGAACATGTACAAATGTGGGGTGCATTCCAACAAAAGCTTGGCTTGCCTCTTCCGAACTTTTTGATAATGTAAAAAGGGCAAAAAAATTTGGAATTTCGTTAGAAAATGCATCCATAGATATGAAACGCGTTAAAGCGCGTACAAAACGGGTAATCTTACGAAATAGAAAGGGCATAGAATTTTTACTTAAGAAAAATGACATTGATTTTTTCGATTCGCATGCCACGATCAAAGATACTCACAAAGTAAAAATTGGCGATAAAGAAATGGAATTCAGGAATCTACTTCTTTCTCAGGGATCTCATCCGATTAAATTTCCGCCATTCGACGTCGAAGGAATATTGACAAGTGATGAGATATTTTCAATTGATGAAATCCCTCAAAGATTGCTGATTGTCGGTGGAGGAGTCATAGGATTGGAAATGGCTACTTTTTTCTCAGCTTTTGACTGCAAAGTCACAATCGTGGAAATAATGGATCATGTACTTCCAAATATGGATTCTGATGTAGCAGAAACTTTAACGGATACGTTGAAAAAACGTGGTGTGGATATTCATGTCAAAACCAAGACAATTTCCGTTGATAAAAAAGTTGACGAATACAAGGTCGTATTTGAAGGCGAAGAGCGTTTTGAAAAGAAATTCAATAAAATTCTTTTGAGCGTTGGAAGGAAACCCAACGTTTTCGACGATGTTAAGGATCTCGGAATTGATTTGGATAAAAAAGGAAATGTACTAACAGATGAATACATGCGTACAAACATCGAAAATGTCTACGCTGCTGGAGATGTGAATGGGAAATACATGCTCGCTCATGTCGCGTCTAAAGAGGGGATAGTAGCGGCTATGAACATGATTGGAAAAGAAGAAAAAATTGATTACACCGCTGTTCCAAGTGTTGTTTTTACAACCCCAGAAATAGCCACGACCGGTAAAATTGAGGATGAATTGAAACTGAAAAATATTGACTACATAAAAGGTATTTTCCCGATGAGTGCGTTGGGACGTGCAAGAACTCTTGAAGTTAGCGATGGGTTCGCAAAGATTTTGACAGATAAAAACGGAAGAATTTTAGGTCTTACAGTTGTTGGACCTATGGCCACTGAGGTGCTAATGGAGGGAGTGATAGCCGTTCAAAATGGATTTGATATCGAAAAACTCTTGAAACATATTCATCCACACCCAACAATATCAGAAATAGTGATGCAGTGTGCGGAAGACGCTTCCGGTATGCCTATTGATAAGTGATAAAGGCCTCCAATGGAGGCCTTTTCAGTCGAAGAAGCTTTCAAAAAGTGGTTCATTTGGCTTTGAAAATTTTGTTTACCCATTCCTTTAACTTTCCAATTTCTATACTTCCGGCAAAAACCATCCGGATTCCGTTTTGTTCAAATGCGAACGAAGAATACCCTTTTGATTTGAACTGTGAAACGAGATTTGAAGTTGAAACGTTTTCGCTGCTTTTAAACACGTAAACCACGATATTTCCAATTCCTTCAGCTTCACCAGAAACAATCGCGATCGAAATGCCGTTAACAGAAAGCGACGCCACGCTAACGTTGTCAAGATGGTAAACCAGCTTCCATACTTTAACTTCTATTGAACTGGGAGGCTTGTTAACAATTTTGAATTTGGATACCACAGCGTTAAAATAATCCAACGGGACGATCTTCACTTTATCGTAAGTCATTGTTATTTGAGATGAGCGACCTTTTATTTTCAAATACACCAAAATCAGTGATGGTGAAAGGACCAAGGCGGTGTAAGTTGCATTTCTACTTTTCACAACTATTCTGTAAGATTTTTTACCGTTATAAGTGGATGTAGACACCTTCGATGGGTCAGAAGAAAGGGCTTTGATGAACATCTGCTCAGAATCAACTATAGTTGCTGGGGATGTTTTCATCTCATTTCCAAAAATTATATAAGTTCTCCCCTTTAAATGGGCCCATTCGAAAAAATCCGGGGCTACGACTTTGACTATCTCGTTGTATCCATTTCTCAAAACATCTTCATATCTAAGGCGCGTCGTATCTCCCCTTTCTTCAACAATCACTCTGTGTCCTTCTATTATCTGAGATGCATATGCAGAAACAAATTCATTGATCCACGTGGAGAAGGCAACTCCCGTGATCATGATCAAAAAGAATATGGCAAGCATTTTCTTCAAAACTGATCACTCGCATATTTTATTTTAACCAGATAACTGAAATCTGAATTTGTGCTGGTTCGTGTTGTGCGCTTTGAGCTCAACATTTCTATCCCAGCAGATGCCACTTTTTCGTACATGATTTGTCTTCCAGAAAGAGGTTTTATCACGAAAAAAAGACCTATTATCATAATGACCGCAGTTGGAACTGCAACTTTGTACAACATCTTTATCGATCTTTTTGTCTTTATTTTGGAAAGTATCTTCTCTTCGAGAAATTCAGAAGGAATGTACTCCGTTCGCAATTTTATGAAATCTCTTGCACCGTTATATCTTTCTACAAACCTTCGACATCCAGAACAGCGTTTTATATGTTCAACAAACTCCTCTTTTTCTTGGCGAGACATGCTTTCATGTATGAATTTTTCTCTATATTCATTACACTCCATTTTATTCTCTCCCCGCTGGTCTCATGTTGTCTTCAAGCACTCCTTTAAGCCTTTCTCGCGCATAATGCAAGCGACTTTTTATGGTTCCCACAGGCTTACCTACAACATTTGCCATATCCGAGTAGCTCATCTCTTCGATTTCTCTAAGAGTGATCAACAAACGATCTTCTTCAGAAAGAGATTCAATAGCCCTACGTATTTCCTCGGCTGAAACTTCTCTCAAGAGCTCATCAGTTGGTTGCATTTCTTCTACAGGCTCCGGCATTGCTTTTTCGTCTTCTTCCAATCCGAAACTCGTTAGAATTTCACGTTTCTTACGTTTCTTTAAGAGCATATCTTTGCATACGTTAACCGCTATGCGGTATATCCAGGTTGATAAAGCAGAATCCCCTCGAAATTTTCTTATATTTTTGTACACTTTCATGAAAACTTCTTGAATAACATCCTCTACATCATCAACACCTATGTATGACTTGGCTATTCTACCTATTTTTTGCACGTATTCGTTGTAAAGCTTTCTGTAAGCTTCGGGTTCTCCATTTCTTAACCCACGAATCAACTTAGAATCTCTCAAAGGATTACCACCTATCACCATTTATTTGGACTGCGATTTTCACAAAGAAGTTCAAAATAGCAAAAATCCCCGCTTTTGCAAGCGGAGATCTCATCCAACATAGCCTTCGATCAAGTCTGTTTTTTATTTGGATCCTTGAAGAAGCTTGACCCTTTTAAATAACCTTGATTTCCTACGAGCCGCTTGGTTCTTATGAATGGCACCTATTTTGGCAGCCTTATCTATCTTAGAAAAAGCTTCGCTTATCTTTTGTGAAAGATCTTCGCTATTACCTTCAGCAGCCATTACCACTTTTTTAACGGCCGTTTTGTATTTCGTTTTTGCGATTTGATTTGCGATTCTCTTCCTTTCAGAAGCTCTTACCCGCTTCTTAGCAGATCTAGAGTTTGCCATATCTGCCAACCTCCTTTCGACTTTACGAATGATATTTTAACATATCAAAATCAAAAATTCAACCCAACATGGTAATCAAATTTGTTCTGGGAAAAATCGTAAAACACCTTGGTAACAACCTTGAACGTTTTGTAAAGAAAAGAATCGAATTCAAAATTGGCTTGTAATCCAACATGTACATGGCTTTTCTCAAGATCATAGGTTAAAAACTGAGAAAGATCTACACACTTCAAACCAAACTGCCCCGTAAGATCGTAAAGTCCCACATGCACTCTTGGAAACCAAAGTCCTTGCTTAAGGGTGATCGTCGCATTCTTAAGATTTATTCCGGCCTTAAGCACATTTGAAAAAAATGGAATAGATGTGGAAAAAGTGACGTTGTACACGGGAGTGGAAGGTTTAAGAGGTGAGAAGTTAACATTCCAATTTGCTTGAAAAGTATCAACACCCATGGAGTTGTTTGGTATAAAAGATGGGTTGAATTCGGCAAAGCCAGAAAAAGTGAAATTATCGGATATGTTGGAACCATCTGAACTTATCTTGTAATCAAGCCTTGGATATATGATAGAGTCTTTTTCGAAGGTGAGAAAGGTTAAGGGATATTTTAAAAGGGCGTTGAAAGTTTTCGTTCTGTTCGTCAAAAACGCTTCAACGGCCAACGTATATCTACCGTAATCGATCATTCCCAATCCTAAGGCATTTAATTCCTTCCGGTTTGAAAAACTGGCAACGGTGTAAAAATTATGTTGACCTAGTTTATCTCTTAAAAAATCGAATGCACTTAACACGTAATCAACAGAAGTTCCATTCCACGAGATCAACGGCATCATTCCGGAGCCGATGGGTTCAATGGGATCAGCATAAGCTTTGCTTTTTTGATTAACGCTCAAATATACCTGCGTAAGGTTCAAATTTGGCTCATATGGCAATTTCACTCTCTTAAAGATATCCACTTCTTTTGAAGATTTCTCCCATCTATCCAGAAGAAAGAGATCGTAGCCATATTTGGTGTATCCTGTATAAAACATACGATCTCCAACAACCTGCGGGGCAAAGGCACCTCCCGTAACGTTGGTAATTTGATAAAACTTTCCATCATCCATATCAAGGGCATAAACGTTAAAAATCCCTTCTTTGCTGGGTTTTGCTGCTGAAAAGAAAAGATATTTACCATCATTGCTTAGAACAGGATCCTTCTTCAAAAAATTACCTGTTATCATCTTGTAAATTTTTCCATTTTCGCTCAAATTGTATATATCTTCCGAACCATTTACGTTAGCTGAAATATAGACACTTCCCCGTGAAGCGCTCATCGATGTTATAACCATCGGTGAAGGATAAAGAAGCGTTTTAAAAATCTCTTGACTTAGATCGTACTCTTTTACGGAATAAAGGCCCCCGTTTTCACTCGAGTATACAATACTTTTATTTGAAAGCCATGCAACTAAAATAGGACTACGAATGGGCAACTCCACCACAGAACGACTCTTCAAGTTGAGCACAAAACATTTCGTGTAATTTCTAAATCCACCGTTTTCACTTACCAATCGAATAAAAGCAAGCTTTTTCCCATCAGGAGATATGGAGATAGAATCCACATATCCACCTTGATAAAGGAATCCTCCCAATGCGTAGATAGAAGAAAAAGACGAATTCAAAATATCGAATCTTTTGATCTGCGGGATTTCATTTCCATCCTCCGAATAATAATAGACATCTTTTGAATTTGAAGAATCCACAAAAGCGGTCCAACGGCCAGAATGAGTCAATTGAACACCACTTATCGGATGTTCGATCGATTTCACTTGCTTGTTCACTTCGTTTTTGACCGTATCAATCCATTTTTTTACAAGTATGGAAAAAGGTTGTTTGGTAGCTTTTGAAAAAGCATTTGAAACCCCCAAGGCATGGTTTTTTGAAAGTAATTCAATTGCTTTTTTCAAAGTGGATGAACCGTAAGTTTCAACCACGTATCTCACAAAACTTCCGCCTATCATGTAAGGGGCACCTATCGGATACCATCCATTTGATTGATAAGTGGCCGCGCCACCAAAACCGTTGAAATTCTCTGAAAGTACGAGACCTCTCATGTACATTTCAAAAAGTGGGTCGTTGAGTCTGCCGTGCTCGTCGTTGAAATAAGTTTCAGAGTACTGAGCTAATCCTTCTTGAAGATAAGCTGGTATGAAAAGCGAATTGTAAATGGCAGATAAGGGTGCGCCATAACTTCTTATTTGAGGAACCCCTCCAGCTTGAGTTAAAAGAATGTGGGTAAGCTCATGTGTAAAAACAAAATCCACCCAGCTTTTAATATCTTGCGAGAAGAAACCACGCTCAGATGAGTTGGGGAAAATGTAAATTACGTTGTCAATTGGGTCTGCTAAAGAGTTGACAACATCCGTGTCGTTTTCAAAAACAACGGTCAATTTTGAAAAAGGTTGAACATCGTAAAAATTGGTAATTCGTTCGTATATTCCATCGCAACTTTCTAAAAATACATGAACCACATACTCACTACCTGGCTCATACACGACGTTTATGTATTTGGTTGAAACGACCTTGTATTTCACACTGGGGTTTGAAAAAACAGGTACAAACGGATTCATAGCTCCATAAATAAGAGTGGCCATCCCAATGAAAAAAAGAAATAGTGAAGTTCGCCTCAACGTTTTTTTCATATCATCACCCCTTTGTGGTTAGCCTTACTTTTAACTCCTTCTCAGAGCCAGGATCAATTTTGAACTTCCAAGTTGGGGTAAGGGAAGTCCCTTGGTAAACTTTTTCAAATCCACCTTCAGAGTATGATACCGTGTAAATAGGATAGATCAAAAATTCGGCAAGTGCACTCAAATTCATTTCGATCTTCACGTCTTCGTACTCTGCAACTACGGAAACTTCGCTCGAAGTAAACGTTCCTTTGTAAGATGCGTGATATTTCCCACTGCCCCAGTCGAAGTACCTGTCGTCTGCTTCTGGAGCCATAAGGTTAAAGGTCATTTCCGATCCAAAATGCAAATTCATCGGTTCTTTTGATTCGTTGATTATTTTGTACGAAACTTCAAACGAATTTTTGAAGAGTTCAAAAGCCTTTTTCACACACACAGGCATCCACTTTGAATCAACCCAAACATGACCATGTCTGATGAGAACATTTTCCTTTGCCTCATATGCTTGATTTACGAAATCTCCTTGTTCGGGATATTTCGATCTGGAATACCCCTCTAACTCAAAATTTCTTCCGAAGAAGTGATCTATAAACGCAAATCTTTCGTACCAATCAACGTTCAAGTACTTTTCCAGTCCTTCTTCTTTGGTCAAAACTACGTCATGAATGGTTTTAACATGATCAGATTTTTCCAATTGCTCCTGTGTTATAGCCTGCGATATGAGCTCATGGTAAACCTCGTATCTTCTAGTTAACGAGTTGATAAGGTTGTACTCGGAATCCTTCAAATCTATTTCCAATATTCTTCCGCCGTAATCAGGGTCGATGACAAGACCAATGCTGGAATTCTTCATGATAATTTCATCAAAACCATCCTTATCGTAATCAAGAACCTCTATCTTCATTTTATCCTTGAGGGCTTTATCAAGCTCTTTTTCAGCCTTTATCAAGTGTTTGTAAATCGCAGCCCTAAGATGGGGCAAATACAATCCACCAAACACTCCATGCCAATAAACGTCATTGCATTGACCTTTCCAATACTCATCAAGTGTTTCTTCAGAGACATCGTCCCTCTCATCGATTTTGGTATGTAAATAAAGTGATTTTTTATGCATCAAATTCGATTCGGTATATTTTGACAAAAAGGTTCGCCAAATTCCACCCTTTAAGAACATTTCCATCGATTCGTATCTTTTCTCTTTCTTTAAATTCGAAATCAAAGATTCAAAATCCGCTTTTGATCTGGTAGGTAAAGACCATTCCATCATTTCACTGTAAGATGAAATTGGTAAATACGTCCTTCCCATTGGAGGGTACGAATTCACGTATTCAGAAAAACTGATCATCTCAAGCCAGTCATCATTTTTTTCGATCGTATCAAAAAATGAATCCAACCACTTTTCAACATAAACTCGTTCGTAAGTTCCAGGCCAAACTCCAAATTTTTCACCGTCGTCGAACATCACAAGCGCGTTATCAGCGCTGTCAGTGGCAGAATTTTTGAGGAAATCTATGGTATCTTGAGGATTTTCAAATGGAATGAGATAACGAAGTTTTTTGGATATTGGGAAAATCTTAAGGGTGTACCCTTCCTCTTCAGTGATGTAATAGCCGGTGAGTTCATCGTCATAATGGCCAGCGCTTTTAAAGTGGGTGTCATCGAGCACAACGTATTCAACACCTGCTAATGCAAGCGATTTCGCGATTTGTGGTTCCCAAACTCTTTCGGCAAGCCACATACCACACGGTTTTTTACCGAAAAGCTTTTCCACTTTATATGAAAGTTTTCTTATTTGGCCAACTCTGTCTTCCTCTGGAATAACCGGAATGATCGGCTCGTAAAATCCTCCAGTAAATATTTCCAACTGTCCTCTTTTAACAAGAGAACGTAATTTTTCAATGTAATCATGATGATTTTTTTCCAAACTTTCAAGAAGCCATCCGGTGAAGTGAATTGCCATTTTTATCTTTGGATGCTTCTCAAGAACGTCTATAAATGGCTTGTAAGATCTATCGTAAGCATCTTCCACTACAAAATCGAAATTTCCTACAGGTTGATGGTTGTGAATTCCAAATAAAAATTTCATTTTTTTCAACGTCTGCACCCCCAAATTAGCGTTTTTTCCTTTTTGTATTCTTTTTCTTGTAACTGAACTTGTAATCATACGGAATGGTGTTTTCGTAAGAAATCGCCGTTCCAATTTTAATATCTTTTGAAATTTTTTGAATGATTTTCTCATCAATATAAGGCTTCAAACCCTCGTGCGCACTTATCTGTACAGAACTTATGGTGCTCCTATCATCTTTCAACTCTTCAAGCTCATGGATCAAATTTCTTGCTTGGTGAATTGGTGAAAGCATAATTCCATTTCCATTGCACACCGGACATTTCACCTCATAAAATTCTCTAAGTGGAGGAGAGGTACGCTTCCTTGTCATCTCCAAAAGCCCCAATTTGGAAAATTCAACTATTGATGTACGTGCCTTATCTTTTTTTAATTCTTCTTCAAGAACATGTGCGACAAGCTGTCTTTCAGATTCATGTGCCATATCTATGAAATCCACGATGATTATTCCGCTTTCATTTCTCAACCTCAATTGCCTTGGAATCTCCTTTGCGCTTTCTATGTTAGTTTTCAATATCAGATCTTCCGAATCCGTTCCTGATGTATTAGAGCCTGTGTTAACATCTATAACGAGAAGCGCCTCGGTTGAATCGAAGTAGAGAGTCCCACCACTCGGAAGTTTCACAACTCGAGAGAGAGATTCCATTATCTGTTTTTCAACGCCAAGTTTTCTGAAAACATCTCCGGAGATCAATCGGATTATTGGCATATGTTTTGGTTTGTAAGATTCTACAACCTTTTGAATCACATCATAAACCTTCTTTTCATCGGTTATGATTTCATCGACCGTATCATCCAACCTTTCCCTTAAAATGTACTCCAAGACACCTGGATCCTCATAAAGCACCTGCGGCTTTCTAGCATGACGAAATTTCTTTTGAATTTTTTCCCATCTATCTCTTAACCCTTCCAATTCTTTTTCAAGTTTTTCCATTTCAACACTTTCGGCAACTGTCCTTACTATAACACCTTGTCCTTTTGATATGGCTCTTGCTATGTTGTATAATCTCTTTCGTTCCACTTGATCTTCTATTTTTTTAGATACACCTATATTCGATATCTGTGGCATGAAAACAAGATATCTACCTGCTAAGCTTATGTACGATGTAACTTGTGGTCCCTTGAGACCCATGGCATCTTTTTTAACTTGGACTAATATTTTCTGCTTCGCTTTAAGCATTTCCACTTTAAGAGCGCTTCCATTTCTAGGTTTAGGTGCGCACAAATCCCGTTCCCTCAAGAATGCATTTCTGCCCTCTCCAATATTCACAAAAGCCGCCTGAAGGTTTGGAACTATGTTTTCAACTCTTCCAAGGTATATACTTCCAGTGAGTGATTCTTCGTCAGCTTCCTCCAAATAAATTTCAAAAAGCTGATCGTCCTCAAGCATAGCCAATCTCAAACCTTCAAATTCCGAATTGCTTATAATTATCCTTCTCAAAGACGTTCTACTCGTGACTATGATTACCACCTCTTGTTCAAATATATGAAATTATATCATTAAAAGCTGTTCAAAATTCCGGTGATTACGAGTTCCCATCCGTTTACCAAAACAAATAAAAGCAATTTGAAAGGTAAAGAGACCATAACAGGGGGTATCATTATCATTCCCATGGCAAGTAAAATGGACGCTACAACCATGTCTATTAGGATAAACGGAATGTACAACAGTACTCCTATTTTGAAAGCTATTTTCAACTCACTTATGACAAAAGAGGGTATTAAAACCGATGTTGGTATATCAGAAAGTTTAGTCGGGAAAGGCATCTTTCTATATTGAGTGAATATTCGTATTGCATCACCATTTTTATGCCTTATTATCTCAGAGTACATGAATTTTCTGAACGGTTGAATCCCTTTGGTCATCGCTTGCTGATAGCCGATTTCACCACTCATGTAGGGTTTTATGGCGTTGTTGTAGGTGTTCATAAAAGTTGGCTGCATTATGAAGAAAGTCATGAACAACGCCAAACCTATTAAAATTTGGTTTGGCGGAGATTGCTGAGTTCCCATGGCACTTCTTAAGAGGGAAAACACCACTATTATTCTCGTAAAAGATGTCATCAGCATCAAAATGGCTGGAGCTATAGACAAAACCGTAATCACCAACAAAATGGTCAACGTCGTGCTAAGTTGAGTGCTTGTCGGAGTTGCACCTACACTTATCGTCAAATTTGGTAAAGAAGGATTCGCTCCTTGACCAAAGCTTAGAACGCTGACGACAAAAAGGAGGGATAAAAACGCTATTTTCCCTTTCACTTTAACCCATCTATCCTATTAATTTGATCTTTTAAAAACTTTTTACCCAATTTGGAAAACAGCACCTTGGAAAATTGCATCCCGCCTTCATCTATCTCAATATCTTTTATCTCTTCAGGGTTGCTCAGCTCAGAAAGTACTTTTGTATCAGAAGGTGTACATGCTACAAAGAGGTATTTGTTTTTTAATTGAATCAAATAAACAACCGTACTTTTCCCTAATGGTAAAGCATCCACGATCTTCATGTATTTTGACTTCATGTGCTTAACGCCAAATTTTTTTACAAGATAAAGCACAACGAGCAAAACACATATTATAATTACGGTTGAAATAAAAAAGCTCAAACTTGAAGTCCCTAAAAAGGCTTCAGAGGTCGGTGTGGCGGCTGCCACTTTTAACACCTCACTTACTTACCTTAGAAAGTGCTTCCACCACTCTTCCTTGTTGAAAGGGTTTCACGATAAAATCCTTTGCCCCAGCTTGAATGGCTTCCACAACCATCATCTGTTGTCCCATAGCACTACACATGATTATATTCGCCTTAGGATCTGACCTCATTATCTCCTTAGTAGCTTCTATACCACTCATTTCTGGCATGGTTATGTCCATAGTCACTACATCCGGTTTTAATTCTTTGTATCTCTCTATAGCCTCATTACCATTTGCCGCTTCTCCAACCACTTCGTATCCAGCTTTCGTAACTATGTCCTTCAACAGCATCCGCATAAATGCTGCATCATCCACTATGAGTATTCTTTTAGCCATCGAACATGCCTCCTTAAATCTCGTTTACTTTGTCTTCTATGAACTTCGGTATATCTATAAAAACGAGAAGTCTTTCTCCCTTTTTCACAACACCTTTGAAATATTTAGACTCTTCAACCTTCATCGTCGTATCCATTTCGGTTGGATCAACCAGCAAAACCTCTGTAACTTTATCAACAACAAAGCCTATCTCTGTGTCTTCTATTCTTGCAACGATCACATTAGAAGCCACTTTTTCTTCATAATCTATGTTCAATATGCTTCTCATATCTATCACTGGCACTATTCTTCCTCTGAGGTTCATAACTCCCTTTATAAATCTTTTCGAATTTGGCACAGGTGTAATTTGGCTTTCTTCAACGATCATCTCCACTATGCTTATTTCTATGGCATACTCGTGCTCACCAAATTTGAAGCCTAACACTTCAAATGACTTGCTTAACTCTCCTAAATTCACCTCTATCACCTCGAAAGCGCTTTTTGTACAAGCGATGGCACATCTATTATAAGTGCTATAGATCCATTCCCGAGTATTGCTCCTCCACTAAACTCTTTTACGTCTTTGAAGAGTTTGCCAAGAGCCTTTATAACTATATCCTGTTGTCCTAACAATTTGTCCACAATGAAGCCGTACTTCCTATCTTTGTACCTTGTCACAACAAGATCCATCTTCTCTGATATCGCACCTGCGTCAAAGTGTAAACGCAAATCTATTACAGGCACTATCTCGCCTCTTAAGAGAACCGTTTTTTGCCCTTCAACGTCTTTTATGTTATTTTCCTTTATCGCCAACGTGCTATCAACAGCGGATATTGGAACTGCGTAAACAAGACTGCCAACTTCCACCAGTAAAGCTTGAATTATGGATAAAGTTAGCGGTAATCTTATTATGACTTTTGTTCCCTTTCCTGCAACGCTTTCCAAGTAAACATTCCCGTTTAAAGATTCAATGGTTTTTTTAACAACATCCATTCCCACTCCTCGGCCAGATACCTCAGTGGGTTTTTTACTTGTCGAAAATCCAGGCTCAAATGTCAATGAAAATATCTCTTCGTTGCTCATCGCTGAGGCTTCATACTCTTGAATGATCCCACTTTCCAAGGCTTTTTTGATGATCTTTTCTTTATCAAAGCCTCGGCCGTCATCATTGACTTCTATGACGACGCTGTCACCTTCTTGACGAGCTGAAAGGATAACTTTTCCCGTTGGAGCCTTTCCGGCACCAATTCGTTCCTTTTCTGTTTCTATACCATGATCTATGGAATTTCTTATCATGTGGACAAGCGGCTCTCCTATTTCATCTGCAACTGTCCTATCAAGTTCAGTATCTTCTCCTTGAACTATGAAATCTATTTTTTTATTCAACTTTTTGGACAGATCTCTGACCATACGTGGAAATCTATCAAAGACAAATGAAATTGGTATCATTCTGATCTTCATCACTATGCTTTGGAGGTCAAGAGTTATTCTACCAAGCTGCGAAAGGCTTTCATCGACTTCCTTTATTTTATATTTTTTCAAAGTTTCTTCTATTCTGCTTCTGCTGATCACGAGTTCTGCCATAAGATTCATAAGTACATCGAGCTTCTCAACATCCACTCTTACGCTTTGTGTGAGTTTGACGCGACGTTTCTTGTTATCTTTTTTTATTTGATTCTCTTTTTCTTTTTCATGTGTTTCCGGTTTTTTTTCAGCCTTTACTTCATTCTCTTTTGTCTCAAATGGTTTGATGATCACTTTATCTATCTCGGAAATGTTGGATATAAGATCTTGAAGCTTTTCCATTTTCATCGATGTGATCACGACCAGCTCGACGGTCGTTTCAAAATTCTCTTTTTCTATTTCTTCTGTTGGAGGTTCAGAATAGACGATTTGCCCATCATTTTCTTCTATTCTATGAAAGACTATATACATTCTTGCCGATTTCATAACAGAATCTTTTGCAAGTTCAACTCTTACCATGTAGACGCTTAGTCCATCTTCTATCGCCTTTTTTGCAACATCTTTAACCGCTTCTTCAACGATATCATCACCAAATTCGGTTTGGGTGTCAGACTTTTCAACTTCTCCTATTTTTTTACTCGCCTTTTCTGCTCCCTTGCCTTGATTGGACATCGCACGTTCCACATCATCCAAGTCCAATTTTGAATCATCTTCGCCATTTTCTATATCAGACACCACTTCGGTGAGTTTATCTATTCCCAAGAAAATAATATCTATCATATTTTCAGTAACTTTGGCTTTCCCACTTCTCGCGGAGTCCAAAAGGCTTTCTAAGGCATGGCACATTTTAGACATCTTCATAAATCCCATAGTCGCAGATGAACCTTTGAGTGTATGCATAAGGCGAAATATCTCGTTTATGGCATCACCAGACTCTGGATTCGATTCTAATTCCAAAACCGATTCGTTCAAACCTTGTATGTTTTCCTTGGCTTCCTCAACAAAAACCCCAAGGTATTGGCTCATGTCCATGAACTTACACTCCTTCCATGAGTTGTGAACTCCATTTACCTCTCAACAAAATCTTTCGTCATCGCTCTCATCGAATTTTAAGAATATTTTTCTAAAAATTCGTGGGTATTATATCATTTTTGCGATCGAATTCAGAAAACACGCGTGTTATAAATCTGATCGAAGATCAAGTTCGAAAGTTCTATGAACTGCTTGACTGATAGTTCTTCAGCTCTCGCATTCTCTGATATGTTCAACGCATTCAACATGGTCTTTACATTCTCAAACTCTCTCAAGTTATTTCGTATCATCTTTCTTTTATGAGAAAAAGCTTTTCTCACAATTTCATCCAGCAACTTTTCATCTTTAACGACGGACATCCATCGTTGAGTTTTGATCATATTCAAAACAGATGAATCGACGGATGGGATGGGAAAAAAAGATTCCTTACCCACATCTAAAATTTTTTTAACTTCATATCTCAATTTCACGAAAGTGGTAAGAGAACCATAAGCCTTTGTCCTCGTCTTTGCCATCAGCCTTTGCGCATATTCTTTCTGTACCATCACAGTTATAAAAGGTACCTGCATATCGAACATTTTTTTTAATATCGGAGTTGATATGTTGTAAGGGATGTTTGAAACACATCTGTCCAGTTTCAAAGCATCGTTGAACTTCAAAAAGTCTTGAAAGATGAATTTCACATCACGATCTTTGAATCTACTCTTCAACATGTCAAAAAGATCTCTATCTATCTCAAAAGCCACAACCTTTGCACCTTTTTCAAGCAAAGTTTCTGTCAGCATTCCTTTACCGGCACCTATTTCCAAAACGGTTTCTCCGGGAAGCACTCCGGCTCTTTCAACCATTTCTTTTGCTATTGAATGGTCGATCAGAAAATTCTGTCCAAAGCGTTTTTTTGGCATCAAAACACCTCTTTATCAACAAAGAACAGGGGCCTCAAAAGCCCCTACTTTGGCGGAGAAAGTGGGATTTGAACCCACGGAGCGGTTTCCCGCTCATACGCTCTCCAGGCGTACGCCTTCGACCACTCGGCCATCTCTCCAGTTTTCGCTTAACGTTGATGATTATACCCGAAAGAAGGTTGTTTCGTCAAGTCTTTAGGATTTCTGTGGTAAAATTCATATGGAGGTGTAAGCGTTGAAAATAGCAGTCATTGGATATTCTGGTAATATCGACGAAAATCCTGTGAAACCTTTAACCACATTGTGCGAAGCTCTTGGTTTAGAGATTGTGAAACGTGGGCATACATTGGTAACTGGCGGAAGAGATGGTGTGATGGAAGCCGTATCGAAGGGAGCCGCAAAACTTGGAGGAACGATCGTTGGGATACTTCCAGCCAACGACACCGGTAACGATTTCTTAACAATCAGGATGAACACCGGAATGGATTATTCGATGAGATCCATTTTGATGATGTACAACGTTGATGTTGTTATAAGCATCGGTGGAAAAGCGGGAACTGGATTGGAGATATTTGCGGCTTACGGGCATTTCAAACCGATATTCTTGCTCAGAGGAACAGGTGGTTGGACAGATAGAATAGCGAATACCCTTTTGGATGGAAAATATTTGGATGAAAGAAGACAGGTTGAAATAAAAAGCGTTTGGAGTGTTGAAGAAGCGCTTGAAGAAATAGAACTGTTGGAGGCTTCAAAATGATCAGAGTGAGGTTCGCTCCCAGCCCAACGGGGTATTTGCACGTCGGTGGAGCGCGGACAGCGTTGTTCGATTGGCTTTTTGCACGAAAAAATGGTGGAAAATTCGTGTTAAGGATCGAAGACACGGACACACAGAGATCCACAAAAGAGTCGGAAAGGTCCATAATTGAAGATCTGAAATGGTGTGGATTAGATTGGGACGAAGGCCCAGATGTGGGGGGGGAATTTGGACCCTACAGACAAAGTGATAGAGTAAAATTCGAAATGTACGATGAGCCTTTGAACGAGCTCTTAAAATCAAAAAAAGCTTACCACGCGATTTACGAAATCGATGATCCGAAAAAGATGATAAAAAAAACGTACTCAGGAAGCGAGGCTAAAGAATACAGAAAAAAAGGACACAGTGTAACCGTTAACTTCAAAATATCAAAAGGGAAAACGGTATTTGAAGATATAGCCAAAGGAAAGATGGAATTCGACAATTCAACTTTTGACGATCTCGTGATCGTCAAATCAAATGGATACCCAACTTATAACTTTGCGGTTGTCGTAGACGATCATCTCATGCAAATTTCACACGTAGTTCGAGGCGAAGATCATCTTACGAATACACCAAAACAGATCATGATATACGAAGCGCTTGGATGGGAATTACCTAAATTCATGCATATACCACTTATTTTGGGTCCGGATGGGACTCCATTAAGCAAACGACATGGTGGAACATCCGTTGATCATTTCAGAGCACATGGAATCATGAGCAAAGCTTTTGTCAACTATCTCGCATTGCTCGGCTGGGGAATAGAGGCTGAGATCTTCAATCCGATCAAACGGATAAACGATTTCAGACTGGAAAACATCTCTCCTAAACCTGTCATTTTCGATTATGCAAAACTCGAATGGATGAATGGCCAGCACATGCGTAAGATGCCGATTGAAATACTTGTCAAAGAATTTCGAGAATGGTCACAAAAATACAGCCTTTCCTCACTCAAATGGTTTGAAGAAGCGAGTTACACGGAAAATGTTTTTGAAATATGCAGACAAAAAGTGAATGATCTTATGATATTAAGAGATTTCGCTGAGCCATTTTTCGACGGCGAGCTTAACTTTGACGAAAAAGCAAAGAACATTCTTGATTCATCACATTCACAACTTTATCTTTCTTCAGCCTTGACGGCGATAAAAGATATTCACGATTGGAGTGTGGAAAAAGTGGAAAAAGCGATAAGAACTGTTGCTGAAAAGGAGGAAATCTCCAAAAAGAAATTTTTCCAAATTCTTAGAGTGGCCGTGCTTGGCAAAACGGTAACCCCCGGACTGTTTGAAAGCATATACGTTCTTGGAAGAGAAAGAACGGTTTTAAGAATTGAAAATGTTCTAAATGGAAAGGAGATCTAATCAACTATGAAATATCTTTTCAAGAAAATCGCTTATCTTGCCACATTTTCTGAAAAAGGAGATTTTGAAAACACATCGCTCGTTGTTGAAGGTAACCGTATCACTTACATAGGCCATGAAATCCCAAATAAGAAATTCGATCATGTTATAGACTGCTCTAATATGGTGATGCTCCCAGGATTTGTCAACACCCATCACCACCTTTATCAATCACTCACAAGAAATGTCAGAAAAGTCCAAAACTCAAAACTTTTCGACTGGCTGGTCAACCTCTACGAGATATGGAAAAATATAGATAATGAAAGTGTATACGTAAGTGCAGCCATCGCATCCGCCGAAATGGCACTCAGTGGAGTGACAACCACAAGTGACATGCTTTACCTCTATCCCAACAACAGAAATTCACTTTTTGATGAAGAAATAAAGGGAGTAGCCCATGTTGGCCTTAGATTTCATCCAACACGTGGTTCCATGTCAATGTCGAAAAAGGATGGCGGCCTTCCTCCAGATTCGGTGGTTCAAAGTGAAGACGAAATACTATCAGAATATGAAAGGGTTATAGGCAAGTATCATGACAGCTCTAAATACGCCATGTTACGTGTAGCACTTGCCCCATGTTCACCATTTTCTGTCACAAAATCTTTGATGATCAAAACACTTGAAATGGCGGAAAAAGAAAACGTTCTTCTTCACACGCATCTGGCAGAAACAAAGGATGAAGATGGATTCTGCCTCGAAAAGTTCGGATTGAAACCTGTAGATTACATGGAAAAAATTGGTTGGTTGAATCCCCGAGTGTGGTTTGCCCATCTCGTACATCTTAGCAATAAAGACATAGAAAAACTACGCGCGAATGATGTCGGAGTGTCCCATTGCCCATCTTCAAATATGAGACTCGGATCGGGAATAGCTCCAATTACCAAAATGAAAGGTATGAGGATTTCCCTTGGAGTCGATGGGAGTGCGTCAAACGATACGGGAAACATGATATTAGAAGCGAGAAACGCGTTGCTTCTTCAAAGGGTAAAGTACGGTGCCGATGCTTTAACCCCGAAAGAGGTGATGAAGTTTGCAACTTTAGGCGGAGCTCAAGTGTTGAGAATGGACGATTACATAGGTACGCTTGAAATTGGAAAAGCTGCAGATCTTATAACATTCGACATGAACAAAATTGAATTCGCTGGTGGTCTTGACGATCCACTTGGAGCCATTGTCATGTGTGATGCGAAAAAAGTCGACTTCAACATGGTCAACGGAAAGATGATCGTCGAAAACGGAAGGCTAACAATTGATGATGAAAAAGAGTTGATCAAAACTCAAAATAAGATATCCAAAAAACTTTTAAGGGGGTAGACTTATGGAAATAAAAGAATTCTACGACTACATGAAAGAAATATCCAAGATACAAAATGCCGCGGCACTTGTTGCTTGGGACATGAGAACTAAGATTCCTTCTAAAGGGGCAAGAGATAGGGCAGATGTTATGGGAAAGCTTTCGAGAATGACTTTTGAAATGGAGACATCATCAAAGATGGCGGAATTCGTGGAGTATTTCAACAGGTCAAAAGTCAAAGATTCTCTTAATGAAATCGACAAAAGAAATGTCTATTTGGCAACCAAGCAGTATCGCCGAGGAAAAGCCATACCACCAGAAAAATTTGAGAAATTCATGATCGCGTGTGCACGCGGAGAAACCGTTTGGCAGGAAGCAAAAGCCGAGTCTAATTTCCAAAAGTTCAAACCAGTACTTGAAGAAATAATCGGATATCTTAAAGATTTTACCGATATGTTCAGCTATGAAGAAAATCGATACGATGCACTTTTAGATGAATTTGAACCTTCAACTACGACAAAGGATATACAGAAAGTGATAGATGGTTTAAAAAAAGATCTTATTCCATTCATAAAAAAACTTTCTAATACGAAAAGGCCAGATGACACCGCCTTAAAAGGGAAATTTGATAGATCTCTTCAAGAAAGGCTCTCTCTTGAGGCTTTAAAGGTCATGAATTACGATTTCAAAGCCGGTAGACTTGATGAAACCGAACACCCTTTTACAATAGGCATAGGCCCAGGTGACGTACGGGTTACCACGAAATACGATCCAAGTGATTTAAGACCTTCTCTCTTTGGAACAATGCATGAAGGAGGGCACGCACTTTACGAACAGGGAATCTCAGAAAAATACTTTAGGATGCCAATAGGAACTGGAGCGTCAATGGGAATTCATGAATCTCAATCAAGGACATGGGAGAATATGATAGGAAGGTCCAAGGCATTTTGGAAATTCTTTTACCAGAAACTTACCGATATTTTTCCACAATATGGCAAGATTTCAGTTGAAGATTTCTACAAAGCGATAAATGTGGTTGAACCATCTCTGGTAAGAATAGAAGCTGATGAAGTTACTTACAACCTCCATATAATAATTCGTTTTGAAATTGAAGAGGCTTTGATAAATGATCGCGTGAAAGTTTCCGATCTTCCAGACATTTGGAACGCAAAGATGCGAGAGTATTTCGGAATTGAACCCTCGAATGACGCGGAAGGTGTCTTACAGGATGTGCATTGGGCTGGAGGACAACTCGGATATTTTCCATCTTACATGCTTGGAAATCTTTATGCAGCACAATTTTTTGCAACAGCCCAAAAAGAGATCCCTGATTTGGAAGAACAGATAAGTTCCGGGGATCTGAAACCATTTAGAAAATGGCAAAAGGAGAAGATTCATCGGTACGGTGCCCTTTACGATCCAAAAGATCTTATCGTCAAAGTTACCGGTGAGCCACTTACCCATAAATACTTTATGGATTACATAACCAAGAAATTTTCTGAAATTTATGAGTTCTGAAACAAAATCCTAATGAAGGTGCCCATTCAAGGGCACCTTTTAATTTTAGGTATGATGAAAACGTTTCCAAAAATACCTTGTTTTTTGCGGATAAAATTCATGAATTTCCTCATTCAAATTCTTATGGCAACAGCAAAAGTCTGAAAGCACCTTGTTTACTTATTTTAATTGCGTTTTACCATATCGAAATAAAATTACATTTCCATGAAAAATCTATATTTAAGAAGTAAAAACGCAAAAACAAGCTTAACACACCACAGATCGTCTTAGATCGCTCAAAAACGCTAATTATCATCCATAATTGTCCTTGAGAGTGTTTGGAAAAAAAGAAATTCTATGTAAGAATTCAATGTAAATGTTTTCATTATCAACTATGGAGTGAGTGTATGTCAAGCATAAAAGACGTTGCTCGAGAAGCGCAGGTTTCAATAGCCACTGTTTCGAGGGTTTACAACAATCCAAAGGTTGTAAGAGGTAAAACGAAGGAAAGAGTCTACTCTGCCGCAGAAAAACTGGGCTACACCCCAAATTTTCTGGCACAAACTTTGAGAAAATCAATAGTTGGAACAATTATAGCGATAGTGCCGGACGTGTCAAATGCTTTTTTCATGGATATGGTACGAGGCATACAAGATTATGCCGAATCTCGTGGTTACAACGTTCTTATGGGGCATTTCAATCTAAACAACTTCGATATAAGAAAATACGTTAAACTTATAAAATCTAAAGCTGCCGATGGAATCGTGATGGCCACAGGTCATAACAGACATTTTAAACCGGTTAAAGAAGCAAGAAACGTTCCAATGGTAACCATTGAAGAGGAGTTCATGGGAAATCCATACATATACGTTGACAATTTTGAGGCCATAAAAAAAATAGTTGAATATCTTGCTTTTAAAGGCAGGAAAAAAATGGGATTTTTAGGCTTCAAGACAGAAGAAGAACGCTTTGAGGCATTCAAAAGTGCTCTCAAAATGTACGGACTCGAATATGATAAAAATATGGTAAAAAAAGGCGAAGAAGTTGGAAAAGCTGTTTACAACAGTGCAATGGAGTACGTGGAGTCACTCGTCGAAAAGCATAAAATTCCTGAAGCTATTGTCTGCACTTCAGATGTACTTGCAGCTGGAGCCATAAAATGGTTGATCAAAAGCGGATTGAACGTCCCAAAAGATGTTGCGGTTACAGGGTTCGATAACATCGAAGTTGCCGAACTAGTTTATCCGGGAATAACGACGGTAGAACAGCCTCACGAGAGTATGGGACACGAAGCGGCACGCCTTTTGATAAATAAAATAGAAGGCCATGAGATAGCAAAAAAAATTGTCTTCCAAACGAGGATAATAATTAGGGAGTCTGCATAAAACGCCCAAAAGGGTGATTTAACAAAAGGAGGGATTTTTGTGAAAAGGAGTATTTTTTTAGTTATTGCGATCGTTGCCGTCTTGGTTTTCTCGTCTTTTGCAAGCACAATTGTCATGACAGCTGGTGCAGTCGGACGTGAATATCAAGTACTTCAACAACAGATTAAAGTCTTCGAGCAACAGAATCCTGGCATAAAAGTGGTCCTCATGCCTATGCCGAATTCCTCAACGGATCGTTACAATCTTTACGTGACCTATCTGAGTGCTGGAATGCCTCAACCTGACATTTTGATGCTCGACGTTATATGGCCACCGGCTTTTGCGAATTTTTTGGTTAACCTTAACCCCTACTTTTCCAAATCCGATTTGAAGGACTTTTTCCAAGGCGCAGTTAAAGCCGATACTTACAACGGAAAACTTGTAGCAGCGCCGTGGTTTATAGATGCTGGATTGCTCTATTACAGAAAAGACTTACTCCAAAAATACGGATTTAAACCGCCAAAGACATGGGCTGAGCTTATCCGTGAAGCTCAAGTAATATCTCAAAAGGAAGGCATAAAAGGTTTTGTGTGGCAAGGAGCTGCTTACGAAGGACTTACTTGTGATTTCATGGAATACGTTCACTCTTATGGTGGCGCGATACTAAACGAAAAAGGCCAAGTGGTATCCGATTCTCCAATGGTCAAAAAAGCACTTCAAACGATGGTTGACATGGTCTACAAGTACAAAATAAGCCCGGTGGGTGTCACAACTTACATGGAAGAGGAAACCCGTCACATATTCCAAAATGGCGATGCAGTTTTCATGAGAAATTGGCCATACGCGTGGCCTTTGCTGAACAGCAAAGGTTCAAAAGTGGCAGGTAAAGTTGGAGTGGAACCACTTCCGGAAGGAACCGGATTCCCAGGGGTTCACCATTCTGCAACTTTAGGTGGATGGCAACTTGGAATTAACAAAAATAGTGAACATGTTGCCGACGCTGTTAAACTTATAAAATTTTTACTTTCTCCAGAACAAGAGGCTTACAAAGCTATTAACGCTGGACAAAACCCTTCAAGACTCTCAGTTTACAAAAATCCGGCAGTTATAAAAGCAAACCCTTTCTACCAATCTCTTTGGCCAGTATTCGCAAATGCTGAGCCAAGACCAAAATCACCAATTTACGCCCAGATTTCTGAAATACTTTATGACAACGTTAACGAAGCTCTTACCAAACAGCTTACAGTCGATCAAGCCGTTGGAAAGATGACATCACAGCTCAAAAATCTTCTTGGACAATAAAAGTCTTCTAAAGTAAAAAAAGCGGGGATGCTCCCCGCTTTTTCTGAAGGGAGGAAAGAATGCACACAAAAAGAATGGATCCTTTGCATCGTACCGATCCAATTTATGCGTTAGCTTTTATAATACCCACTCTATTGGTTATAGGATTTATAGCTTTTTGGCCGCTTGGGCAAACTTTTTACAACAGTCTTTTCAAGTCTTCGTTGATGTACCCTCAGAACAGAATATTCGTGGGTTTTTCTAATTACGGCAAACTTTTTCAAGATTCGCGATTCTTGAACGACTTGTGGAATACAATTCGTTTCAGCCTTTGGTCTGTCGGAATTGAAACGTTGATGGGAATCCTTATCGCCCTTATGTTGAACAGAGAATTTAAGTTTCGTGGATTGGTTAGAGCGGCGGTCTTGATACCTTGGGCAATACCAACTGTCGTTTCTTCTCAGATGTGGCGTTGGATGTACAACGATAACTATGGAATCATAAACACCTTTTTATTGTCTTTGCACGTAATAAAAAATCCCGTTGTTTGGCTTGGATTTCCGGCAACTGCCATGCCCGCCATAATAAGTGTCGATATATGGAAAACAACACCTTTCATGATATTGCTGATCTTGGCCGGTCTTCAGATGATCCCAAAAGAACTTTATGAAGCTGCAAGAATAGATGGAGCAAATGCTTGGCAACGTTTTTGGTCTATAACTTTTCCAATGATACGCCCAACAATCGGAATTGCTTTGATATTTAGAACGCTTGATGCCATGCGTGTTTTCGATATCGTTTATGTTATGACAAAAGGTGCGGCAAACACAGAGACCATTTCTGTGTACAATCAATGGACACTTTTCACAAAGGGGTTCATCTCTCCATTCTTTGGATATGGAAGCGCCATGTCAGTTACGATATTTCTCATCATAAGCATTTTCGCGATTTTCTACGTCAAAACCATGAAGATCAGATTGGATTGAGGTGAAGGAACATGAGACATAAAAAGTTGAGAAAATTTTTCTTTTACATGGGAGTCATCATAGTTTTAACCTACTTTCTTTTCCCATTCTATTGGGCTGTTGTTTCTTCAATACGCCCCGTGTCTGAACTGTTTTCCACTCATCAATCCCTTATACCGTTTAAAATTCAATTCAAAAATTACGTACAAGTTTTCACCGAGAGACCTTTTGCACGAAACATTCTTAACAGCACCATCGTAGCTGGTTCGGCTACGCTGCTCTGTCTTGTCATTGGCTCGCTTACTGGATACGCAATCGCCCGCTTGAAATTTGCAGGGAAAATGCTTGTGATGCTGTTCATACTCTCAGTGAGTATGTTCCCACAGGTGTCGATACTTGGCGCGCTTTTCCAAATATTAAAATCCGCAAAGTTGATAAACACGTACCCAGGTCTTATCATTCCATACATCGCCCTTACGATCCCTTTGACGGTTTGGACACTTCAAAACTTCTTTCGTGACATGCCAAAAGAATTGGAAGAAGCTGCTTACATGGACGGAAGTGGTAAACTTTCGACCTTTCTGAAGATAGTCCTTCCTTTATCAGCCCCAGGGTTGGTAGCCACTGGACTGCTAACTTTTATATTCTCTTGGAACGAGTTTTTGTTCGCCCTCACATTTGAACAGCTTCCTAAGATGTATACCGTTCCTGTAGCTATTGCGATGTTTACAGGTTATTATGTGGTTCCTTGGGGTCAAATAATGGCCGCATCTGTTATAGTCACCGTTCCACTTGTGGTGTTGGTTCTGATCTTCCAAAATAAAATAATAGCTGGCATGACGGCGGGCTCGGTTAAAGGATAAATACTCCGTCGTATACGCGACATAGTGTTTTATTCATCGGTTTACAAGTGCGTGCCATTTAAAACGGGTCAAACTCATGTGTGTCATCTTTTATTAACCCTTAAGTTTTTTCAATTAAAGAACTATAAGCTTGTAAATGAGCTTTTGTTTTGTGCTACAATATTCACGTATTTCATATGAAAGTGAGAAGAGCCGAATGGTGCTTGAGTATGCCAAAGTCGAGAAAGCAAGAGATTACTTTCGCGATTTGTTGAATGATTGTACGATGTGTGCCCGTGATTGCCATGTAAATCGTGAAAAGAAAAGTGGATTTTGCGGTCAAAGTGTATCCGCTCGCATCAGTGGTGCCCTTCTCCATTTTGGTGAAGAACCACCAATTGTTGGTGATGGTGGGGCAGGAGCAATTTTTTTCAGTGGATGTGGTATGAGATGTGTATATTGCCAAAATTTTGCGTTCAGCCATCTCAATCATGGCAAAGATGTAAGTGTTGACGAACTTGTCAGCATATTTTTAAAGCTGCAAAACGCAGGGGCCAATACACTCGACTTGGTAACTCCAGAGCCTCATATGTACGCCATTTTAGAAGCTCTTCTTGAAGCTTATAAAAAAGGTTTTTCTCTCCCGATCGTTTTCAACACTTCGAGTTATGTGAGCGACGAAACTCTTAAACATTTGGATGGTGTTGTCGATGTTTATCTTGCAGATATCCGCTATACCAACGATTTATTTGCACAAAAATATTCATCCACATTTGATTATTGGAAGAAAGCAAGGAAAGCTTTAAGAGAAATGTACAGGCAAGTTGGATCCTTCAAAAAAGACAAAATGCGTGGTTTGATAGTCAGGCACTTGATCTTTCCAAATGAAGTGGCTGGAACCCGAGAAGCCCTAAGATTTGTAGCCGAAGAGCTTTCAACATCCGTTCCGATCTCTCTTATGTCCCAATACTTCCCGGTTTATAAGGCTCAAAAAATGTCAATGTTAAACCGTAAAATAACGAAATCAGAATATGAGAACGCATTAAAAATTTTAGAAGACTATGGTTTAGATGGATGGTATCAGCCTCTTGAGTCGGAAAAAGAAAAAAGGGTGTACGCCAAAACCATAGATAGCTCTTTGTGGTATTTCCCCAAAATGATGTAAAAGAAGGAGGAAGCAAAGTGAAAGGAAGGATAAAAGCTCACCCGATTCTTGAATTCAAGAGAGAAAAACGTGTGAAGTTTTACTTTGAAGATCGGGAAATAGAAGCTTATGAAGGGGAAACAGTTGCCGCAGCACTTCATGCTGCAGGTATAAGGGTACTCAGATATACTTCGCACAGAAACAGACCAGCTGGACTTTTCTGTGCGATAGGAAAATGCTCTTCTTGTCTCATGAAAATAAATGGAGTGCCAAATGTACGTTCCTGTATGACAAAGGTTAGCGATGGTATGAAAGTTAGAAGGCAAAAAGAGAAAGGTGATGTGTTGTGAAATTCTATGAAACCATCGTGATAGGTAGTGGACCTGCCGGTATGGTGGGAGCAACGATCCTTGGTCAACACGGTGTCAAAACACTTTTGTTAGATGAAAACGATTTTATTGGTGGTCAGCTTGTAAAACAAACACACAAATTTTTTGGTGATCATGCGCATTACGCATCGTTGAGAGGATTTGAAATAGCCCAAAAATTGCAAGACGGTATATCTTCAAATTCAAATGTAGAAGTTGAAAACGCTGCAACTGTCATGGGAATATATCCAAACAACACAGTTACTTACATTCAAAATGGTAAGAAATGCAAAGCTTATGGCAAGAAGTTACTGATCACGACAGGTGCCATGGAAAAACAATTGCCTTTTGTGAACTCAGATCTCCCTGGTGTGTACGGAGCTGGTGCCATACAAACGTTGATGAACGAATATGGGATAATGCCTGGAAGTAGATTCATGATCATAGGATCGGGTAACATTGGGTTGATACTTGCTTACCAATTGATACAGGCAGGTGCGAAAGTTAGGGCCATCGTGGAAGCACTTGGAAAGATCGGTGGATACGCCGTTCATGCTAACAAAATTAAAAGGCTTGGTGTTCCTATACTGCTGAATCACACGATTGTAAAGGCAATAGGTGACAAAAGCGTTTCGGGAGCTGTCATTGCCGAGATAGACGATAAATTCAAGCCAATCACAGGTACCGAAAGAGAGCTGGTAGTGGATACGATTGCCATATCCGTTGGCCTTACTCCCCTCACGGAATTATCTGAACAGGCTGGGTGCAAAGTTGAATTCATTCCTGAGCTTGGTGGATACGTTCCCATAAGAAATGAGAGAATGAAAACAACAAATCCGGACGTATTCATAGCCGGAGATCTTGCGTCAATTGAAGAAGCAACGACCGCCATGATAGAAGGAAAGATAGCTTCTTTGGAAATGGTGCAAGAGCTAACTGGCAAAGATCTTGAGAAAGAGATCGAAAACGAGATTACGATATTGGCTCTTTTCAGAAGCGGCCCTAAATCCGTAAAAATAAGATCAGGTTTGGAAAAAATGGGAATAAAAAACCTGGCAATTTCAAAGCCACGAATTAACGAGCCAAAAGAAGATATCGTTGGAAAATTGAGAGCAGTTTTGGAATGTGATGAAGAAATACCATGTAATTCTTGCGAGGTTTCTTGCCCATTTGGGGCCATTTACATAGGTGAAAACCTAAACAGCACTCCTGTTTTAGATCCTGATAAGTGTACCGGTTGTGGAACTTGCGTGAACGCATGCCCAGGTCTTGCGATTTTCATGTTGAAAGAAGATGTAGAAAATCGAATGGCACTTGTTGGCATTCCATATGAACTCCTTCCCTTACCTGTAAAGGGGCAAAAGATGTGGGCCATGAACAAGAACGGGGATTACGTATGTGATGTAACAGTTGAAAGAGTTGTGAAATACCCAAATAAGACTCATCTCGTTTACGCCAAAATTCCGATCGAATTTTCACAATCTGTAAGGCATTTTTCTTTCATAAAAAAAGAAAGCCCCATAATCTGTCGTTGTGAAGAAGTCACATTGGACGAAATAGAGAATACCATTGACAGTGGAATCACTGATTTCGAGGAACTAAAAAGATTAACACGTGTTACTATGGGACCTTGTGGAGGAAAAAATTGCAAACTCGTCGTCTTGGGCATTCTCTCAAGAAAGACAGGAGTATCAATTTCGAATTTGTCTCAAGGTACTTCACGTCCTCCTGTGAAACCCGTAGAATTTTCCGCTTTTTTGAAATGTGGTGATGACAAATGATATCCAACGCATCGGTTGTCATAATAGGTGGAGGGATAATAGGTACATCGATCGCATTCAACCTTGCAAAATTGGGAGTCAAAGATATATCCGTATTTGAAAAATCCTACATATCTTCCGGATCGACAGGAAGGTGTGGTGGAGGAATAAGACAGCAATGGACCTCACCGATGAACGTTCGACTTGCAATGAGAAGTGTTGAACTATTCAGGAGATTTCGTGAAGATATCGGCATGGACATTGAATATCACGAAGGTGGATACTTACTGCTTGCATATTCAGATGAGGAAATGGGAGAGTTTGAGAGCAACGTTAAAATGCAAAATCAAGAAGGTTTGAGCGTTCAACTGGTATCTCCTGGTGAAATAAAGGAAAAATTCCCTTTTATGAATTTAGAAAGGGTTGTTGGCGGGACATGGTGTCCAAGCGATAGCCATGCCAATCCACAAATTGCAAACATAGCGTATGCCATAGCGATAAAACGTATGGGAGTGGATCTGAACACTCATACCGCAGTTGATGGAATAGACATCCAAAACGGCGAAATTGTGGGTGTGCAAACAGATAAAGGTTATGTTAAGACGAACACGGTGATCAACGCTGCAGGTGGTTTTTCACATGAGGTTGGTCTGATGGCGAATATGGATATTCCCACGCATAGCGAAAGGCATCAGATTCTCGTCACGGAAAGCATCAACCACGTGCTCGAGCCGATGGTGATCAGCTTCAAAAAGAATTATTACGTTCGACAAACAATGCACGGCTCATTCGTCATGGGTCAAAGTGATAAAAAGCCAGCCCAAGGAAATGATCTTGGCCATAGTGTAGAATTTTTAGAAGAAATGGCACCAAAAATGGTTCATGACTTTCCGTTTATGACTCATCTTCACATCGTAAGGCAATGGTCTGGGGCATACAACATCTCTCCAGATGCACAGCCCATAATAGACACTGCGGAAAGTATATCAAGATACATCTTTGCCGTTGGATTTAGCGGTCATGGTTTCATGTTGGCTCCTGCCGCTGGTGAGGCTGTTGCCGAAATGGTGGTGTATGGTCGTTCAAAAACGATGGATGTCAGCAATTTGAATATGCGAAGGTTTAAAAGGCAAATCAAGAGTGAAAAAAACGTCGTGTAAAAAATACAAAAAGTGAGGTGTTTTCTATGAAAGGGATACATGGAAAAATACTTTGGATCGACCTTTCGACAAAAAAATTTGAAGTTAAAAGGCTGTCGAATGATATTTATGAGAAATATCTTGGTGGTTTAGGTCTAGCAAGCAAACTGCTTTTTGATATAGCCAAACCTGAAATAGATCCTCTTTCTTCAGAGAACCCTTTAATTGTTGCACCAGGTTTTCTAATTGGCACAGGCTTGCCAACGGCTTCCAAGACCACTGTCACCTTCAAATCCCCGGAAACCAACGCATTCGGTCGAAGCATAAGCGGAGCTTATATGGGAGTGGCTTTAAAAAAGGCTGGCTTTGACGCTCTTGTGATCGTCAAAAGAAGTGAAAAACCTGTCTATCTTCTTATAGAAGACGATAAGGTGGAGATAAGAAACGCATCTAAGCTCTGGGGAAAAGGCACGTACGAAACGCAAGAAATATTAAGAGATGAACTTGGTAAAGATTTCAGGACATGCGCCATAGGACCTGCCGGAGAAAGGCTTTCAAAGATAGCCGATATAGATTTCGAAGATAGGCAATCCGCCAGAGCTGGTGGAGGAGCTGTGATGGGAAGTAAGTTGCTTAAAGCAATTGCACTAAAAGGTACAAACAAAATGGAATATGCAAATAAAGAGATTTTACGAGAAGAGATAATTAAATGGAATGGAATAATAAACAAGTCAGAAGCAAAAAAATTGGACATGGCCTATGGTTCGGCAGAATTTTTCGACTGGGTTAACAAAGAGAGAGGAGTCTTTCCGGTGAAAAACTGGAATGAGAGTTTTTTCGAAGAGAGCTTTAACTCTCATGAAGACGGAAGATCTCCGCTTGATCCTTACTATTGGTCACCTAAATACACGGAAAAGCTTCATCCTTGTCCCAGCTGTACAAAACCATGTGGCAGATACGTTTCCATAAAGGATGGAAAGTACGCTGGAACGCGTGTTGAAGGTGTTGAATATGAGCTGTTATATTCTCTCGGCGGAGATCTTGGAATAGACAACATAGAGGTAACTCTGAAGCTCACAGAAATTTGTGATAGAAGCGGAGTGGATGGTATTTCGGCGGGTGTTACGATCGCATGGGCAATGGAAGCTTATGAAAAGGGCCTACTAAGCGAAGATGATACCGATGGAATCGATCTGAAGTTTGGAAATGAGGAAGCGGCAATCTCGGCGATGGAAAGACTCGTGAAGCGCGAAGGAAAACTTGGAAAATTGTTGGCAGATGGTGAAAGAATCGCCGCTCAAAAATTGGGTAAAGAATCTGATAAATTCACGACAGAAGTTAAAGGACTCGAAATGCCAGCATATGATGTCAGAGGATTGAAGGGAATGGCACTTGCCGAGGCCGTATCTGTAAGAGGAGCATGCCATTTAACAGGTGGCATATACGCACCCGAATTGACAGGGGCATTTTGGAAGATGAGTGACGTAGATAGATTTTCAACGGAGTGGAAAGGCTTTGAAGTAAAAACGGGTGAAGACTTCATGACCGTTTACGATACTCTTGGCATGTGTAAATTTTCAAGAGGGCTTTTTTTCATAGAAGGGCTTCTTGATGGTATAGAAGCGGTGACGGGCAACAAGTACAGCGTTGATGACATGATGGTAATTGGAGAAAGAATATACAACCTTGAAAGGTTGTTCAACATACGTGAAGGGTTATCCAGAAAAGATGATTCTCTTCCATACAGAGTAAAACACGATCCAATTCAAAATGGTGTTTCTAAGGGAAGTTACGTCAGTGAAGAAGAGCTTCAAGACATGCTTGATCAATACTATCAGGTTCGTGGATGGTCTAAAAACGGAGTGCCAACGAAAATGCAACTGTTCAAGCTTGGCTTGGAAGAAGAAGCTGAAGAGTTTGGATCAAGCATCTGATTTTAGCAAAGAAAAGGGGTGCCTTTTTGATAAGAATTAAAAAAGAAAAAATCATCACTAAAAAAGGTGGAAAACGTTGAAAGCTGGGTTTGTATGCCTTGTAGGGGCACCTAATGTCGGAAAATCCACGATCGTCAACTCAATTATGGGAAAAAAAGTGTCGATAGTTTCTGACAAACCACAGACAACACGAAACAGGATAAATGTCATATTCAATTTTGATGATGCTCAGGTGGTCTTTGTCGATACTCCAGGTATACACAAAGCAGTTCGCAAACTTGGAAACTACCTTGTAAAAATTGCGATAAAATCCCTCGAAGGGAACGATTTGATATTGTTTGTGATCTCTTCAGATAGAATAGGAAAATCCGATGAGATGGTAGCACAAAGGATCGAAAGCTCCAAGATGCCCTTTATAGGCGTTGTGAATAAAACCGATTTGCATAATCCAGTAAATGTTGAAAGGGCAGAAAAAATTTTCAAATCCATGGGCAATTGCATTGAGATCGTACATGTCTCTGCCTTGAAAGGAAAAGGAATAGGAGAGCTCGTTAAAAAGATATACGAAAACATTCCGCAATCTTCGTACTATTATCCATCGGATATGTCAACCGATAAACCTTTAACCTTTATGATAAGCGAAATCGTGAGGGAGAAAATATTCAACTTTACCTATCAAGAACTTCCATATTCAAGTACGGTTGGAGTGGATTATATGGAAGAGAAACCTGATTTGACAAAGATATGGGCAACCATTTTGGTGGAAAGAGACTCACAGAAACCTATTCTTTTGGGTAAGGGTGGGAAGATGATAAAGAAGATTGGAACCCTTGCACGTAAAGACATAGAAACTCTTCTCGATGAACATGTGTTTCTTTCATTGCACGTTAAAGTCAAACCTAAATGGTCAGAAAACGAAAGAACGTTGAATGAAATTTTCAAAGATGAATTTTAAAAGGGGTGGGTAATTTGAAAACTGGCGCCGAAAACATCATTTGGAAGTTGAACGATCTTTACAGTTCGCAAGAAAATTTGAAAGAGGATGCAGACATCTTGATAAAAAAAAGCAAGAATTTTCACGAAAAATATCATGATACGAAGAGCCTTTTTAAGGATCCAAATACTTCACTCGAAGCTGTAAAAGAATTGGAAAAAATATATTCAAAAATGTCTCGAATTTCACAATACGTAAGCTTGAAATTCTCTGAAAACACCTCATCACAAAAAACAAAAAAACTTCTCTCCTTTGTTGAAAACACGGAAAATGAAATCGAATCCAACTTGCTCTTCATCCAAATTGCCTTTTCAAAAATGAACGATACGGAATTCAAAAAGATCATCGATAAGCTCTCTGACTATCGGCACTTTGTGGAATCCGCAAGAAGATTTAGAAATCATACACTTTCCGAACGTGAAGAGCAGATCATCGTTCACAAAGATTCAACAGGCTCCAACGCTTTTGTAAGATTTTACATCCAATTAACATCAAAGTACGCGTTTAAGATGGAAATGGATGGGAAGGTTCAAAACATAAATGTCTCTCAACTTAGATCTCTAAGAATGCATCCAGATGCCACAATAAGGGAAAAAACATCCTCAAAACTTTTCAAACGGTACAAAAAAGATGCCTTAAGTATTGAAACTGCATACAACTCTGTTGCCAAAGATTACGATTTCGAAGCGAAATTAAGGAATTATCTCACTCCAAACAGCATGCGAAATCTTCAAAATGAGGTTGACGATTCAGTTGTTGATACGCTTGTCGAGACAACCACGAAAAACAACTTACTCGTGAATAAATACTACAAACTGAAAGCAAAATTCATGAACGTTGAAAAGTTAAAATTGAGCGATGCATACGCCCCGATTGGAAAAAGTCACAAAAATTTCACATGGGAAGAGGCCAAAGAATTTGTTAGAAAGTCTTTTTACTCTTTTCATCCCACATTTGGAAAGATCGCGGATGAATTTTTTGACAACAATTGGATCCACGCTGCGCTAAAGCCAGCAAAGAGTGGGGGAGCCTTTTGTTCCTATGCAGATCCACAGCATCACCCATATGTTCTGGTAAATTTTACGGGACAAATAAAAGACGTCATAGCGCTTGGCCATGAATTGGGACATGGTGTTCATGGATATCTTTCCAGAAAGCAGAATATCTTGCAATATCATACACCGTTGACCATGGCAGAAACCGCATCAACATTTGCCGAAATGCTGCTCATGGATCACTTCCTTAAAATTTTACCAAGCGAAGAGGTGATACCTTTTGTTTCTTCAAAAACAGAAGATCTGTTTGCGACCATGAACAGGCAAAACATGTTCACAAGATTTGAACGCTTTGCACATGAAAGAATATCAAAAGAAGGTGCGTCTTTTGAAGAACTTTCGGATATATACGAAAAAGAACTTCATATCATGTTTGGAGACTCGCTTTCGTACAATCCTGAATATCGTTGGGAATGGTCAAGTGTTCCACACTTTTTCCACACGCCATTCTACTGTTATGCCTATGATTTCGCACAATTAATGGTTCTATCGCTTTATCAAAGGTACAAAGAAGGAATGCCGAATTTTAAAGAAAAATATGTTAAGTTGTTGGAAGCAGGTGGTTCAGATTCACCACAAAATTTGCTCAAACCATTCGGGATAGATCTTAAAGATCCCAACTTTTGGCAAGGAGGGTTCGAATTCGTGGATACAACCCTCATAAAAAGATTGGAAGACAGCTTGTGAAAATCTTGATCGCCCAATCAGGAGGTCCCACAGCTGTGATAAACGCCTCACTTGTTGAAGCGGTAAAACGTGGTCGCGAATTGGGATATGAAGTATTTGGAGGACTTTATGGGATAGAAGGTGTTCTTCAGTCCAAGATCGTACCCATGAATCAAAATGATGAAGTTCTTGAAAAAATATCCCACATGCCGGGGGCTTTTTTAGGATCGTGTAGGCACAAACTTCCGGACTACCAAGGTGAAGAATACAACGTGCTGTTCAAAGTGTTGGAAAAAAACAAGATCGATGCTCTCCTATACATAGGTGGAAATGATTCCATGGATGCCGTCTTAAAAGTACATAACGAAGCGAGAAGAAGAAAGGTTCCAATCATTGTCAACGGCATTCCGAAAACAATTGACAATGATTTGGTTGAAACTGATCATTGCCCTGGTTTTGCAAGCAGCGCCAAGTTCTTGAACACGATCGCTTCTGAATTCGTCGTTGATTCGTTGACATATCCAAATCCTCCAATTTGTGTTATGGAGACGATGGGAAGGGACACAGGATGGTTGGCAGCATCGTTGAAATTTTCAGAACATCTTGTGAAAGGTTTAAAAGTCTTAACTTATTTGCCGGAGTTTCCCGTCTCCGCCGAAGAAATACTCGATGAGGTGGCCAAATATGAAGATCGCCCTCTGCTGGTTTCCGTTTCCGAAGGGATAAGAGATAAGCAAGGACGCTACCTTAGGAGTGCTCAATCTTTTGACCAATTCAATCATCCAAGATTGGGAGGAGTTGGGGATTACGTTGCCGATCTTTTGAAGAAAATAAGGAAAGTTAAATTCATGAACCTGAGTTTTTCTCAGAGATCGGCAACTCATGAAGTTTCGGCAACAGATTTTGAAGAAGCAAAAATGGTTGCATCAAAGGCCGTAGAAGTTGTTGAAGAAGGTAAAAGTGGGTTCTTCATAGGAATCGAAAGAATTGAAAGAGACTACCTTTCATCTACAAATCCAATCGAAGTTGAAAAGGTGGCAAACAAAGTAAAATACGTTCCAAAAAATTTTTTAGAAGACGATATGAAAGCTTTCCTGGAATATCTCGATCCACTGATGGGAGAGATGAGTCCTTTTCCGAATTTTCCACGTTCATTCAACTTCACGCAATGAATTTCATATGTACATTTTTTCATAATGAATATAATTTCATATATAGGATTACCGCTTTTGATAGCATTGGCGCCAAACACGCCAATTTTCTTTTTTGGCATGTTTGGCGCTAAGAAAGACGTAAGAGGAGGTGAAAGGAATGGTAGAAGCGGAAAAGATTTTTTCGAAAATATCCAAACGCATGAAGTCTTCAATAATAAGAGAACTTCTCAAAGATTCAACAAACACTTCGATAATATCCTTTGGAGGTGGCGCCCCAGATCCCGAGACTTTTGATAGAAAAGCTCTCGCAAAACTATCACAAAAAGTTCTTTTGGAAGAGTACAGAATTGCGCTTCAATACGGTGCAACTGAAGGAGATTCGTTGCTGAAAGACCAATTCATAAGAATATTAAAGGAACGACATGAGATAGAAGGTTTGGACTATGATAACATGTTGATCACAGTCGGTTCCCAGCAAGCACTTGATCTGATGGGAAAAATCTTTCTGGATGAGGATTCCTATGCGATGGTCAGTCATCCTATATATCTTGGAGCTGCAAGTGCTTTCAGAGCATATGGACCAAAATTCATAACCATAGACCTTGAAGATGATGGCTTGAATATCAACCAAGTGGAAGATGCTCTCAAAAAACTGGATGAAAAGGGAGAAATATCCAAACTGAAATTCATATACACAGTGCCAAATTTCCACAATCCAGCAGGTGTAACCATGAGCCTCGAAAAACGAAAAGCATTACTTAAACTCGCTCACAAGTACGATGTGCTTGTTTTAGAAGACGATCCGTATGGTGAGCTGCGTTACGAAGGAGAAAAAATTCCGGACATTTACAAGCTTGCCAATGGTGAGGGCGTTGTACTTTTAAACACAATGAGTAAAATCATGAGTCCTGGAATAAGGATAGGAATGATCGCGGGAGACAAAAAAATTGTTGCAAAGGCCGCGCTTGCCAAGCAAGGGGCTGATCTTTGCACTCCGACATTCACTCAAAGACTGGTCGCAAGGTACTTGGAAAAAGGCACTATTTTCGATAAAATGGCAAAAGCTGTGGAAATATACAGGAGAAAGAAAAACGTGATGCTCGATGCACTCGATAAATACGTGAAAGTCGATGGAGCCAAATGGACAAAACCTGAAGGAGGCCTTTTCATATGGGTCACACTCCCAGAAAAATATGATACGATGAAACTCTTTGAAAAAGCTAAAAAAGTTGGTGTATCCTATATACCTGGTAGCGCTTTTTACATCGACGATCGTGTGAGTTCCAACATGAGGCTTTCATTCTGCCTTCCTCCGGAAAATCAAATAGATGAGGGCATAAGAAGAATAGGAAAGTTGATCAGATCTTAAGGGTGATTGATGTGTACACTATACTCGTGATCAATCCCGGATCAACATCGACGAAGATAGCGGTTTACAGAGACGAAAAAGCTATTTTCGAAAAATCTATAGAACATTCACCAAAAGTGTTATCCAGCTTTGAAAAGGTTTCTGATCAAAAAAAATACAGAGAAAAACTTCTCACGGATGCACTTAAAGAGAATGGATTTCCCTTGGAAAGATTTGATGCGATCGCATGCAGAGGTGGGGTATTAGGACCTCTTCAGGGTGGGACATACTTAGTTGATGAATTGATGATCAAATCTTTAAGAGATTCTAAGATAGAACACGCATCGAATCTTGCAGGTTTGATTGGATATTCCATGGCAAAAAAAATAGGGGTAAATGCTTACATAACTGATCCGGTATCAGTGGATGAAATGAACGATGTTGCAAGGATATCTGGAATGAAAGAATTAGAGAGAAAAAGTTATTCACATGCGTTGAATTTGAAGGCGGTGGCGAGGAAAACAGAAGTGGAATTGGGAAAGAAACATGAGAAAATGAATTTGGTGATTGCCCACCTTGGAGGAGGCATTTCCATTGCCGCTCTTGAACATGGAAAAATTGTGGATGTCAACGGCGCAAACGATGAAGGACCCTTTAGCCCTGAGCGCAGTGGGGAGCTTCCCGTTGGTGGCGTGGTGAAGATGGCTTATTCAAGAAAATATTCCAAAAGAGATTTAAAAAAAAGATATGTGGGTGAGGGAGGACTTGTAGCCTATCTTGGTACAAACGATCTTAGAAAAGCGATGAAAATGGCAGAATCAGATCGGAGTGCCGCTCTTGTTGTGAAAGCAATGGCTTACCAAATCGCCAAGGGAATTGCCGAAATGTGCACGGTATTAGATGGAAAAGTGGACGCAGTTGTTCTTACTGGTGGAATGTCTTTGAACTCAAAATTCGTTGAGATGATCAAATCTTACATTCCAAATCTTGCGCTTATTCTTGTGATAGCCGGTGCTTACGAGATGGAAGCGCTCGCAATGGGAGCTCTAAGAGTGCTGAGAAATCAAGAAGAAGCAAAATCATATAACGATGAGGTGAGAAATGATGAAAACTCTTCAAGAACTCGTTGATAAAGCAAAAAAACTTAAAAAAATGAGAATGTCAGTAGCGGTAGCTCAAGATGTAACAGTCCTAAAATCAGTCGATGAAGCTTGCAAAGCCGGTATAGTTGACGCCAGTTTAGTCGGTTCTGAAAAAGAAATTGAAAAGATCGCTTCTGAAACTGGAATTGATCTTTCGAATTACGAAATAATAGATGAGCCTGAAGAAAGTTCAGCCGTTAAAAAAGCAATTGAACTTGTTCATGAACATCACTGTGATCTTTTGATGAAGGGGAAAGTGCACACGTCTCATCTTCTTCATTCGGTTTTGGATAAGAATTATAATTTAAGAACCGGTAGAACGATGAATCATGTTGGAGTTTTCGAAGTCTCAACGTACGATAGGCTTATCATAATCACGGATGCCGCGATGGTTATAGCGCCAACTCTTGACCAAAAGGTGGATTCCATTTACAATGCGGAAAAAGTTGCACACGTTATTGGAATAGACATCCCTAAAGTAGCCGTTCTTGGAGCGGTGGAAACCGTTAGTCAATCCATGCCTGCCACGCTGGAAGCTGCGTTACTCGCAAAAATGAGTGATCGAAAGCAAATAAAAGGGGCAATAGTGGATGGACCTTTTGCCCTCGATAACGCCGTGAGTGAAGAAGCCGCCAAGCATAAAGAAATAAAGAGCCCAGTTGCCGGAAAGGCAGATGTCTTACTTGTTCCAAATATAGAAGCTGGCAACATACTTTACAAGGCTCTTGTTTTCATATCAAAGGGAAGTTTAGCGGGAACAATTTTAGGTGCAAGAGTACCGATAGTTCTGACATCTCGTGCCGATAGCGATGAAACTAAATTGTACTCCATAGCTTTAAGTGCACTCGTGGCACAGGAGTGATTCGATGTTCAAGATTCTGGTGATCAACCCGGGATCTACTTCTACTAAATTGGCAATATTCGAAGATGAAAGAATGATAAAATCGTTGAATATTCCCCATTCCAACGAAGAACTAAAACCGTTTAAAAAGATAGCCGATCAGCATTCCTTCAGAATGGAAAAAATAGAAGGGTTTTTAAACGGAACAGACTACTCACTGAAGGATTTTTCGGCAATAGTTGGAAGAGGCGGTCTTATAAGACCTGTAGAGGGTGGAACCTACAGAATAAATGAAAAGATGCTTGAGGAGCTTAGAAGTGCCAAGTACGGTGAACACGCCTCCAATCTTGGTGCCATCTTGGCTCACGATCTTGCAAATGAAATCGGGGTGCCATCTTTTATAGTAGATCCTGTGGTTGTTGATGAAATGGAAGAAGTTTCAAAAGTATCAGGCCATCCAGATTTCGTGAGAAAATCCATTTTCCACGCTCTTAATCAAAGAGCCGTGGCAAGGCAAGCTGCAATGGATCTCTCCAAGAAATATGAAGAATGCAACTTCATCGTCGCACACATGGGCGGTGGTGTTTCGGTAGGAGCGCATAAAAAAGGGCGTGTTGTTGATATCAACAACGCCTTAGATGGTGATGGACCGTTCAGCCCAGAAAGAAGTGGCACCGTACCTCTTACAAGCCTCATAGATCTTTGTTACAGTGAAAAATACTCGTTTGAAGAGATGAAGAAGAAAATAAAAGGTAACGGGGGTCTCGTTTCATATTTGGATACGAACAGCGCTTTAGAAGTCGAAAAAATGATAAAAAACGGAGACGAAGAAGCGGAACTGGTGTACAGAGCTCTGGCTTATCAAATTTCAAAGTGGATAGGGCGAATGATAATTCCACTTGAAGGAGAAGTGGATGCAATTATTCTAACAGGTGGTTTAGCTTATGACTCAAAGTATCTTGTCTCGTGGATAAAAGAAAAAGTTTCGTACATAGCTCCAATGATGATCTTTGCCGGCGGTGATGAGGAGAAAGCTCTTGCCATAGGGACTTTAAGAGTGTTGCAAGGTGAAGAAATGGAAAAAATCTACGGTGATTTGTCGTGAACTTTTTGAATCTTGATGCGCGTGTTTTCATCTACATAGGCATGTTTGGAAGTGGAAAAACAGAGCTTGCAATAAACACCGCAGTTGAGCTGAAAAAGAGTGCGGAACATGTTGCTTTGTTGGACATAGATGTTATAAGCCCTTATTTTCGTAGCCGCGATCAGAAAAATGCTTTGGAAGAAAAAGGAATAAAAGTTATATCACCCCCTGGAGCATTGAGCCACGCGGATCTTCCGATCATAACCGGACAAGTAGGAGGCTACATATCAAACAAAGAATACCTCACAGTTGCAGATGTTGGAGGAAACGAAGATGGAGCAACGGTTTTGGGTTCACTTAAACCATTTCTTGATCCTGTAAGAAAAAAGACCTTCTTTGTGGTGAACGCCTTGCGTCCTTTCAGCACATCTTTTAATGAAGTCGTGAGAAACGTAAAAAAAATTTCTCAAAGTGGAAGAATCAAGATTGATTATCTCGTTAACAACACGAATATCTCCTCAGAGACAAATGTTGAAGATGTTGAAAGAGGCGAAAAGATAATTGCTAAAGTTTCGGAGTATCTAGAGATCCCAGTAGCTTTTTCGGTGGCAAAAGATGGACTTGATTTTTCCGGTAAATTTCAAGTATTCAAATTAAAACGATATTTGAAGAACCTATGGTGATTTGTAATTTTCATAATTTAGAGAGGAGGAGTTTTATGGAAAAGAAGGCGTACATAGAAATAGACTCCGAAAGATGTAAAGGATGTGGACTTTGCATTCAAGCTTGTCCACAGCATGTCATTCGTTTTTCTGAAAAATTCAACAACAAAGGCTACCATTATGCCGAATACAACGATCCTGATAACAAGTGTGTGGGGTGTGCTTTTTGTTACAACATGTGTCCGGATGTTTGTATAACAGTCCACAGATTTGTAAAGGAGGAGAGTAAGGTATGAAAATGCTTTTCAAAGGTTCAGAAGCTATTGCAGAGGCCGCGGTAAGATCTGGATGTAGACTTTATTTTGGATATCCAATCACACCTCAGAGCGAACTCACCGAATACATGTCGAGAAGGCTTCCTGAAGTTGATGGAACTTTCCTTCAAGCAGAAAGTGAAGTTGCAACTGTTAACATGATGTACGGTGCTTCTTGCACTGGTAAGCGGGTTATGACTTCAACATCTTCACCGGGCTTTAGTTTGATGATGGAAGGTGTCTCATACATGGCTGGAGCCGAGCTCCCAGCGGTTTTTATAAACGTGGTTCGTGGTGGTCCAGGTCTTGGAGACATACAGCCCGCTCAAAGTGATTATTTCCAAGCGACTAAGGGTGGTGGCCATGGTGATTATCGCATGATAGTTTTGGCTCCTCACACCATTCAAGAAGCTGTCGATCTTATGAATTTAGCCTTTGATCTTGCAGATAAATACAGAATGCTCGTCACCATTCTTGCAGATGGAATGCTTGGGCAGATGATGGAGCCAGTTGAATTTCCCAAGATGAGAGATCCTAATGACGTACCTAAAAAAGATTGGGCACTTACAGGAGCTTCAGATCATGATCCAAGAAAAGTTACTTCATTTGACATCGATCCATACGAATTGGAAAAGATGAATTTAAGATATCAAGCAACGTACAAAAAAGTTGAAGAAAATGAAGTGCGATATGAAGAGTTTAACACAGAGGAGGCAGATATAATAGTAGTTGCATATGGAACAATGGCCAGAATAGTCAAAACTACCATTCACATGGCAGAAAGAGAAGGAATAAAAGTTGGTCTCTTTAGACCAATAACCCTTTGGCCGTTTCCATACAAACGTCTCAACGAATTATCTGATACGGTTGAAAACGTGCTCACAGTTGAAATGAGCTATGGTCAAATGCTTGAAGACGTGAAATTAGGAGTTAACGGTAAAGCAAATACACCCTTCTTTGGAAGAAGTGCAGGTGTTGTTCCCACTCCAACAGAAGTATTGGATGCCGTAAAAAAAGCGATGGGTAGGTGATTTCCATGATAGATAAAATAGTGGCTAAAATGCCAAAATCTTTAAGCGGAAAAGAGTTCACTTATTGCCCTGGATGTCATCATGGAATTGTTCATAGATTGATTGCAGAGGTCATAGATGAACTTGGAATACGAGAAAAAACACTCTTGGTAGCACCTGTTGGCTGTTCAGTATTCGCTTATGAGTTCTTCGACGTCGATGGCACTGTTGCACCACATGGGCGTGCTCCAGCCGTTGCAACTGGTATGAAGAGAGCAATGCCGGATAAAGTCGTTTTTACTTATCAAGGTGATGGTGATTTGGCTTCCATAGGAACTGCTGAAATAGTGCACGCGGCTAACAGAGGTGAAAACATAACTACGATATTCATAAACAACGCAATTTACGGCATGACCGGAGGGCAAATGGCTCCCACAAGTCTTCTCGGCCAAAAGACAACGACGACACCTTACGGAAGAGATGCCAAAGCCAATGGATATCCGATAAGAATGAGCGAAATGCTTTCCACATTGACAGGTTCTACATACATAGAAAGAGTCATGGTTACAACACCTCAAAATGTTCTGAAAGCCAAGCGTGCTATAAAAAAAGCTTTTGAAATTCAACTCAAAGGTTTAGGTTTTTCACTTATCGAGGTTCTCTCGACTTGTCCAACCAACTGGGGTAAATCTCCAATAGAGGCTGGAAAATGGCTTGAAGAAGACATGGCTAAATACTATCCATTAGGCGTATACGTTGACAGAACAAAGGAGGCTGAATGATATGTCTGCTTATTCTGTTGTGGTCTCCGGCTTTGGTGGACAAGGTGTCATGTTGATGGGCAAAATCATAGCGGAGGCAGCGATGCATGATGGGAAAAACGTCACTTGGTTGCCATCGTATGGTCCTGAAATGCGCGGAGGGACCGCCAACTGTACCGTTGTGATAAGTGATGAAGATATAGGCTCCCCAGTTGTTGACAAACCAGATGCGGTAATAGCAATGAATATCCCTTCAATGTTCAAATTCGAGAAGGATCTAAAAAAAGACGGAATTTTACTCATAAATTCCTCAGTGGTCGACAGAAATCCAACGGTAAAAGCTATAAAAATCTTCAAAATAGATGCAAATGATATAGCAGATAAAATTGGAAATATCAAAGTTTTGAATATGGTAGCCTTAGGTGCCTTCGCAAAAGCAAGCGGAGTCATAACCTTCGATTCCATAAAAAAAGCACTTGAAGAAAAGATGACAGGAAAGAAAAAAGTTTTTCTCGAAATAAACATGAAGGCCGCTCAGAAGGGAATAGAAGAGGTTAAAGAATTGCAATTACGTTTGTGAATGTCATCAAAAAGAAAAGGAAGGGAAAAACCCTTCCTTTTTTAAAGGATAAAAAGGAAAGCGCTCCATTTAAGGAGCGCTTTCAACATAAACAACCCGGGCAATAACCTACTCTCGCAAAGGGCTACCCCCTTACTACCATCGGCCCATGGTGGCTTAACGGCCGTATTCGGAATGGGAACGCGTGTTTCCCA
>WGFY01000042.1 GCA_015491995.1 Mesoaciditoga sp.
GCGATTTGCCTTGGAGACATCTTAAGTTTTTTTGCGTTGATCATCGCGATGTTAGATGAATAATCTCCAAAGCCCTCTGGAGGGATTTCCACAGAAAAACCTTTCGCATCAACTTCAAAAGTTTCTCTAAAAGCTTTGGCAAGTTTGTCGTGCACTTCAGATCTTAAAGACAATTTTTAACACTTCCTATTCATGGCATGCTTGTTATCATTGAAACATGATGAGACATTATACAATATATCCTTTAAACTACATACCTGCTTTTGAGTTTTTTAACATTTCCTTTAGGGCATTTCCCGTGTAAGAATATGGGTATTCCATAATTTTTTCAGGTGTCCCAGTACACACCACGTATCCACCATTTTCTCCGCCTTCTGGTCCAAGATCCACAACGTAGTCCGCATTCTTGATCATGTCCAAATTGTGTTCTATGACAACCACGGTATTTCCACGTTCCACCAATTTTTGAAGAACGTTTACCAACCTTTTCACATCGTGAAAATGCAAGCCGGTTGTGGGTTCATCAAGGATATAAAACGTCTTGCCGGTTTGAGGCTTACGTAACTCAGAAGAAAGTTTGACACGCTGGGCCTCTCCTCCTGAAAGTGTGGTTGCGGCTTGCCCAACTCTTATATAGCCAAGTCCAACATCATGTAGAGCCTTCAAAGGAGAGGTGATTTTGGGTATATCCCTAAAAAAGTCAAGCGCCTCGTTTACCGACATGCCCAGCACTTCGCTTATGTTCTTTCCGCGATACGTAACTTCAAGAGTTTCCCGATTATATCTCCTTCCATTGCATACGTTACATTCGACGTAAACATCTGGCATAAAGTTCATTTCAACGCGTATTACTCCCTGCCCAGAGCAAGCTTCACAACGTCCACCTTTGACGTTAAAACTGAACCTTCCCGGGGCGTAACCGCGTATCCTGGCTTCTTCTGTCATGGCAAACAGCGATCGAATGGCATCGAAAGCCTTCGTGTACGTTGCCGGATTGGATCTAGGCGTCCTTCCTATTGGACTTTGATCTATGGAAATCACCTTATCTATCTCTTCAAGGCCAGATATGGATTCGAATTTTCCTGACAACATGTGGCTACGATAGATCTTGTTCATCAGTGTTGGATATAACGTTTCCATTATCAACGAGGATTTTCCAGATCCAGACACACCTGTTACACATATAAACGTGCCAAAGGGGAATTCAACATCTACACGTTTGAGATTGTTATGAAAGGCTCCTTGTATGCTTAAGTATCCCCGGGCTTTCCTTCTTCGTGAGGGTGATGATATTTTCATCCTCTTACTCAAATATTTTCCGGTGATCGTGTCGGAATTCTCCAATCCAGACACGTCTCCAGAGTATAAAACGTTCCCTCCATTTTCGCCGGCACCAGGTCCAATTTCAACCACGTGATCGGCTCTCCTTATAACTTGCTCATCGTGTTCAACCACTATCACAGTGTTTCCAAGATCACGCAGCCCTTCCAACATACGTATTAACTTGTCGGTATCCTTATGGTGTAAACCTATAGTTGGCTCATCAAGAATGTACGTTACCCCAACAAGCTTAGAGCCTAATTGGGTCGCCAATCTTATTCGTTGAGACTCTCCGCCAGAAAGTGTCGAGACGTTTCTCGAAAGCGTGAGATATCCAAGCCCTACTTCAATTAGGAATTTTGTTCGTCTTCTCAGCTCCGTCAGGATCTCTCTTGCTATTTTCTCTCTTTCCGGATTCAAATTCAAATCCCTGAAAAAATCATAAGACTTGATCACGGTCATGTCCGAGATTTCGGCAATGTTTTTTCCACCAACACTTACGGCTAACGCTTCTGGTTTTAACCTCTTACCTCCACACGCTTCACATGTTTTGTGTGTTAAAAAATTGCGTTCTATCCACTCTCTGACTTCTTGCGATCCAGTACTTTCATATCTATCTTTCAAATGCTTTACGAGTCCTTTAAAACCCGGACCTCCGTGAAGCACCACATCTTGGATCTTGGATGGGAGTTTGCCAAATGGAAGGTGTGGATCTCCTCCCATTTTTTTGATCGTTTTTTTTATTATCGAAAGCACAAAGGATTTTCCATTTTTGTAAGGAATTATTCCTCCTTCCGAGATCGCCTTTGATGGGTCTATCACAAACTCTTCTCCAACTTCTGTCGTGTATCCAAGCCCTGCACATTCTGAGCATGCACCGTACGGCGAGTTAAAGGAAAAAAGCTTTGGCGAGAGTTCTGGAAAGCTTATTCCACACACAGGACATGCGAGTTTCTCACTGAAATACTCCATGCTACCCGTGAGATAATTCATTATTTCAACTTGCCCATTTGACTCTGCTAAGGCTATCTCTAAAGATTCAGCCAATCTTTGACGGTTTTCCTTTTTGACTTTCAAGCGATCAACAACCAATTTGATCGTATGTCTCACCTGTTTTTCTAACTTCATATTTTCTTCCAACAGATGTTCTTCGCCGTCTACGTTTACCCTAAGAAATCCACGGCGCTTAAGATAGTCAAAGAGCGAGCGATACTCACCTTTTTTTTCCATTGTAAGTGGTGCAAGCACCGCTATACGAGAATCCGGATCGTAATTTGCCTCGATTCTCTCAATCATTTCGTCCACACTTTGTTTCTCAAGTACTCTTGCACATTTTACACAATGAGGCTCCCCAACTCTTGCATAAAGAAGTCTGAGATAATCATGTATCTCCGTAACAGTTCCAACGGTAGAACGTGGATTATGAGAAACGCTTTTCTGATCGATGGCTATAACTGGAGAAAGGCCTTCTATTTCTCTAACATCGGGGCGTTTGAATTCTCCTAAGAATTGTCGCGCATAAGAAGAAAGGGACTCCAAATACCTTCTTTGTCCCTCCGCGTATATGGTGTCAAATGCTAAGGAAGATTTTCCAGATCCTGAAAGGCCCGTTACGACTGTCAAGGTGTTACGTGGAATTTGAACGTTCACATCTTTTAAATTGTGAACCTTAGCACCTCTTATTTTAAGAAATTTCTCCAGAATCACTCACCTCTTTCACGATCTTACAGGCACGTGATACCGTTTTATCTACGATTTCTTGTGTTTTTCCTTCGACCATAACTCTTACAAGGGACTCTGTACCAGATGGCCTTAAAACCAGTCTGATTTCCTCTTGTGAGTTCACCTCTTCGACGAATTTGATAACTCTGCTATTCGACATTATCGTTTTTTTGTCTTTTACGCTAACGTTCTCCAATTTTTGCGGATATCTTTTCACTTTGTGGGAGAATTCTTCGATGTCTATTCCGAATTTCAGGCATGTGGATATCGTCTCAAAGGCCGTTAGCAGACCATCGCCCGTTGTGACAAGATCCAAGAAGATTATGTGTCCAGATTGCTCACCGCCAAGAGTTGCCCCTATTTCTTGCATTTTTTCAAGCACATATCTATCACCCACCTTGGTTCTGACGAATTCAATGTTATTTCTCTTCAAACTTTCTTCAATGGCGAGGTTCGTCATAACGGTGCCAACCACGGTGTCTGCTCCAAGCCTTCCATTTTCTTTCATGAATTTTGCGTTCAAGACAAGCATGTCATCTCCATCCACAACATAGCCGTGTTTTCCGATCATAATGCATCTATCGGCGTCTCCATCATGAATTACGCCGAAGTCTACTTCTGCATTTTCAATGCGTTCTGATAGAAATTCAGGGTGAAGGGCACCACATTTTTCGTTTATGTTCACGCCGTTTGGATTGGAGTTGAACAACGTTGTTTTCATGCCAATTTCGCTTGTGATAGTTGGAACAGTTGAAACAGCGGCTCCATTTGCGAGATCGAACGCTATTCTCACCCCTTTGAGGTGTGCGTATCTTCTGACCATCCATTCGACATATTCGGAAAGCATGTTCTTTTGTATTCGTCTACCTATTTCGATACTCTTCAAGTCATCACTAAGATGTTTTTCTATTTCTTCCTCAAGTTTATCTTGGAGCTTGTAGCCATTTGAAAATATCTTTATTCCGTTGTGCATCCACGGATTATGACTCGCACTTACCATGAATCCAACTGAGTGATTTCTCCGTGTGAGCCATGCAAGGACAGGCGTTGGCATGACTCCACATGTTGTGACATCAAAACCCATAGAGAGCACAGAGGAAACCAACGCAGCTTCCAACATCTCACCAGAAATTCGCGTATCTCTTGCTATAAGTACGTTGTTCAAGGGATGATCATGTGATTTGAGAACGTAAGCGGTTGATCTTCCAATTTTAAATGCCAATTCAGCGGTCAGCTCTTCATTTGCAATACCTCTGACACCGTCTGTGCCAAAGTATTTTCTCATTTTTCCTCTTCTTCCATTTCCAAACCCTCAACACTGAATTCTTCGGGGCGAACCAACGGAAAAGCTATCACTTCTTTTATATTTGAAGCATCAGTTGCAAACATGACAAGTCGGTCTATGCCTATTCCCAATCCACCAGTTGGAGGCATTCCATATTCAAGTGCACGAAGGAAATCGTAATCCATCATCTGTGCCTCTTCATCGCCAGCTTGACGCAACGCGCTTTGAACTTCAAAACGTTTACGTTGATCTATGGGATCGTTCAATTCACTGAATGCATTTGCCAACTCATTTCCTAAAATTATCACTTCGAAACGTTCTGTAAGCCTTGAATCTTCCCTGTGGCGTTTTGCAAGAGGTGATATATCCACGGGATGATCTACCAAAAATGTTGGATTTACCACCGTGTCCTCTACAAGATCCCATAGCTTTTCAATGTAATGACCTCTTTCCATGACTGGAGGTAGTGCGTCATGTGTTTTTAGCGTCTCAACCATCTTATCATCGGAGTCTTCAAGAATGTCAACTCCAAGATGATTCTTTATGTAATCTCTCATTTTAACTCTCTTCCACGGACGGTTAAAATCAACCTCTCGCCCTTGGTATGTGATTTTTAAAGTTCCGTTTACTTGCTTTATCACATGTGTGATCAACCTTTCAGTAAGATCCATCATGTCGTTGTAATCGGCATAGGCTTTGTAACATTCCATCATGGTGAATTCCGGATTATGCTTGTAGCTCACTCCCTCATTTCTGAAACATTTGTTTATCTCGTAAACGGCTTCATAACCACCCACAACATATCTTTTCAAGTAAAGTTCGTGGGCGATTTTCATGTACATATCTATATCGAAAACATTCAAATGCGTTATGAATGGCTTTGCGGTTGCTCCGCCTGTAACGGATTGAAGTATCGGTGTTTCAACTTCTAAAAATCCTTCAGAATTCATGAACTCTCTGATCATCCTTATGATGTGATAACGTGTTTTAAACCTTTCAAAGGCATCTCTGTTAACTATCGTATCCACATATCTCTGTCTGTATATCTTCTCCTTGTCTGTAAGACCATGCCACTTTTCAGGAAGTATGCGAATAGCTTTGGAAAGTATTTCGTACGATTCTGCAAATATCGAAAGCTCTCCAGTATGGGATTTGAATGGAAACCCTTTGACGCCAACGAAATCTCCAACCTTAACGTACTCTTTGAAAATTTCGAATTTCTCTCCAATTGATACGTTCAAATAACACTGCAATTTATCAGTGGAATCTTGTATGACAAAGAATATGGACTTTCCATGGTATCTTATCGCCATAACGCGTCCCGCAGTTGATAATTTGGCATCTTCAACCTTTGCCCCATTCTCGAGAGAATCGAATTTTTCACGTATCTCCAAGAGTTTTTGCTCCACATCAAAGCGATAGGGATAGGGATTGATGCCTTTTTTTATTAATTCTTCTATTTCTTTGATCTTTTGAAGCCTTAAATTATCCATTGAATTGTTCCCCTTTCAACCTAAAAAGATTCTGCAGGATCATAGAAACTCGTGAACTTCAGGATTTCACACCCAATATCTTGTACTTTTTTACGCCGTTTGGTGCTTTCACCCTTACCGTCTCTCCTATATGGCGCTTGTAAAGAGATTCACCTAAAGGTGAATCAATTGATATTTTGTTCTTGAACACGTCGGATTCTTGAGATGTAACTATCATGATTTCCATCTCTTCCATCTCTTTGTTCGTGTTAAGTTCTTTTAACCTCACGAAATTCCCAATATTTATGTCGTGATTGTTACGATTGTTTTCTACAATAGTTGCATGAGATAATATCTCTTCTATTTCGCTTATCCTGCTGTTTATCTTACCTTGCTCGTTTTTCGCCTCATCGTATTCGCTGTTTTCACTAAGATCGCCATACTCTCTCGCTTCTTTTATCTTTTGAGCAACATCGGTCATCAATTTTTCTTTCAGCACACCCAACTCTTTTTTTAAAGATTCAAATCCTTCGTTGGTCAACATGATTCTCTCGGCCATTGCGAAACCTCCTTAAAATATCACAGTAATCGGTTTTTCATTCCACGGATATCAAATAATGGTAATGGGATTGACCCCCGTAGTACATTTCCACATCAACACTTGGATAACGTATCTGTATCTCTTTGAAAATGACCTGTGCGTCACTTTCGCTAACCTCTTTGCCATAGAATACGGTTATTATATCTGAATTTTCAGCGATAGCTTTATCCAATGTGCAAAAGACACTCCCATCAAGAGTGCTTTTAGAGCAAACCAGATTTCCATCGAGAAAACCAATGTATTCCCCTTCTTTTACTTTCACATCCTTTACCTTGCTATCTCTTATAGCACATGTGATCTCTATTGATTTGACAGACTCAATTGCCTCCTTGAATCTCGTCATGTTCTCCATTGACAGCACTTCTGGATTGAAAGCGAATAACGTTGCCAACCCTTCTTGAACCGTCGAAGTTTTGACAACCAATACTTTTTTCCCGTTCACCATTTTCTTTACAGATTCTGCGGCCAACGTTATGTTTGGATTGTTTGGAAATATGAAGATCTCTTGAGCGTTCACACTGTCCACGGCTTCTTTCAACTGTGCGGTGCTTGGATTGGATGTTTGGCCACCGTTGACAACAACATCAACCCCTATACTCTTGAAGATAGACTCCCATCCATCCCCGCTTGCCACGACGACCAGACCATACTTTTTTCTTTCCGATTTGGTTCCCGTTTCTTCTTTTATTATTTTATGATGCTGAATTTTCATGTTGTCTATTTTAGATTTTAGAAGCTCACCATACTCCAAAACTTTGTCTATCGCTTTTCCTGGTGTGTTGGTATGTACATGAAATTTCAGCAGTTCACCAGAATTCACGAGTACCAACGAGTCACCTATCGAGTTGTAAAACGCTCTTAACCTTTCCATATCAACATCTTCACTTGTTTTTACTATTGCTTCGGTGCAATAGAGATATTTTAAATCCTCCTGAGAAATTCTGACGATCTCTCTTGGACCCGCATTTTCTATTTTAAGGTTCACATTTGTATCGCCATTCAACGCCTTGTAAAATCCTTCTACTATGTAAGCAAAGCCTTTAGCTCCTGCATCTACAACGCCAGAATCCCTTAGTTTCTTCAGGTATTTTGGAGTTTCTTCGACAATTTCCATGGATCTTTGCCAAAGTTTTTTCATGAATTCCGTTTGATCGTCAAATTCGTACCTATCAGCTTCTTCAGCAAGAATCCTTATAACGGTCAGCATCGTTCCTTCCACAGGCTTTATAACGGCACCATATGCAACCTCTTTCGCGAATTTCAAAGCTTGCGCGAAGTCTTTTGTGGTCAAAACTTTTTTGTTCTTGCAATGCTGAGAAAACCCTCGGAATATTTGAGAGAGGATAACACCTGAATTTCCCCGTGCCCCGAGCAAAGTTCCAGTTTCGATAGCTTGAAGCACAGCTGGAAGGTCAAGTTTTTTCAACAGATTCAAGTGATTGCAGGCTTCCAAAAGTGCTGAAGACATGTTCGATCCTGTATCTCCATCTGGGACAGGAAAAACATTCAGTGTGTTTATTTCATCAACATGTGTTAAAAGAACCTCGGTTCCTTTTTTGAAGCACAAGCTGAAGAGTTCACCATTTATTTTTTTCACAATTCCTATTCACGCTTTCAAACGTGAGAAAAACACCTCCTTCAATTGACGGAAAAACGTTCAGAAACTCACATCAACGACATGCACGTTAACTTCTAAAGGTTCTTTCCCACCATAATTGGTGAGACTGTATATGATGCTGTCTTGCAAGTTCTTTGCCACTTGTGGTATGTTCGTTCCATATTCTACCACAACGTATATGTCAGCCTTTATGTTCATGCCATCATCCACAAGTTTTATGCCCTTGTCAACTTCGCTGAAAATAGAAACAAGTCCGGACAACACGGATGGATTGGATATGTCCACGATTCCGTAGCTGTTAAGCATAGCCTCTTTCATCAGGGTCTTTAAGGCCTGAGATGAAACTTCTATTTCTCCATACTCGGTGGAAAATTTCAATTTTATCCCTCCCACATTTTCATTTTCAAAGCACCAATGATCCTTTCCGCTATTTTATCCACAGAAAGACCAACCTTCTCAAGCAGTTCTTTTCTTGAGCCATGTTCAACAAAGTAATCTTCTATACCAATTACATCTACATTCCCTCTTGATTTTATCATATTAAGTAGAATGGAAGAGCCAAATCCTCCAACAACAACTCCTTCTTCAAGAGTCCATATTCTTGGAGAAGAAGATATAACACTCAGAGCTTTTCTGTCCACCGGCTTCACACTCCTACAATTATAAACGCCTATGTGAATGCCATCCGATTCAAGCAATTTCGAAACTTCAACTGCCACTTTTACCATGGATCCCACTGCAAGTATTGTACCATCTTTTCCTTTCACGAGCTCATTCCAAGTGAAAGGATTTTCTATAGTCGGTGCTGAAAGCACATCGGTTACATTTGTGAACTCGCTTTCCTTTGGATATCTTATGGCCACCGGCCCTTTAACCCGTCCAACAACGGATTTCATCATGGAAGACAACTCGGATAGCGACGAAGGTGCAAGAATTTTCATGTTAGGAATGAGATTCAAGTACGACAGGTCAAAGACGCCGTGATGAGTTGCTCCGTCTTCTCCAACAACCCCTGCGCGATCGATGGCGAAGACGACATCCAAATTTTGAAGGGACACGTCATGAATGATCTGGTCAAAGGCCCTTTGTAAAAAGGTGGAGTAAATTGCAACAACCGGTTTTAACCCACGAGTTGCCGCACCAGCGGCAAAAGTTGTGCATAATTCCTCCGTTATTCCGAAATCGTAAAACCTGCTTGAATGCTTGGAATGAAAGTGTTTCAATCCTGTTCCATCTTCCATGGCCGCTGTTATACCTATGATTCTTTCATCTTCATCGGCTATCAAAGATAAAACCTTACCAAAAATCTCACTGTAAGAATGTCTTTCTTTCTTCACTTCAATGGAAATGCCCGTGTTCGGATCGATCATGGAAACACCGTGAAACTTCGTTGGATTTTCTTCTGCGTAAGCGAGTCCTTTACCCTTTTGAGTGACAACATGAATCACCGCTGGACCTTCTATTTTTTTCAAACTTTCGAATGTCCTGGTTAACATTCTCATGTCATGGCCATCGATCGGTCCAATGTACTTAAGACCAAAATCTTCAAAAAAATTATCGGATAAAAGTAGCTTTTTTAGGGATAGCTTTATTCTCTCAACCGGATATTTCAAACCATTTTTACTTAAAAAGTCGTAAAATTTGTTGTCCAATATTCTGTAAGTTTTAGTCGTTCTAAGCTTGTTGAGAATGCTTTTCGAAAATTGTCCAACACTCGGTGAAATGCTCATTCCGTTATCGTTTAATATGATCTTCAACTTTGAAGAGATGGATTTTATCTGATTCAAAGCCTCAAGTGCAATGCCAGATGTCATGGCACCATCCCCTATCACAACGATGACATCGCCTTTTTCCTTGTTGATTTTCTTTGCAGTTTCTATTCCCATTGCGGCTGCAATTGAAGTTGCGGCATGTCCAACTCCAAACCTGTCATATTTCGATTCTTGAATGTTAGGATATCCGCTTATACCTCCATATTTTCGTATCGTTGGAAGGAGTTTTGCGCGTCCCGTAAGTATTTTGTGGGTGTAAGCCTGATGACCCGTATCCCATACCACAAAGTTTTTATCTGGTGGAAAAGCTTTGTAAAGAGCAAGTGTAAGCTCGACAGTTCCAAGATTCGGGGCAAGATGCCCATTTCCAGAGCTCACAACTTCGATTATGTAGTTTCTTATCTTTTTTGCCATTAGATTCAGTCCATCGCAATTCATTCCACTTAGTTCTCTAAAAAGGGGCTCGTTCTTCCAAATGGATGCTTCCATGTCAATCTATCTCCTTTTCAAGATCTCCCAACACTTCCTTAACGGTGAGAGAAGCGGAATCGATCAGGTTTTTACATCTTTTGTACAGCAACACACCTCTTTTGAACAATTCGAGCGATTTGTCCAGTGGAACATCCCCTTTTTCCATTTCACCTAACGTTTCTTCCAAAGCACCATAAGCTTCTTCAAAAGAAAGCTCATCGATCTTTTTCTCTTCCACTTCGTACCTCCTCAACTTTTGAAGATACTTCTCCATCACTCAACATTATCTTTAGGAAATCGCCACTTTTGATTTGGGACACGGAACGCACCAACAAACCTCTACTGTAGATCAACGAGTATCCCTTTTTCAAAGGGATTTTCGGATCATGTGCTTTAAGCCCGATCTCCAGTCCATTCACATCTGAGGCTTTTCTGTCAATTTTCGTGGAAATTATCCTTTTCAGAACATCAAAGTCGTTGTTTGTTCTTTCAGGAAGTACTTCCATCATTCGCACGGGCTTTGCATGTTTCAAAGCCACGGCTGCACGATCGACAAGATGCCCTTTTTGATCGCTCAAGATAAAAAAATTCCTTTTAGCTTCATTCATCATCGAATTGAGCCTCTGCAATTTCAAAGCCAACAACCTTTTTGGAGAGAGTGTTTTCAATCTGTTGTAGACGTGTGAAGCACGCTCATCCACATTCGAGATCTTTGACACCGTCTCGTTCAAAATTCTTTGAAATTTCAACCTCGCTCCTTTAGAAAGTTCCAAAAGGTCTGGTGTGGCACGTTCTGCGGCTCCAGTTGGAGTTGGAGCCCTCAAATCCGCCACATGATCAACAAGGGTTGTATCCGTTTCATGCCCTACACCGGTTACCACTGGCTTTTTCATGTTGTACACTTTTCTGACTACGATCTCTTCGTTGAAGTTCCAAAGATCTTCCACACTTCCTCCACCTCTGACGAGGAGAACGACATCTGCATTTGATTTATCCGCCGCACTTAAGGCTTTGACAGTTTCCTCTATCGCTTCTCTACCCTGGACACCGGTATGAAAAAGCATCACCTCGGCCAATGGATATCGCTTTTTGACGGTGTTAAGCACGTCACGGAACGCAGCAGATGTACGCGAAGAAACAACGGCTATGCGTTTAGGAAAAGTGGGAATGGGTTTTTTGGGTTTGTCGAATATCCCTTCACTTTCCAACTTTTTCTTCAAATCCTCAAGCTTCTTGTAAAGTGCGCCGTAATCGGTGCCTTCTTTTATGGATTCCGCATAAAGTTGGTATATCCCTCGTTTTGCATAAACGCGAATAGAGCCATGTGCTTTCACCAAAGTTCCATCTGTGATGTTTCTACGTTTCAACTTGTAAGCTGCGTTGAACATCACACAATTCACGAGACTATCACTTTCAACCAAAGAGAAATATGCGTGGGGACCAGAATATTTGAAATTCGAAATCTCCCCACGCACAACGACATCGTTTAATTTTTTATCCTTTTTAAGTGCTTCGATCACATGTTCGTTGAGTTCGATAACACCCATTTCACACATGCTAATTCATGCGCCTCACGATGATGCTTTCATCACATTTCTCATGAGTATGGCGTTAGTCACGCTTCCCACCCCTCCTGGGACTTTGGATACAGAGGCTTTTTTGGAAACCGAATCTAATTCGACATCTCCAACAACTTTACCGTTGACGACATTTATTCCAACATCTATAACGGTTGCACCTTCTTTAACCCAGTCTGCGGTGAACATTTTAGGTCTTCCAACTGCTGCCACAAGCACGTCAGCTTGTTTGCTTTTTCCCATCAGATCGCGTGTTTTTGAGTGACAAACGGTGATCGTCGCGTTTTTGGACAGCATCATCAGGGAAAGTGGCTTCCCAACGGTTGTGCTTCTTCCCACAATGGTCACATTTGCACCCTGTAAATCCACATTGTAGTACTCCAAAAGTTCCATTACCGCTTGGGCAGTGCAAGGAGTGAAAGATCTGACATTCAACAACACCCTTCCAAGATTTTGAGGTGTTCTTCCTTCGACATCTTTGAAAGGATCGAGAGATTCCAAAACGGATACTTCATCAACACCAGTGGGAACGGGATGCATGATCATGATGCCATTTACAGATTCATCTTCATTTAGCGTTTTCACATCATTCAAAATGTTGTTGGAATCCGTTGTGACTTCTGCAAAGTCTATACCCAATTTGTCACAGCTACGTTTTATGGAGTTCAGGTAAACACGTGTGGATCCATCTTCCGAGGAGACGACACATCTCAACGCCGGCGTTATTCCTTTGGCCTTGAGATTTTCAACACGCTCCTTGATCTCTTTTTTTATCTTACTGGCAAGTTCCACTCCGGAGAGTATCATATTCTCACCTCAGAAAAGACCCGTTATCTTTCCATCGTCGTCCACATCTATGAACTGCGCTGCCGGTGCCTTCGGTAATCCAGGCATGGTCATTATCTGTCCGGCTATGGGTACGATGAAGCCTGCTCCGCTCGAAAGTAAAACTTCGCGGACTGTGAAAGTGTAGCCAGACGGTGCCCCAACAGCTTTTGGATCGTCGCTTATAGAAGCCTGAGTTTTTGCCATTATCACCGGCAGATTACCCCTACCTTCTTTTTCTATCTTACGCATATCCGAAAGAGCTTTTGAAGTGTAAGTAACACTTTTGGCTCTGTATATTTCTCTTGCAAGAGTTTCTATCTTCTCTTTAATAGGTGCACTCCAATCGTATATACCGTGGAAGTGATTCCCATCGTTAGCTATGGATTCGACCACTTCTCTCGCAAGTTCTTCAGCACCAGCGCCACCTTTTTCCCAAGATTCGTTAAGAGCAATTCTTGCGCCTAACTTCTTCACTTCCTCTTCCACCAATTTGATTTCGGCATCTGTGTCGGTGGAAAACTTGTTCAGGGCAACGACAACCGGTAATCCGAACTTTCTCACATTTTCGACATGCACTCTGAGGTTTTCGATACCCTTCTGAAGTGCATCGATATTTTCAGATTTCAATTCTTTCTTGTTCACACCGCCATGCATCTTCAAAGCCCTAACCGTTGCGACAAGAACCACCGTATCCGGTTTGAGATTTGCGTATTTTGACACCACATCAAAGAATTTTTCTCCACCAAGATCGGCAGCAAAGCCGGTTTCTGTTATCACGTAATCGGCCAGCTTAAGTGCCAACTTCGTTGCGACGACACTGTTCGTTCCGTGAGCTATATTTGCAAAAGGGCCACCGTGAACAAAAGCTGGTGTATGTTCTATCGTCTGGACAAGATTGGGATTCATAGCATCTCTTAGAAGGGCGGCCATAGCTCCTTGAGCCTTCAATTCTCCAGCAGTTACGTACTTGCCTTTTCTTGTCTGTCCGATTATGATGTTGGAAAGCCTTTCTTTAAGATCGACTATGTCATTTGAAAGGCAAAGGATCGCCATGATCTCAGAGGCAGCCGTGATGACGAATTTCTCCTCACGAGGAAATCCGTTGGAACGGCCTCCAAGTGAAATGACCATCTGCCGAAGAGCTCGATCGTTCATGTCCATCGCTCTCGGCCATGATATCCTCCTGGCGTCTATGTTCAACTCGTTGCCATGATAAATGTGAGCGTCTATCATGGCAGATAAAAGGTTGTGTGCGGCACTTATGGCATGCATATCGCCGGTGAAATGAAGGTTTATGTCTTCCATTGGAAGAACCTGAGCATATCCACCACCCGCGGCCCCTCCTTTGATCCCAAAAACCGGTCCTAATGATGGTTCACGCAACGTCACGATCGTTTTTTTCCCTATTCTGTTCATCGCTTGGGCCAGTCCAACACTTGTGGTGGTTTTTCCCTCACCTGCAGGAGTAGGGGTAATGGCGGTGACTATTATCAACTTTCCATTTGGTTTATCCTTGAATTTTTTTAAAAGCTGATGTGGTACCTTTGCAATGTACTTCCCATGCGAAATTAACTGTTCTTCTTCTATTCCTATCGATCTTGCCACTTCAGAAATTGGATTTAACTCCACACTCTGAGCGATTTCAATGTCGCTTCTCATGAACAAGCCTCCTCTACAACTCGAATTTTTGACGTGGAGCGAGCTTTTTTGCGATCTTATCGAGAATGCCGTTTACAAATCTTCTATCTCCCTCAGTGCCATAACCCTTTGAAAGCTCAATCGCCTCGTTTATGGTAACTTCTATGGGAATATTATATTGATAGATAAGCTCGTAAGTCCCCAGTCTAAGAATACTTTTAGAAACTTTTGAAAGTCTTTCCAACGACCATCCTCTTAAACGTTCTGAAATGATCTTGTCTATTTCGTCAATTTTTGAGACGGTACCTTCGACAAATCCCATTACTTCTTTTTCAAAAATCACAGCAACGCCTTCCATCTGGCAAACTTTATGTACAGACTCGGAAGGCGTTAATTTTTGAAATTCCATTTGGTAAAGAGCTTTAAAGGCCAGATCTCTCACCATTCTACGATGAGATCTTATGTTGTGCACCTAATCTTGGTCCTCCGTTTCTTCTTGCGTATATTCTTCTTCCGCGTGTTTTGCGCTTATAACATCTTCAACTAAAACGTTAACCGATATGACCTTAAGACCTGTGATGTTTTCAACCTCTTGTGTTATCTCCTCTTGAATCCTTTTCGACACTTCAGGGATCTTTTCCCCGTACTTCACCTTCGTTTTTACCGAAACTGAAAGGCTGCTTTCATCTTTCCTGTCAATGGAAACTTGTTTGCGATAGTACTTGTACTCGCGCGACTTTTGATTTATTTCTTTTCCTTCAAGTTTGGCAAGTGTCAAAATCGCAACATCCGTTATGACTTGATCGGAAATGTCTATCTTACCTCCACCTTTATTTTCTGTGTTTGGCATTTCTTCATCTTTATCATCCATGTTTTCCCCACCTTTCTTTTTAATATTTGACTTACAAGCCAACTCATGCTCTTTCCAAATATTCCCCAGTTCTTGTATCCACTTTTACCTTTTCTTCCCTTTCGACAAAAAAAGGAACCGTGATCTTCAAACCGGTTTCAAGCACTGCCGGTTTTCCACCACCTGAAACCGTATCACCCTTGAAACCCGGATCCGTTTCAACAATTCTCAAAATAACGCTTGCTGGCAAAAGTATATCTATCACCTTGTCATCATGGAAAACGAGGTTAAGATCCATGTTCTCCGTCATGAATTTCAGTCCATCGCCTATCTCACTGATTGACAACGAGTATTGTTCATAATCATCTGTGGTCATAAAATGGGCAAAATCATCATCTTTGTACAAATATTGAGCGGATTTCAGAGCTAGGCTCACATCTTCAACTTTTTCTCCACTCTTAAAGGTTTTGTCTTGAACCAATCCAGTCAAAATATCTTTCAACCTGGTTCTGACAACCGCACTATGGCCTCTCCCCATTTTATGCATAGAAAAATCGACAACTTTGTAGATCTTGTCTCCAAGCATTATATGTGCACCTTTTCGTAAGCTTGAAACATCTATCACTGGTATAACCTCCTCAAATCTGCGTGAATTCTTTGTTAAAAGTTGAAAGGCAATCGTACCCATTCGAAGTTAAAAGCACATCGTCTTCTATCCTTATTCCGAACTTTCCAGGAATGTAAACACCGGGCTCAAATGTTATAACGACGTTAGATGGGATTTTTTCCTCATAACGTGGGCTCAAAAACGGCGATTCATGTACATCCATACCAAGGCTGTGCCCTAAACTGTGTGTGAAATACGTTCCGAGTTTTTTGCTTTCCAAAACCCTGCGAGCCATGGTATCGATCTCTTTTCCGCTTAATCCACTGTGTGCATTTTTCATCGCGGTCATTTGAGCCTCCAAAACCGCGTTGTACGCATCTTTTGCTTCCTGTGGAACTTTGCCAATTGCGAAAGTTCTTGTCATATCGCTACAATACCCATCAACAAGGGCACCGAAATCCACGACCATCATCTCCCCTTGCTCGATCTTTTTATCACTGGCAAGTCCATGGGGTAAAGCACCTCGATAACCCGAAGCTACGATCGTATCAAAAGAGGCTTTTTGCGCCCCTCCCATTACCATTTCATATTCTAAAGTGGCGGCAAACTCCCTTTCCATCATACCATAGTGAAATTTTTTCAGAGTTCTTTCAAGAGCGCCTTGAGCCACGCTTATCGCTTTCCTTATCTTTTTGACTTCCTCTTCGTCTTTAACGGATCTTATTTGGGAAAGATCTTTTTCGACGTCTTCCAACGTAACGTCTGGTACAACTTTTTTGTACCAAGAATAAAACAACTTAGAACCTTCGACACCTATCTTTTTGCCTTTTGTGATTTCAACAACTTTGTCTATCAAGGAAGAGCTTCCAGTTTTTATCATCTCAAAATCGGATTCTTGAGAGGCTTGGGTGTAAAAACGAGAATCGACCACAAGCAGGCGTTCTTTTTCTCCCACGATCACAGCCCCAGTATCACCACTGAAATTGCTAAAATACCTTACGGTCTTGTTGGAACCTTCAGAGGATAAGGCCACAAAAAAATCAAGGTTCTTGTCACGAAGCACATTTAAAACCTTATCAATTCTGTTCATGAAATGTTGTCCCGCACTCATAACAAAAAGAGCGCAAGGACCGCCTCCCTTCTCACTTCTGTACGCAAATTATACCACAATTACTTTATTCTGCACTCATCGCGTGAACGCTTGAAAGTTTCAATCCAAGTACCTTTTTTCCACTTTGAAGAGATCTAAAAGTTCTTCATTTGATAATTCGGTGATCCGTTTTTCACCAGTGTTGCAGTATATATTGGTTTTAAGATCTGGTGTGGACTTTTCCATCTTCTCCAGCACCTTTCAAAATTCGCACCTTATCATCATTTTGCGATAACACCTTTCACCATAAGATCTGTTATGCTGTATTGGATTTTCTCGTTCTTCTCTTTGCTTATCCAACACATCTTTTCAAGATTGCTCAAGAACTCATAAAGACGTGAATCTGAAATTGCATCATCGTTCATGGCGAGCATGTTCTTTATTTTAGACCACGTATCTGCGCCATTTGCTATGTATCTCAAAACTTTTATGTATCTTCGGCTTCTCCTGTCAAGTTCTTCGAGTTCGCCTTTGATCATCCCTGAAATCGTTTTTATAGTTTCTTGCATCGCAAGATCAAAATCAAAAGAGGCTCTCAATTCAAATGAAATCTTCCACACGCTTGAAATTCATTCCTATCTTGGTGCATGAACCATCCAAGAAATCATCATTTCCTATCATGACGCATTCTCTTGGATCGACATCGAGTTTTTGTGCTATTTCGGCGTAGTATTCGCCACGGGGTTTGAGAAAATGCGAATTTTCCATAACCGTTATCAACCCGAATTCATCTTCGTGCAATCCGGCCCATATCATTCTTTTCACGATCGCGATCTTCGGGAAAATGGGATTCGTGGCCAAGGCTTTTTTAGCATTTGAATTTTTGGAATCTCTCATCCAAGATATGAGTTTTTTATTTGGCACAGTCAAACTCTTCAAACTGTTGAATTCTTCACCGTGATAAAATGAATTGAACCTTTTTTCAAGAACACTGGCAAGATCTTCTCCAAGCTCTTCTTTCATCGTGTTTATGAATCGATCGTAGTTGTTTGATTTTCCATCATCCATCGTTATCTTCTTCATGATCTTTTGAACGCTTTGGACGAGTTTAGACGGTTCCACGAGATCCAGACAGTATTTTCCAAGCGTTTTGTAGTAAGCCGTATAGAATTCTTCTTCATCTGAAAGTAGAAGAGTTCCGTCCAAATCGAATAAAATGGCCTTTGTCATATGTTCATCACCGCTTTCTGAATGTCTTTGATCCATTGTATCATTTTACCAACGCGTGAAAGATAGATCGACTTCTGTATGTTTCAAGCCATGCCCTGTAACGGTCGAGATGATGAGTTCGTTCGTGTTCATTTTGCCAACGTACTTTTGTACTCCAGCAAATGTGGCTGCCGCCGTTGGCTCTGCATGATAGCCCTTCTTTGCAAGCCATGTTGAGCTTTGAATTATCTCATTTTCTTTTACCGTTATGAAGTGTCCACTTGTCTTTTTCACGGCGTCGAGAATCTGTTTTGCGCGTATCGGTCTCATGATTGCGATCCCTTCGGCGATGGTTTTTTTTGCGTCGATCTTCGCGTCATCTCCTTTAGAAAAAGCCGTTGCAAGTGGAGCACAGTTTAAAGCTTGAACGGCAACGATCTTAGGGATTTTTTCCACGATTTTGGCTTTGAAAAGTTCTACAAAACCGATGTAAGTGCCCAAAAGTAGAGTGCCATTTCCCACCGGCAGGATCACGACATCTGGAGCTTTCCATCCAAGTTGCTCTGCAACTTCATATGCAAACGTTTTTGTCCCTTGCAAGAAATAAGGATTGTACACGTGACTTGCGTAATATTTCTTTTCCGTTTCATCCAACACGGCTTTTGCCGCCTCTTCTCTTAAACCGTGTACTTTGTGTATCTTCGCCCCATAAGCCGTTATCTGAAGGATTTTAGCCGGTGAAATTCTCTCTTCGACGAAGATATCGCATTTCACACCCGCCTTCGCACAATAAGCCGCGACGGCTGCACCTGCGTTTCCGGATGAATCTTCGACAACTCGATCCACACCAATCTCTTTTAAATGGCTTACAAGCACGGATGCACCCCTGTCTTTGTACGATCCGCTTTGAAAGAGATGATCTTGCTTTACCCAAATGGCTTTTCCCTGTACGGAGATTGAAAGAAGCGGCGTGAATCCTTCATCAAAAGACACGATATTTTCATCATTCTCAATCGGTATGGATTCTCTGTACCGCCACATGGTCATCTTTCTCTTTTTTATCTCACTCAACGGGAATTTCGCTTTGAAGTGAATGTTCAAAAAGCCTCCACAAGAGGCACACCTGTATCCTTTGTAAGTTTTTGGATACTCTTTTCCACAAGATGCACAGAACAGCTTGATCGTTTCACTTCCTCTCCCTTTCAACCTTAAGTTATCAAAAGAACGGCAAAAACATTCACCCCTCTTGAATGCAAATACAACTATGGCCGTTTTAGCATTTGAGGATATCACGCTTTTTCTTCAAAAATCCTGCGTTTCATTTACCAACTTAAGAAAGATCAGTCTATGAGTTCGAAGTCATACGCTTTTAAAACATCCATTGGCATCACGAAGCGTGCTGTTTTCAAGGGATCCACAACTTGACACACTTGGGCATGCCCAACTGCACTCAAAAGCATGGCTATTTCATGCATGCTAAGCGGGAGCTTATCTTTCAACATCGCCGCCATATTTTCAGTTGCCTTTGATATGGCCGCATCGATCGTTTCAGAGGAAGCAATCGTGGTGAAATTACGATCGTTAAGAAGCAAGGGATCGTCTATTTTGATTTTTTTCACCACTTCGAGGCGAACCTTTACGCTTCCTGAAACTTCCACACCGGTGACGCCTATTTCGCCATCTCCCATTGCTGCATGAAGATCTCCAAGACCAAAAAGGGCACCCTTTACAAAAATTGGAAGGAAAAGCGTAGCACCAGATGTGATCATGAGATTGTCCATATTTCCACCATGAGATCCTGGGCTTCCGCACATGACATCACCTTTTTCCAAAGAAGGTGCCACCCCTATAACGCCTATCATCTTGTTGAGTGGAATGGAAAGTTTTTCATCGAATACGGCAAGATCATCTTTAATGGGTATCATCTTCACCTTCAAACCTTTGAGAAGATGTCCAAGCACGCCTTCATCTTCTCCGGAAACCATTATTCCCATTTTTGATACGGAAATATCGAGTATTTCCACTTTTAAAGTGTCCAAAGGTTCTGCCTCTTCAACGTATATTGGACCAGTTGCGGGATTAACCTTAGACCAGTCGAATTTTTCAAAGGCATTCGAAATATCTTTGATTTGATTGGAAAAACAATCCATCGTTTCAATTTCCACAACACTCCCAGAATTAACCGTCAAAACGGGTTCATTGGAAGCAGAAAATGAGAAAAAATATTCATCGCTTTTCAATTTTTTCATATTTTTTTAACTTCCCCTTTTCTGAATTTCGAATGTTGTATACCTTTATATCGTTGGTAAACTACCATAATATCTTTGTATACTTAAATTTACCAAGTAAACTAAAGTTCGACTGCTTTGTAGCGCGCGTTGAGCTTTTCGCGTTCTATCCCTATGTATCTTAAAGTTACCTGCGGGCTGGAGTGGTTGAGCATCTTTTGAAGCATCGCTATATCAGTGCCGCTTTTATACTGGTGATAGCCAAAAGTTTTTCTTAGGGTGTGCGTTCCAACGTTTTGCTCTATTCCAGCCCTTTTGCAGTATTTGTTTATCGATTGCCAGGCTGCGATACGGCTTATAGGCTTTGCTTTACCATCTTGCGTTCTCTTGCGACTCTCAAAGGTGTAAGTGTTGAGCTCTTTTATTTGAACATTTTGAAGATACATCTCTATCGCTTTTTTTACCGCACCGTTCAGAGGGAATATCTTCGTCTTTCCGGTCTTTTTCTCTTTTACCCGTACTTCATCTTTGATTCCTTTACCTTTATACAGAAGATCACACCATTCCATCGCCAAGATGTCGGATATCCTTAATCCGGCGTTTATGCCAAGGGTGAACATCAAAAGATCGCGATAGTTCTTGTCCTTCAGCATCAAACGTTTCACCCTTCTGATTTTCTTTACGTCTTTTATCGGGTTTACCTCTCTCAAAAGGCATTCCCCCTTATTTTCGTTCTCTTAGTGCCCTTTTGATTCTTTTCAATCCATCTTTTAGCATTGAACGTGGGCTGGCTATATTTAGCCTCTGGAATCCACTTCCTCCAGGTCCGAATATGTATCCGTCATCAAGGGCAATCTTGGCTTTTTCCAACATGAAAGTTCTCAATTCTTGATCGTCCATCTTCAACGAACGGAAATCCAGCCAAACAAGGTACGTCCCTTCGGGCTCTACAACCTTTATCTGTGGCATTTCTCTTTTGACGAAATCCTTGAGAAATTCCAAATTCCCTTTGAGGTAATCCAAGAGCTCTTCAAGCCATTCTTCACCGGTTTCGTAAGCGGCTTGAGCTGCCGTTACGCCGAAGACGTTTCCTATTCCCAAACCCATGCTTTCTATCAACAACCAGAACTTTCTATAAAGGCTTTCGTTTGGGATCACCGCCAGAGCCGTGTTCAATCCAGCGATGTTAAACGTTTTGCTGGGTGCCATGAGCGTTATCACATTTTGTGAGAATCCTTCTATGGAAGCTATAGGAGTGTGTTTGTATTCTTTGTAAACGATGTCCGAGTGTATCTCATCAGATGCGATGAGGACGTTGTGCTGAGTGCAGATTTTTCCCAAAGTTGTCAGCTCTTCTTTTGTCCAAACACGTCCAGTTGGGTTCTGTGGGCTGCAAAGGAGCAACATTTTTGTTTTATCCGTCATCTTCTTTTCCAAATCCTCAAAATCCATCGTATATTTGTCGTTTTCGAATTTAAGTGGATTGTAAACCATCTTTCTTTTGAGCCCTTTCACGATTCTAAAAAACGGATAGTAAACTGGCGGTTGAACGATCACCTCGTCTCCAGGATGTGTGTATGTCAACACGCTAAGTGCGAGTGTCGAAACAACACCGGGTGCCGCGATCACCCAATCCCTTTTCACATCCCATCCATGCCTCTTCTTCATCCAGTCTGTAAAACTTTCGTAAAATTCATTGGATTTCAAAGTATAACCATAAACTCCATGCTCTGCTCTTTTTTGGATCGCTTCTACGACTTTGGGAGGAGACAAAAAGTCCATATCAGCCACCCACATCGGGAGTGTATCATCCGTGCCAAATAATCCTTTCATCCCATCCCATTTTATGCTGTTCGTGTTGTGTCTGTCTACATATTCATCGAAATCGTATTTCACATTCACACCTCTCAAACGATTTTTATTTTGTGAATTCTGAATTTAACACAATGCAATTGTGTTAAATTCGCACCTTCAAATTATATCACTCTAAAGCATGATAAACAAAGGGTTTTTTGAGATGCACCAAAAACAGAAAAAATCCAACTTTCATCACTTTTTGAAAGATGATTTTGAGCTATGATCTTCTTCAAAAACGTAAGCGTTTCAGTCAAAAAAACCGCTAAAATGCGTGTTTTCAAAGTCAAATCTCTGAAAATCAATTTTAAGACCATTTTTCCCATCTTCGCGTATGAAAATATATGAAACAGCTTTTTCTCTTCTCTAATAGGCGTTTAAACGCACCGCTTTTTTTGCACTTTTACATTTCTTCCATGAAACGATAAGATAGGTGAAAAGGCGTGAAAAGATAGTAAAATAAGTTGAAAGTGAAGTGATGGAATTCATTTCAAGAAGATCGAAAACGTGGTCTTGAAGATTGAAATCATGAGGTGAGCCCAGTACACTTAAGTATACCAATAAACACATTTAAATTCAACAGTAATACTTGGGTTTACCATGATTCATTTGGTAAACTACGAAATTTTGGAGGCTAACTTGACAAAAAACGGAATCACAGAAATGGTGAAGAAAGCTGGTGAATATGAAAAATTTCGATCTCACGATTCTTGCAACAACAGATTTGCACGGTTATATTTTTCCAACAGATTATTGGACTAAAAAGCCTGTGGATTATGGGTTGGCAAGAATATCGACGATGGTAAAAA
>WGFY01000043.1 GCA_015491995.1 Mesoaciditoga sp.
CCGTTCATCCTCGAAGTTATTTTACCATAAAAAGATGAACGATTTGTTTATATGTGAATTTTTACTCATGACTCAAAATTTTGTAGGGGCAATTCATGAATTGCCCCTACGCGATCGAATAACCTCTTCACAGCTATTGCGGATCAAAGCCACGTAAAAAAACCCACCACAATGGGTGGGAGATATTCACTTGAGTTAACGACGAATTACCAGTAAATAGAAATAGTACTATCGACAGTGGGTCCAGTACTACCTTTGGTAACTGCGCTCCATACATTTTCAACGTCTTTAGTGCTAGGTGAACTTTTTGTATACCAAGCTTTGATGACATATTCATTTGCTGTAACTTTACTCGCTGTAACACCGTAATCAGAAGAATAATTAGAATTACCGGCAAGATATGGCTTAAGGTCGCTAATTGTCACAGTTGTTGATTTTTGGGTATAAATGTATTGCTGCGCTGCTGTTGAAATTGCCCTTAAGTTCTCCGCCACTCTTGTAGCATTTGCGTGGTTTATGGCATTAATTGCAACTGGTACCAATGCTCCCATCAACGCGGCTATAACTGCCATGACGATAAGAAGTTCTATTAACGTAAAACCTTCTTTCCTCTTTTTCATAAATTTCACCTCCAAAGCTAAATTTCAAAATCATTATCATGATTCTATCATATTATCGGACAGGTTGCCAAAAAAATTCAATTTCCCGTTTTCAATTTGCATATTTTTAAGACAAGCGTCGCGATTTCCTCTCGCCCATCTCCGAAAATATTCCACATACCTTTTGATGGAACTTTCGCATGTAAAATGGCTTCACAAAGCTTTGATTGAGTGTAGGCTTTTATACGATCGATTCCAAAATATTTTGCAGCGATTTCCAACATTGAAACGTTCAGATCATCAAAAGATGTAGATGGAACAATTTCCAATATCTTGGGCAATATTTTTTCATACACTGCAAAATCAATCGAACATCCGTTAGCGTTCACATTCAATATTTTTGCCAATTTCAAAATTTCATCTTTATTCGAATTCAGCATGTCGTCTATAAGGATATTTTTATCACAAGGATATATGTAATAATCACGGCCAACGAATTTTCCAAAACTTTTCATCGTGTCGAGATATCCCATCTTTTCCCAAAGCGCTTCTTTTTTCGGATCGAAATCCATGGCATTCCCAAGTTGGCCCGATGGGGTGATGATCTTCAACATCACATCATTGGGAATTTTCGGTAAAAATATCGGTGTGTCGGACACGTTTATCAACAAAATGCGTTTGAATCCCTTTTTCAATGCCATGGAAACCGGTGCGTTGTTGTAAAAGCCACCATCTATGTAAACGTTACCTTTTATTCTCCATCTTTGAAAAAGGGGATAGTTTGAGCTTGCCATGAGGTAGTCGATTAAGGATCCTTTTGGCATTTGGGATAAGTAAATCTCCACGGGTGAAAAATTTGAAAGATCGACGGTTACCAATCCAAAATCGATGCCGGACTCTCTGATCTTTTTTTCACTCAAATAAGTCTCTATCATTTCTTGCAATGGCTTGACGTTAAAGCCTTTTTCACTGATGAAAGTTTTTGTGAGATTGGAAAGGTTAAGCGTGCTTGTGGCAAGATTGGATGGAAGTTTTACAATATTGGAGAACGATAATTTTTCCCAAATTCTGTACATCTCATCGATCGAGCCCTGAGCAAAAAAGGCACCGTTAAGCGCACCAACGGATGTACCGTAAACTCCTTTCACATTTAAATTCAATTCTGTAATCGCTTTAAGCGCCCCCACTTCATATGCACCTCTTGCCCCTCCACCTGAAAGCACAACTGCCCATGGAGAGGCAAGAACAAAAACATTGACCAAGAACAAAAATGTTAAAAGAATAAGTGTAAATTTTGATTTCGACAAAACGATTCACCTCCTGTTTCTTTCCACATTATACTATACTAAATTTTCTTTATGTACTCGACTCAAAATGATATAATCAATCTCAAAGGGTGTCAGGATAAGGAGGACGGTATTTGAATGAAGAAAAAATATTTTCAAAGATATCAGGGGTAAGTGCAGAAGACATACTGAACAGTATATCAACCGGAATTTACTTTGTTACGCACGATCGGCAGATACTTTATTGGAACAAAGGCGCTGAAAGTATAACAGGATTCACTGAAAATGAAATCGTTGGAAAAAAGTGCTTTGAAACTCCTTTAAAGCATTTGGATGACAAAGGAACCAACCTGTGTGAAGGATATTGCCCTTTGGTAGAAGCTATGGAAAAAAAGAAGAGAGTCGAAAAAAAAGTTTGGGTTCACACAAAAAGTGGAAATCTCAAGCATATAATCGTTAAAGCTGTCCCGATGTACGATAAAGTTGGACAACTGTTAGGAGCGGTTGAAACATTTGATGACATATCTCTAATAGACAAAATGAAAGATATGAACAAGAGACTCAAGGAACTCTCAATCAGAGATCCACTCACAAATCTTTACAACAAAAGGGAAATGTATTTTCACTTGAAAAGAGCCATCGCAAAATCTTCCCGAGGATCTAAGATGGCTGTAATATTTATCGATTTGAATAATTTTAAAAAGGTTAACGATATTTGTGGACATCTTGAAGGAGATAGAATTATAAAGGAATTTTCTCGAAAGATAAGAATGGCGTTGAGGGAAGAAGACATGCTGTTTAGGCCAAGAGCGTCGAGGTTTGGAGGAGATGAATTTGTAATTGTTTTAGAGGTGAATCGTTTTATGAATAAAAAAAATCTTACAAAAAGGATCGAAGAAATTATGAAAGGTTTCTCAATCGAAAGTTGTATTGGAAAGATCAATATGGCAATCGGGGTAACCAATGTAAACACAACAGACAGCATAGAAAAAATCTTTAAAAGGGTGGATTTGGCAATGTACAAATCGAAGAAAAGTGGAGAGGCAGAGTTCACCGATTGAGTTCAAAAAGAAAGGGTTCCTTTTGAAGAACCCTCTTCCCAAAGAATTTTCTTTCTGATCATTGCGTGAACAGTTCCACCTGTTCCGCAGCGGCTTCAGCGATCTCTTCTTTTGTGATCACACCTATGACATCGGAAATCGATGCACATTTCCCGTTCAAGGTCACAAGTGCCGTTGGACATTTCTTTTCTCTCATTCTTCCTATCACGTTGAAGAGCATATCATCTTCTCGTGCGATTACGTATTCTTTGCTCATGACGTTTTTTATCTTCAACGTCTTATCAGCTTGTCTAAGGAGATATTTCATAGTAATAACGCCAATTACGCTGCTTCCATCCGTTACCACAAAGCTTAGAACTGCAGAATTAGCGCGTGCTTTTAGAACATCTTCGATCTTCATGGATTTTTTAACTGCAACCACACGTTTTTCCATTATGCTTTTTACCCTCTTTACAAGAAGGATGTTCATGTGGAAAACTTCAGGTATCATGTGCCCACGCCTTGTGAGTTTTTTCGTGTATATGCTGTCTTGAGAGAAAATCCTTCTAACTCCATCGGCAATGGCAACGGTTATTATTATGGGAAGAATGACGTTGTAATTTCGTGTCATTTCAAAAACCATCACTATGGCGGTGATCGCAGCTCCAGTTGTTCCACCGATCATCCCGGCCATTCCAACCACTCCAAAAGCTGCAGGGTTTGCGTGGATGGAAGGGAGAAACATGTTTAGAAATGATCCGTACATTGCACCTAAAGTCGCTCCCATAAAGAGAGAAGGTGAGAAAATTCCTCCGGAGGCTCCAGAGCCCAATGTCAGTGACGTGGCCAAAAGTTTGAGAAAAGCTATTAAAAGCAAGAAGTAAGGGTTCAAAAGTGTTCCCATCAGTACGTCCTGGATCGTACTGTAGCCAACACCTGCAACGTAATAATGACCGAAATTCACGAATAGAAAATACATGAGTATGCCTTGAATAAACATGCCGATGACATGGCGGGTATAATAGTTGCCTTTCATCTTGTCGAAGAAATCTTCAAACCCATATATAGCTTTCACAAACAAAGCCGACGCTCCCCCAATTATCAAACCCAGCCCTAAGTAAGTTATCAAAAGATATGGATTGGAAAGTTGATCTTTTGGGATGGCAAATGAAGGTATTACAAAGGAGGGATTGTTTCCAAAGAAGATGCGCCCTATAAACGTGGCGGTTGAAGTTGAAATCGCAATCGGAACGAAAGTCCTTACGCTTAATTCTGGAACCATTAGCTCTATTGCGAACAACAATCCCCCTATTGGAGTGTTGAAAGTTGCGGCTATTCCCGCACCTGCTCCTGCTCCAATCAACGTAACTTTTTGCCATACTGGCATTCGTACAAGCCTTCCAAGCATGGATCCGAAAGTTGCCCCAATTTGAACTATAGGACCTTCACGTCCAATGGAACCACCACTGCCTATGGACAAAGCAGAAGCAAGGGATTTTATGATTGCGACGACAGGTCTGATCTTCCCTTTGTCGTAGTAGATGGCATCCATGACTTCCGGGACACCGTGCCCTTTGGCCTCCGGCGCAAAATTCTTAACCAAGAATGCCACACCCAACGCTCCAAGAACTGGAACGAGCATGATGTACTTTCCCCACGGGCTGGCTGGTATATGCAGGTTGGCATTGTAAAGAAATGAGAACTTACCGAAGAACATGGCGTTGTGAAAAAAAGCTATGAGTACACGGAAGAACACCGCGCCGAATCCCGCAACTATTCCCACCATTATTGCCAACATTGATAACTTGAACTGACTTAAACCTTTACCTCTTCTTCCATTCAAAAAAAATCGCCTCCAACAAAATGTCTTTACGACACAGATTATATTCTTTCTTTGGCTAAAAAGGAAAAGCTTTTAATATTTTTCAGTAACAATAGATTTCCACAATTGTTTCAAAACCATTTTGAACCTCTACTGTGTAGGGGTATAATACGAAAGAAATGATTTTTTCGTTCAACCTAATGAGAACTTTTTCACAAAATGAGGTGATGATGTGGAAAGAGCAGAAAGTTCCATAGCAAGCCGTTACATTTATGCGGTGGTAATTTATTTTTTCTTGTGGATCGTGTTAACCTATCCATTTTCTATTCATGAATGGGAAGCGGGAGCGTTAATTGCTTTTCTTGGTGCACTCCTTTCGTACAAACAACTGAGCATGTCGGGTGTTAAGAATATCAGGAGAATAGGAATCTTGTTGTTTTGGTATCTGCCTGTTTTCACCTGGGAGATGATCAAGGCCAATCTTCACGTGGCTTTAATCGTCCTTAACCCTAAAATGCCGATAAATCCTGGCATCGTAAAAATCAAAACGAATTTAAAATCCCCCGTGGCACGCGTTTGGTTGGCAAATTCCATAACGCTTACACCTGGAACACTGTCGCTGGATATCGATGAACAGTATCTTTACATCCATTGGATAACAGTTGGCGCTGAAGATGTGGAAGGAGCCACAAAGGAGATAGCAGGAACCTTTGAAAAGATTTTGGAGGCGATGTTCAAATGAGGATCGAAATACCAACTGCCATATGGGTCATTTGGTTTGCCACCGTTTCATTGGCCACCGTTTTGGCCACGATAAGAGCCGTTGTTGGTCCAACCAATTCTGATAGGGTAGTTGCCCTTGACAACTGGACTACCATCACCACAGGTTTTTGGGTAATACTTGCTTTATTTTTCTTTCAATTTGTCCTTTTGAGCGTTGCCATGGTTTACGCAATCCTTTCATTTCTTGGCGGTTTGGTAATCGCCAGATACCTTGAAAGGGGGCTTTGAACATGCTTGACGCTTTTCTCGGATGGACAGGAGTGGTGTTCGTATTCATCGGTGTTTTCTTCCTTTTTTTAGGGGCACTTGGAATATTACGCCTTCCGGATCTTTTAAACAGGCTTCAAGCCGGGACGAAGTCCACGACTCTTGGCGTTGTGGCAACATCTATAGGAGTAGGATTGATCGTCAGAGGATGGATTTTGTTTGCAGCAGCGTTGGCCGTCTTTCTTCTCATGACCAATCCAATTTCCAGCCATGCAATAGCAAGGGCGTCTTATAGGGCTGGTGTGAAGCTTTATCCCGGTACACATCCAGATAAGTGTGAAGAAAGAAAGTGGAAACTTCCAGAGGATGGTGAAGAGAAATGATAATATACATTGCGGCGTTGGTTGTAGCTGTGGTAATTACGACGGCCTTGATAGCCGTTTTTTCTAAAAAGCTGCTCTCTTCCATCATAGCAATGGGACTTGTAAGTCTCGGAGTTTCCGGCCTTTTTTTCTTTCTTCAAGCTCCAGATGTTGCGATAACTGAAGCGGCGATAGGTGCTGGGCTTTCAACTGCCATATTCGTTATAGCTTTAAAAAAAGTGAAGAAGGGAGAATCCGAAGATGAGGAATGATACTCCTATACTTGTCAAAAAAATAACAGCTCTATCACTTATAACCATACTAATGGTAGGTTTCTTTTGGGCGTTCACGGAGATGCCAAAGGGATCGTCTGTAAATGTCAACAATAGAGTATCAAGACTTTACATTCTAAAAAACGTGAAAGCGGCAACGAAATCCTTGAACTCAGGAAATTTTTTTGCAAAGGGCATGAAACCGTTACGTTCTGATGTGCCATACTCTCCCATCACTTTTGGCAAAAGCGCTAACCTTGAAGATGGTGCGGCGAATGTGGTTACATCTATAGTCGTTGACTACCGCGGATTCGATACGCTTGGCGAGGTTACCGTGCTTTTTCTTGCCGCAACAGGGGTTGCAATGTTGTTTTTTGGGAAACGAAAGAAAAACATCATAAAAGCACAGGCGAGTTTGATAATGTCAGTTGGGACAAGAATTGCGTATGCAGTGATACTCCTTTTTGGCATTTACATCTTCGTTCACGGACATCTCACACCAGGTGGGGGTTTCCCTGGAGGAGCGGTGATAGCGTCCGGAGTGCTTGGACTTTTCTTGGGAAATGATCATTACGAGTCAAACCATTTGGGTTTGAAACTTTTTGAATCGCTTTCCGGAATGGCGTTTGTCATCATAGGCCTTACAGGCTTATTCAGTGTTAACTCTTTTCTTGCCAATTTTCTGCCAACAGGCGTGATCGGAGACCTTTACAGCGCGGGTTTCATAGCGTTGATCTACATAGCCATAGGAATGAAAGTTGGAGCAGAATTATCAGCCGTTGTCGATTCGATGATCGTTGATACGGAAGAGGAGTGGTCATGATGCAAGAATTCCTCCAAAATTATGTGTACTTGATAGGATCTATGTCCTTAATAGGGATAGGTTTGTACATAACCCTTACAGATGAGAATATTTTCAAAATCATCGTGGGGCTTAATATCATAGAAAGCGGAACAAATCTTTTTATGGTCGCAATAGCATGGTATCCAAAGGCCGTTATGCCGATATACACTTTGACCAACAAGCTATCGATAAACGGAAAGGTAATAGCCGCAGATCCACTGCCTCAATCTCTCGTGCTGACTGCCATAGTCATAGGCTTGGGAACAACTGCGCTTGCCTTGACTATAGGAATAAAGATATTTGAAAAATACGGCACGTTAGATGTTAGAAAGATCAAGGAGGCGGGAAGATGAGCATATTTAACAACGCGGCGTTACTTATAGGTGTCCCTTTACTTTTCGCCTTTTCAATTCCATTATTTGGGTTGATATCAAAGCAACTGACAAAATGGGTTACGCTGCTCACGATAAGTTTCAACGCCACATTCAGCCTTTACATACTTCTCGCTCACAAGTATCCTTCCATCGTTGTTATGGGAAATTGGTTGCCACCCTTTGGTGAAAACTTGTACATCGGTCCAGTGGCTGCCTTACTCGTTTCACTTATATCCGTGATGGGATTGCTTATAGCCATATACAATCTATGGTCTATCAAAAAGGGAGACGTTACACGTTTCAGTGTTCTTTTTCTCATGTTCACCGCTGGGGCAAGTGGAATGGTGCTTACGGGAGACATATTTAACCTTTTCATATTCATGGAAATAACTGGAATATCTTCATTTGCACTGGCAGCCTATGGCCCAGAGAAAAGAGCATTAGGTGGGGCCTTTAAATTCTTGGTCGTCAGTTCAATCGGATCTACCCTTTATCTTTTAGGTGTCACTCTTATCTACACACAGCTTGGCACACTCAACATTGCAGAGATAGCCGCAAGGATCAATCAAACAACTCCTGGTCTTTTGACTTTCGCGGGAGTGTTGATCGTATCCGGGCTTGCCGTTGAAGCGGAATTGTTTCCATTCAACGGATGGGTACCAGATACTTACACGGGTGCTATCAACGGGGTATCTGCCGCTTTAAGCGGAATAGGTGCGGTCTCAGGAGTCTACGCGCTCTTTAGAATAGCCATGACGGTGTTTGGAAAAGACGGCACATATGTTTCCAGCTATGGAAATCTCAATTTCATGGCGGTGATAGCCGTACTCGCAACAGCAACCGTTGTAATAGGAGAACTTTCTGCACTTACACAGAAAAATGTCAAGAAAATGCTCGCGTATTCGTCGATGGCTCAAATGGGTCTTGTCGCTGTGGGTCTTTCCATAGGAAACGAATTGGGTGTTTACGGTGGAATATTCCAACTTGTCAACCATTCGATCGCAAAAACCATGATGTTTTTGATATTGGGAGTTCTGGTAGCATCTGGTGTGGGAGAGAATATAGACGACTTCAGAGGATTGTGGAAAAGAAGTCCCTTCCTATCGCTGGCTTTCAGTGTGGGAGCGTTTAGCATGCTTGGCTTCCCGCTCTTTGGAGGTTTCTGGTCGAAGTTCGCAATTGTCGGAGCTTCCATTCAAAGAGGAGGATGGTATGATTTCATCATAGGCCTTGTCCTCTTCGCATCAATTGTAGAGGCATTCTACTATTTGAGAATCGTGGGTTACATGTTTTCATCTGATAGTAAGTTTCCGAAGCTTAAAACTCCTTGGACTCCAACAATTCCGATATTCATATTGGCTGTTTCTATAATCGCAATAGGTGTGTTTCCTCAGATCGTTGGAACTTTTTCTGCACAAGCAGCGAGTGAGTTTACACATAAGATGAGTGGATACGTGCTAAACGTTATTCCAACTATAGCGGCACACTGATGAGGAGGTGTTGAAAGTATGAATTCGAATCTTATTTGGCTTGTCTTCACACCGTTGATTGGTTCGGCGATCGCCGCGATCCTTTACAATTATAAATTTCTTGATAGGCTTATCACGTTTTCGACTTTTGCGATAACTCTATTTTTGGTTTTTGGGACACATGTTGGCCAAACTTATTCCATGAATTTGAATTTCATGGGAAGAATGATTCCACTGAGCTGGAATGTAACTCACCTTTCGATCTTCATGTTGTATATAAGTATCGTATTTGGAACGATTCTTACCTTCTATTCCTTGATGGATAGATCGAGGATGAAAGGCTTTCTTCTCCTCCTGATCTTAGCAGCCAACAATTGGATATTCACCACCAACGATATGGTAGGGTTTTTCTTCGCTTGGGAGCTTATGGGATGGGCTTCCATCGTATCGGTACTCGGAGGGAGAAAAGAAAGAAAATCGAGACACGCTGCCCTTTATTATGCCTTGATGAGTATAGGTGGATCGTACTCGATGTTCTTTGGCTTGTTCACCCTCTGGAGATTAACGGGAAGTTTTTCTATATCATCCAACCTCGCTTATCTTTCGTCAATTGTCGGTGTTCACCCTTGGTGGGTGCTTGGCATAGTTTCCCTATTTTTCGTGACTTTCATGATAAAAGCCGGGATTTTCCCATTTCACACATGGGTGCCCATGGCTTACGCTTACGCACCTGATACGTTTACTCCTTTTCTTTCGGCTGTGATGAGCAAATACGGTATTTATGGAATGTTGCTCTTTCTTCCGATTTCTTTGATGGAAAAAGGGATGCCAACTGTCTTCGGATTGCCGTGGGTGAATTACATTTTCGTGTGGATAGGTGTTATAACGGCCGTTTTGGGAACAGTTCTTGCATTTTTTCAAGACGACGTAAAAAAACTTTTCGCCTATTCTTCACTAAGCAATCTTGGCTACATCGTGGCGGCAATATCACTTTTCACCTCCGTTGGCGTCACAGCTGGTATTTATCATGCCTTCAACCATTTGCTCTTCAAGGGGGCGTTGTTCATAACTTTGGCCGCCGTGATATCGAGAAGTGGGACTTCCAAATTAAGTGAGATGGGTGGGTTATGGAAAAAGATGCCGGTAACTTTTTTCACGTTTTTCATCGGAATTGCTTCAGCCGCTGGCATTCCTCCATTCAACGGTTTTGGTTCAAAATGGCTAATATATCAATCTATGATCAAACAGCACCTTTTGTTTGCCACTATCTTGCTTTTCTTGGCATCAACAGGGGCATTCTTGTACTTGTTCAAAGCTTTCCATTCCATCTTTCTTGGTCAGCTTTCTCACAATTACGATAACGTGAAAGAAGTACCTGTAATAGGGCAAATAGTGGAGTATCTTTTGATGTTCGCGATGATATTCTTCGGTATTCAACCAGGCTACATTCTTAGACCAGTCGGCTTAATAGTTAAATCCGTTGGATTGAACCCTTTGGCGGTTATGGGAAATGGCTACGTTACGGGGATGTTCTCAAATGTTGACATGCCTTTGATCGGTTGGTCTTTGGCGATCAGTTTTGTGTTCGGATTCATATTGTTCTTCATATCGGCAAAGCACAAATACGTTTCTCAAGAAGACAATTACACAGCAGGACAAATTCCTCAAGATTGGGGATTAACTCCAGAGACTTATCAATTTAGTTGGAAATTTTACGAGCCGATGGAGAAACTCTTCGCGCCTTTTTACAGAATAAAAATCGATGGGTTCTTCAGAGGTTTAGGTGATTGGACGAGAATTACCGGTAGCGCTGTTAAACAAGTATTTGTTGGAAATGCTCAAATATACACGCTCTTTGCCGTCGTTGGTTTGATAATACTCGTTATAGCGGGGTGGGTGGCATGATGTTCTTTTTAAAGTTGATTCAAAGTATAGGAGTTGGAGCGCTTTCCATTTCCGTAGGGCTTTTGTTCATGGGAATTGGTAGGAAGATCACGGCTCGTATTCATCGTAGGTACGGTCCTCCAGCAATTCAGAATTTCATAGACGTTTTCAAACTTTTCTCTAAAAATTCCATAAGTCATGGATTCGCATACGATCTTGGCATTATAGCCGGCACATCCGCTTTGTTGGCAGCGGTCGTGTTCTTGCCAGTGGGACAGATAAACCTTTTCCCTGCCAATTCAAGTTTGATAATGATCTTGTATTTGATGACAATGGCATATCTTGGAATGGCAATGGGAGTTTCTTCATCAGGGAATCCGAATGCGACCATAGGTATTTCCAGAGCGTTGACGATGATGATGGGATACAAGGTGCCGTTTGCGGCGGTCATATTCTCAGTTTACATCTTCGCACGAACTGGCTCTCTTACGAATATAATCGCAGCTCAGTCAGGAGGACTTTTGAACTGGAACATGATACGCCTTCCATTTGGGTTTATTGCAGCGGAGATAGCCCTCCAAGGAATGCTTGGAGAAAAGCCATTTGATATGGCAATTGCACCGGCTGAAATAGCATCAGGTCCTATGGTAGAAATGAGTGGAAAGTACTTGGGATTCGGAATGCTTCAACACGCCGTGGGAATATTCTTAGAAACAGGCATAATGGTCAATCTCTTTATGGGAGGGGCACCGAATGTTTGGATATTCGTCATAAAACAATTCGAATTGTTCTTCATAGCTTTGCTTGTAAATGCAATTTTGCCACGTTTCAGAGTGGAAGAGGGCGTAAGTTTCATGTGGAAGATACCGCTTTTACTCGGTGTAATTCAAGCCCTGATAGTTGTGCTTTGAGGAGGTGCTGATAGTGTCTGAATGGAAAGAACTGGCAGATTATTTTAGAGGAAGATCGATGTGGATGCTTCACTACTGTACGGGATGTGGAGCTATAGAATTGCCTCCAACGATGACGTCTCGTTGGGATATGGAAAGGTTTGGTGTAGTGCCTATGGCCACACCTCGGCAAGCTGATATACTGTTGATAACCGGTTATTTATCTATAAAATCCCTTAAAAGAGTTGTGTACACATACGAGCAAATGTCGGCACCAAAGTGGGTTCTTGGCTTTGGCTCATGTACGATAAATGGAGGTATTTATTGGGATTCTTACAGCGTGATTAAAAGACTCGATAAGTACATACCTGTAGATCTCTATATCGCTGGATGTATGCCAAGACCTGAGGCAATATTGGATTCATTTGTGAAACTTAGGGAACTTATCAAGAAAGGCGAAGCCAAAGGGTATGAAAAATACGTCAAGAATTTCGAATGGTATAAAGCAAACCAGGACAAGGTTTTTCGTAGAACAACACCTGTTTTGAAAAAGCCGGAAGAGGTGACGAAAAGTGCTTAAGCACGTTGAAAAATTGAGAGGTATGGGGCTTGAGGCTAACCCTTTGAAAGATTGGGAATTTGAAGTTTCCGTTCCAAAGGAAAGAGTGGCTGAAGTGTTGTCTTATCTGAAGTCAACAGGCTTCAAAGCCTTTATACATCTTGCGTGTGTTGATTGGATAGATGAAGGAGAATTTGAACTTGTTTACAATCTGGAATCTTATGAAGACGCACTTCAAGCCGTGGTTAAAACTCGAATTCCACGTAATAATCCCACAATGGAATCCATGATATCAATATGGGGATTATGTCAAGTTTACGAACGTGAAGTTCACGAATTTTTTGGAATAGAATTCGTAGGCAACCCGAATTTAAAGCCGTTTTTCCTCGAAAATTGGATGGACATTCCACCTTTAAGAAAAGATTTTAACACCTTGGTTTATTCTGAGGAACTTTTTGAATTCAAGGAGGATGAGACGCATGGAATTAAGGCCCCTAAACGTATCGAACACAAATGACAAGTACAAAACGTACGAATTATTTATAGGACCTAACCATCCAGGTATATCGGGGAATTTTTCATATGTTTTGGATATGGAGGGGCATAAAGTGGCCAATGTAACACCGGATCCAGGCCTCCTGCACCGTGGATTTGAAAAGCTGATGGAAAGAAGACTTTGGACGCAAAATCTTGCTTTGATTCCTCGGATATGTGTTCCAGAGCCAGATGTTAATGAAGTTGCATATTGTATGGGAGTTGAACATTTGGCCGGCATAGAGATTCCCAAACATGCGCAGTACATACGAGTTATAGTTCTCGAAATGGCTAGAATTGCTGCTTTCTTGTTTAGCTTTGCTGGCCTTGGAGGATCAACAGGTTTGTACACGGCTCCAAATTGGTCTATAGGTGATCGCGATTACATACTCGATCTTTTTGAATGGTTAACTGGCGGCCGTGTTTACCATATTTATCAATACCCCGGCGGAGTGAAAAAAGACATTCCAGATGGATGGCTTGACAAACTATTAGAACTTTTGGACTACTTAGAGTCAAGACTTCCGGAATATGACAATCTTATATTCAGAAACCCCATTCTTCAGAAAAGAACAAAGGGAGTTGGATATTTACCGGCTGAAAAGGCTATAAAAAATGGAATAACAGGTCCAAATTTGAGAGCATCAGGCATTAAATGGGATATTAGAAAGGCACAACCATATCTTGTTTATGATGAGCTGAATTTCGATATCCCTATAACCGGAGAAGGTGACGCCTTTGCACGGACTTTACAACGCAGACTTGAGCTTGAAGAATCCATAAAAATCTTACGACAGTGCGCCAATCAAATACCGGATGGACCTTACAAGGTGAAGATCCCCAACCCGTTTCAATTCCGAGTACCTGCAGGATCGTATTACTCAAAAGTCGAGTCATCAAAAGGTGAATTCGGGTACTACATAGTTTCCGACGGAGATGTGAAACCTTATAGGGTGTATGTGAGAGGTCCTTCGTATTCCGTTGGTCTTTACTACGCAAATGAAATAATGCGTGGCATGAGAATAGAGGACGTTCCTGTATGGATACACACAATGGATATCTGTCCTCCTGATTTTGATAGGTGAGGTGATCATGGTGAATTTCAAAAAAAACAGTTTAGCGCCCATAAGCGCTTTAAAGTACCTTTTCAAAAAACCGCACACGGTTCGGTATCCGAAAGAAGATTTGAACGTATTTTACTTAAAAGGTGTGTCACCAAGGTATCGTGGCTTGCACACAAACGATCTTTCAAAATGTATAGGGTGTGGAAGCTGTGCGAAAGTTTGTCCTGCCAATGCTATAATGATGGTGGAGTCAAAAGATGTAAAACCTGCAAACAAATTCGCAAAAACGGTAAGACCCGTGATCGATTATGGCAGATGCTGTTTTTGTGGGCAGTGCGTTGATGTGTGTCCAACTAGATCTTTGCAAATGTCCAGGGAATACATTCATTCGTTTCATCCAAAACTTTCAACTTCATCGGAAAAGGAGCCAGAAACCGTCGTTGAGGATTTTATATGGAGGCCAGATCAAACGCATGCCGACAATCCTGGATACGTTAGAACGTAAGACGATTTGCTTGGAAAGGCGATAAAATTCCAAGAAAAACGAAAGTGGGTTACATCGTGGTGGCCATTGGACATCATACAAATCTTGATTTCTTACCAGATGACATTGGAGAGGGAATTGAATTTGATGTAAGATGTGTACCAGTTGATGGTTTTGGTAGAACGAAAATAAACGGGCTTTTCTTTGGAGGAGATCTTTCCAATCGAAGGTAGGATATAATAAATGCAATTGGAGCAGGGCTGCGCGCAGCAAAAGGCGTTGATATGTACCTTGCATCACGAAAATAAGGGAGGAAGTTAGATGTTCGAAATTCTTGAAAAAAAGCAAATAGTGCCTAAAGAATACGATATGTGGGTGAAGGCACCAAGAGTTGCATCTCACGTTAAGCCTGGACAATTCGTCGTTGTGAGAACAGATGAAAAAGGTGAAAGAATTCCTCTTACAGTTGCGGATTTCAACAGAGAAGATGGAAGGATAAGACTTATATTTCAAACGGTAGGAAAAAGCACTTACGAAATGTCAAAGATGAATGTCGGAGATTTTTTGGCAGATGTTGTTGGACCTCTCGGGACGCCTAGCGAGGTTAAGAAACATGGAACCGTTTTGATGATAGGTGGGGGAGTGGGAATTGCCGCACTTTTCCCGGTTCTGAAAGAACTGAAGAAACTCGGGAATAAAGTCATAACGATACTTGGCGGAAGGACTTCCGATCTTGTCATAATGAAAGATGAATGTGCTGAATACTCAGACGAACTTATAATCACAACTGATGATGGAACCGCTGGAATTAAAGGAGTCGTTACCGATGGAATGAAGATGCTTGTAGAACGGGGCGAACATGTGGATTACGCATGGGCAATAGGTCCGACAATAATGATGAAATTCGCGGCCTTAACTGCCAAAGATCTTAACATCCCCATATGGGTTTCTCTCAACCCTATAATGGTTGATGGAACTGGAATGTGTGGTGCTTGTAGGGTTACCGTAAATGGAAATATCAAATTTGCTTGCGTTGACGGTCCTGAATTCGATGGGCATGATGTCGCATGGAGTGAACTTATGACTCGTCTAAAACAGTACAAAGATCAGGAGAAAATATCTCTTGAAAAATATCTGACTGAGGTAGGTGAAATGTGATGGCCTTGAATATTCCAAAAAACAAAACGCCAATTGCAGAGCAAGAGCCAGAAATTAGAAATCATAATTTTAAGGAAGTTGTTCTTGGGTACACACTTGAAGAGGCCATAACCGAATCTAACAGATGTCTACAATGTCTCACCCATCCATGTGTTGCCGGATGTCCAGTAAGCATAGACATTCCAGGATTTATTCTTTCTTTAAGAAAGAACGATCTTGGTGAATCAATTAAAATACTCAAAAGCTACAACAACCTTCCAGCAGTTTGTGGAAGGGTTTGCCCACAGGAAAGTCAATGTGAAGGAAAGTGTACAGTCGGTCTTATGAAAGATCATGAACCAGTTGCGATAGGAAAACTTGAAAGATTCGTCGCTGATTGGGCCGCATCTCATGAGGAAATCGAAGAATCCCCCCAGCTTGTTGAAAGTGAAACAAAGGGAAAGGTAGCGGTTATTGGGGCTGGACCTTCTGGTCTTACCGTTGCGGCAGATCTTGCTAAAAGAGGATACAAAGTTAAGATATTCGAGGCACTTCATGAGCCAGGAGGTGTTCTCATTTACGGTATTCCCGAATTTCGTCTTCCTAAGACAATAGTCAAAAGGGAGATCAGGGCCATCGAAGAGCTTGGAGTGGAATTGGAGAAAGACGTTGTCGTTGGTAAAACGCTTACGCCTGAAGAACTCAAAGATGAATACGACGCCATTTACATTGGAACAGGTGCTGGAACGCCCAGATTCATGAACATTCCTGGCACAAATCTCAATGGTGTTTACTCTGCCAGTGAATTCTTGACAAGAATAAACCTCATGCACGCATATGAATTCCCCAAATATGACACTCCTATAAGAATTGGAAAACGTGTTGTCGTCGTGGGAGCTGGAAATGTAGCAATGGACGGTTCTCGCTCGGCTCTTCGTCTTGGAGCAGAAAAATCCATGATAATTTACCGAAGAAGTGAGAAAGAAATGCCTGCAAGAATAGAGGAGTATCACCATGCGATGGAAGAAGGCATAGAATTCCACTGGTTAACCAATCCTATCGAATATATTGGGGATGAAAACGGTAACGTCAAATCTGTAAGATGCTTGAAAATGGAACTCGGTGAGCCAGATGCATCTGGAAGACGCAGGCCCGTGCCGATAGAAGGCAGCGAATTCACGATCGAAGCTGATACGGTAATCGAAGCAATAGGTCAAACCTCAAATAAAGTGCTTTTAAGTGCCTTTCCCGAACTCAAATTGAACAAGCGTGGTTACATTGAAGCCAATTCCGAAACAAGTGCAACCTCTGTAGAGGGAGTTTACGCGGGAGGAGACATAGTAACAGGAGCCGCAACCGTCATATTGGCCATGGGAGCGGGAAAGAAATCGGCACAAGCTATTGATGAATATTTAGGTTCCAAGAAAAAGGCTTAATTTTAAATTATCAACCTCATCATGCGCCCGTCAGGGCGCATTTTTTTGGTATACTGTTTCTGTTTAAGAAATCATTGCCAGGTGGCGATTTTCATTTCAAAGCATGCCAAATTCAACTGTGAAGGGGGGATGAATAATGAAATACGAAATAATTGGAAAACCGTCTTACAGTATGATAGATGTGAAACTTGAAGCGGGAGAAAAGATCATGGCTGAATCAGGTGCCATGGTCTCAATGAGTTCAAATGTAAAGATGGAAACGAAAGCAAGAGGTGGAATGCTTAGCTCTTTAAAGAGAAGTGTACTTGGTGGAGAAAGTTTTTTTCTCAACACTTTTTACGCTGAAAATGATGATGGAGAAATATCTCTTGCTCCAATGATGGTCGGGGATGTGCATGCCATAGAGCTTGTTGGACAAAATGTGTACGTCAGATCTGGTTCTTATTTGGCTTCTTTCGGTGATTTCACGATAGACACAAAATGGGGTGGGGCAAAAACTTTTTTCGGTGGAGAAGGGCTATTTCTTCTCAAGATAACTGGAACTGGAACGTTGTTCGTAAGCGCCTATGGTGCAATAGTTGATAAGAATATTGAAGGTTCTTACACCATCGATACCAGCCATATTGTAGCATTCGACGAAACACTCCGCTTTAACGTTAAAAAAGCGGGAAATTGGAAGTCATTTTTCTTCAGTGGTGAGGGGTTAGTTTGCAATTTTCAAGGAAATGGTAAGGTTTTCATTCAAACAAGAAACTTGGACGCATTTGTGAGCTGGATGCGTTCAAAATCGAAGAAAGACTGAAGCTCATTTATGAGTTTTTTTCGAATATTTTTTTGTAAAAATCGGCGCCAAGGAGATGAAAAAACCACCAAAAAGTTCTAATCCTTTGAGCGTTGAACATTCTTTGAAATAAAGGTACGTGTTGAGCATGGACAAAAGCCCAAGGGCGAACAGAGCGTACGGAAGGTATTTTTGATACTTGATGGACGGTACAAAAATGACGAGCGCTGTGATGAAAATCATCAAGCCTGCCCAATTGAATTGTGTAAATATGGAATTTGAAACCTGAGAAATGGAAAAAAATCCGAGGATTATTCCTATAAGGACAACACTTATGTACAATATTTTCAAATCAACCATCCCTTTAAGGGAGAATTCGATCTGTGAAGACCGGATTTCCTTTGAATTAGAACCTGATCTGTGGAACCTAGAATGAACTGAATTCAGACTCCGTCTGAGGTATTGCCAACTTCCCTAACACCAAGACCACTTAAACCTGCAAAGTGGAAAACAATATCTGCACCTTGGAAGATTTGACTTTCCGTTAGAGGTTTTTCCGCATAGGGATCGTCAAAACTTCCAACGTAACCGGAAATAACTTGAACGTTGGTGCCATGTAAAACGTTGTAAGTCTTACATTAGCCTTGTATCCATACATATAGCTTCCAACAGGGGATATCGGTATTCCTCCGACTCCACCCTCTTTACATTTTTTAATCGAACATGCTACATTATACACAATTTAGATAGAAAATGGGAAGCGACTACGTTTTTTACAGCATTTGTTGTACGCTGTCAAAACTCTTTGACAAATTCCAGCAGGTAATGTTATCATTAACCCATGTTGAATAAGGTATAAAAAATGTGAAAGAAGATGTTCTTATGGCTAAAATATGTAAATGGTACCCTGTTTGCCCAATGAAGCGGTTTCATGAAGCCGGGAAGTTGGATGAGAAATGGATAAAGAAGTATTGCATGGGCAATTGGAAAAGTTGTGTCCGTTATCAAATGGAAGAAACAGGCAAATACCATTCAGATTGGATGCTCCCAGATGGAACATCAGACGAAAGCTTAAAGAGATTTTGAAGACAAGGAGTGAAAAATGAGTAAGAGGAAGATGAAAAAATTACAAATTGGTGAATTGGTGGCTGACGTACCCATAATTCAAGGTGGTATGAGCGTCGGAGTTTCCTTGTCCGGGTTAGCTTCGACAGTTGCCAATGAAGGAGCAATAGGTGTTATCGGTGCAGCTGGAATTGGGATGTTTGAGCCGGATTTCGAAAAAAACTTTCAAGGAGCGAACAGAAGAGCTTTGAGAAAAGAGATCAGAAAAGCAAAGGAGAAAACGAATGGCATCATAGGTGTGAACATACTCATGGCCCTTTCAGATGCAAAGGAGCTCATAAAGGTATCTGCGGAAGAAGGTGCAAATTTGGTTTTTCTCGGAGCTGGTTTACCTTTGAGACTCCCTGATGAGGTGATACCAACTAAATCCGGTAGAACTTCTACAAAAGTGGTTCCCATAGTCTCTTCTGCAAGGGCAGCGAGGATCGTTTTCGAATATTGGTCAAAAAATTACAATTGTATACCCGACATGATGGTCGTCGAGGGACCAATGGCCGGTGGACACCTTGGTTTTAAAATAGGACAAATTGATGATCCGAATTATGCCTTGGAAAAGATTTTTCCTGAGATTTTAAAGGTGGTGAAGATTTATGAGAGGCGCTTTGAAAAAAAGGTTCCTCTGATCGCCGCGGGAGGTGTATTTACAGGAAAAGATATTTACAAGTACGTTCAAATCGGGGCAAGCGGTGTTCAAATGGGTACCAGGTTTGTGGCTACTTATGAATGTGACGCTTCCGAGGAATTCAAAAAAATGTACGTAAGATGTAAAAAAGAGGATCTTGAAATAATAAAAAGTCCTGTTGGTCTCCCAGGAAGGGCAATAAGAAATCAATTCATATTGGATGTTGAAAAGGGAATAAGAAAACCTTTTAGGTGTCCATGGAAGTGCCTAAAAACATGTGACTTCAGGAAGTCTCCTTATTGTATAGCCAGAGCATTGACCAACGCTCAAAAGGGGAATTTAAACGATGGTTTCACTTTTGCAGGTACCAACGCTTACAGGGTGAACAAGATAATTTCTGTTAAAGAGCTCATTGAAACTTTAAGAGACGAGTATGAAAATTCTTGATGCGAAAAACGTATTACCTTGCAAATGCGGCCTAAATTAAAAAACAAGTACAACATTCAAAAGCACGAGCAACATGCTCGTGCTTTTGAATTCACTCCGAAGGGTCACAATGAGGATTTCACATACCCGCCATCTACTTTGAGCGTTGTACCGGTTATGTAGCTTGCCCTCTCAGAAACCAAAAATGCAATTGCATTTGCGATTTCAAATGGCCGCGCAAGTCTTTTTATATCAGGTCTTTCAGCGATCTCGTTTTCAATAATTTTAGGATCTACCCTTCTAATTTTTGCAGTATCTTCAAAAAGTTTTTTCACTCTGTCAGTCAAAGTGTACCCAGGAGCAACACAATTGAAAGTTACCCCTGAAGATGCATGTTGAACTGACAAACTCCTTATCAAACCCTCAACTGCCATCCGAATGGAATTAGACAGCAGAAGGCGCGATATCGGTTCAAAAACGGATATGGATGTTAAGGCTATCACTCTGCCCCATCCTTTTGAAATCATTCCTGGCAGAAATGCCCTTGTCAGTTTTACTACACTCATCAACGTCAGATCATATGCCATGCGCCAGTCTTCATTATCAAGGTCTTCCATTTCACCAGGCTTAGGGCCACCGGCATTTGCAAAGAGAATATCGATATTTCCGATTTCCTTCTTCAAAGAGATCACATCGTCTTTTGAAAGATCGAAATCATGGCCATGAGATGTTATACCAAATTTTTTGGATATTTCTTTTGCCACTTCTTGAGACGAATGCCTTGCTATTATTTCCAGGTTGACCCCTTCAGCTGCCAAGGTTTCAGCAACGGATCTCCCAATTCCACGAGTGCCACCACCTATCAAAGCCTTCTTTCCTCTTATCTCAAGATCCATATCAAACACTTCTCCATTTTGCTTCGTACTTTCCTCTTTTGTATTGGAATGGCCATGGAAGTTCTACACTCATTTCAAAAGCCGATTTCAAAGGCCAATAAGGATTTCTGAGCAATTCTTTTCCTAAATAGACGAGATCACAAGAATTAGACTGAAGGGCGTATTCCGCCATGTCAGCAGTGGTAATCCCTCCGCCGCCGATTGTTGAAATTGAACACTCATTTCTTATTTTAAAAGCATCTTCTAATTGATATCCAGGATATACAGCGGTTTTAGGAACATCCACCACACCACCAGTTGAGACGTCTATTACATCTACACTCTTTTTTAACAACTCCACAATTTGGATCATGTCACTTACGTCATTTCCGCCTTTAGCATAGTCTTTAGATGAAACACGCATGAAGAGAGGTCGATCTTCCGGCCATTCTTTTTTCACGGCTCCTATCACCTCGCGTAAAAACTTTGTCCTATTTGCCAAACTCCCACCGTAGGAATCTTTTCGATGATTTGCAAGAGGAGAAAGAAATTCGTTTATAAGGTACCCGTGAGCTGCATGAATTTCAACGGCGTCAAAACCAGATAAAAAAGCCCTTCTTGCCGCATGTTGAAAAGATGAAAGAATCTCTCTTATATCTTGCTCTTCCAACTGTTTGGGAATTCCGTAATCTGAGTTGAAAGCTTCCGAAGAAGGTGCTACGGATGTGCTTGTTATCTTGGATTTTCTGCCAGCATGAGCAAGCTGAATTGATATCTTTGCACCGTTTTCATGAATCAACGATGTGAGTTCTTTAAGACCATCGACGTGTTCATCACTCCATATACCAAGATCGTTCTTAGATATTCGTCCATAAGGAGATACGGCTGTTGCTTCTAACATTATCAGACCTACACCACCAATTGCTCTTGAAGTGTAATGAACAAGATGCCAGGGCTTTATTTCTCCTTTTTCATTGGAAGAATACTGGCACATTGGAGCCATAACGATCCTATTTCTTAATTCCAAACTCTTGATTTCAAATGATTCAAACAGCATTTCATCACCTCTCAAGTTTCACGTTTATACCCAAGCTTTTAAGTGCGATAGTTTTGTGAGCAAGATCGTGAAAAGCCTCAACCTTTCGAATTGTACGAGTTTTAGATCTCATCGCTATGGTGTAAGTCACAACGAGGTTCTTGGAATAACGGACTCCTTTCAGAAGATCACCATCGGTAACACCCGTTGCGGAGAATATAACGTTATCTCCCCCAGCCAAATCGTCTGTTAAGTAAACTTTTTCTACGTCCAGATCGTTGTTTTCTCCCTTTTCCTCGTCGGTGGGAAAGAGTTTAAGCTGTATCTCTCCGTCAATGGCTTTTAAAGCTGATGCTGCGAGTACAGCTTCAGGTGATCCACCTATTCCCATGTAAAGGTTGATGCCACTATTTGGAAGAGCGGTGGCAATGGCCGCTGCGATATCACCGTCACTTATGAGCTTTATTCTTGCCCCAACTTTTCTTATGTTGTCTATGAGTTTTTCGTGTCGTTTTCGATTGAGTATCGCGACTGTTATTTCGTTGACATCCAATCCAAGAACTGCTGCCGCTATTTTCAAATTTTCTCTCACGCTTGCGTTTATGTCCAATTTCCCCTTAAGCTCTGGACCACATGCCAATTTTTGGCTGTAGAATGTTGGAAGGGATGCGAGTTTTCCGCGCTCTGCTGCGGCCATAACAGCTATGGCATTTGGCAATCCGTTTGCCACAAGGCGTGTACCGTCTATTGGATCCACCGCGATGTCCATTTCTGGAGAATTTTCGGACCAATTTCCAACTTGTTCGCCGACGTACAACATTGGGGCTTTGTCTTTTTCACCTTCTCCTATGACGACCGTTCCTTTCAGGTCGACCAATTCGAGCATTCCGCGCATTGCATCGACGGCCGCTTGATCGACCAATTCTTTATCTCCAAGCCCTAAGTGTTTACTGGCATTAAGTGCTGCGGCTTCGGTAACTCGAATCAGCTCAAGGGTTATCTCTCTCTCGTTTTCTTTCATGTCATCTTCCTCCCCATGATGATTTTTACAATATTTCAGACGCCAACGTGGCCAATTCAGATCTCACACCATGAGTCAATTTTACATGACCCGCGATTCCGTGCTTTGAAAATTTCACGCTGCTGTAGGATAAGCCATTTGAAGATATATCCAAATATGGGCTGTCTATTTGCGAAATATCACCAGTTAGAACTATTTTAGTCCCAACTCCGACACGAGTTATGATGGTCTTCACTTCGTGTGGAGTTAAATTTTGAGCTTCATCCACTATGATGAATTGATGCGGGATGCTTCTTCCTCTTGTGTAGCTGAGCACTTCTATTTCAATGAATTTTTGGTTTTCAATTTTAGAAACGGATTTTCCTACATTGTCAAACAAGAATTCGAGGTTGTCGTATATAGGCTGGATCCAAGGGCGCATTTTTTCTTCTGTGCTGCCAGGCAAGTATCCGATATCTTTTCCCATTGGAACGACTGGACGTGTAACGATCATCTTCTTGTACTTTTTTTCATTCGTTGTTTCATACAATCCGATCGCGAGCGCCAAGAGCGTCTTTCCCGTTCCGGCAGGCCCCAAAAGTGTAACAAATGCCACATCATCGTCGAGGAGTAAATCAAGTGCCATCAGTTGTTCTTCGTTCAACGCATGTATACCCCAAATTACCGTATCGAAACCTACTTGAATTGGAACAAGTTTTCCATTTTTGTATCTGAATATTTTTGAATCTTTGAAGATCACAAATTCGTTTTCTAACATGTCGCCAAGCCCGACGGACTTCGGGTCACCATTTGGTGGTGAAAGAAGATCAACTTTTCTATATCCTGAAAGGATTTTGTCTTCGCTTGTACGATCGGTCAAGTAGTCTTGTGCTTCTAATCCTATCGCATCCGCTTTTACCCTCATGTTTATATCTTTACTGACAAGGACAGTTTTTAAAGAACTTCGTTTTGCAATTTGCATTGTGTAAAGCAATATCCAATCATCGGCTACTCTATCAGATAAAAAATGTGGCATCTGTCTATGATCCTCTATAACTTCGATTTTCAACGTGCCACCTTTTTCTAATTTTATGCCTTGATTGAGTTTCCCTCTACTTCTTAAGTTGTCAAGGTTACGGGCAATTTGACGGGCATTTCTTCCAACTTCACCAGGACGTGTTTTGAGTTTGTCAATTTCTTCTATAACCGTCAAAGGTATTATGATGTTGTTATCTTCAAAAGCTCTAATTGCCTCTGGATCGTGTATCAAAACGTTCGTATCAAGTACGTAATTCTTTATCATATTTTTACCTCCTCTTCATTTTGGATAAAAAACGCGCCTGAGGCGCGTTTTTTATTTCTCTTTCGTCCAGCGAGGAGTAAATGGATAAGATTCTATTGGACTTATATGTTGTATGTACTCTTTAACGACATCCGCTAAAACGTAGTTCGTGTTGTACTGATCACCGTTTTTGAGCATGGAATAATGATCTCCGCCGCTCGCCATGTAGTCATTTGTGGCAATGGTGTAAATTTTGTTCGGATCTATTGGCTTCCCATTTATGAGTATGTTTTTTACGCCCTTAGGGGTAACTATGTAAGTTAATCCCCATGGATTGAGCATGGCACCCGTATCATTTGGATGTGATATCGCGCCCCATTCCACAGCTTTAAGAAGGTATGAACCCTTCAACTTGATCGTCACAACGGTGTTCCCAAAAGGAAGAACTTTCAAAACATCACGATAAGTTATGGTTCCAGGAGCTATCGATGTGCGTAGACCTCCTCCGTTCATCAAAACCGCTTGAACTCCAACGTTTTTAAGTTTCCACGCAACGGCATCGGTAACAAGATGGCCTAAAGGGGTGTCCATGTGCCTTGTTTGCTCTTTGCCATTTTCAAAATTCACTTTTGATGTTCCTATTGGTTCGTTGAGTTTGGCAGCTCCCATCTGTTTATATCCAGCCAGTAAGGCCTTGATTTGAGGATCTGGTTTTATCTCTTTCCCAACGTAAGTGTACGTGACTTTGCCATTTTTACCTTTATGGTAAACTTTAAGATTCACTGGAATGAGTTTATACGAATAATCCGTGACTTTGCCGTTTTTTACGATGAGATCAAGTCTGCCGACGTATTTGGAGAAAGATCCAGCCTGTACTATCAAAGTGCCCTTAACGTTAAGTGGCTCTTCTACAACAGTATGACTATGTCCATCAAGAATCGCGGTTATTCCTTTAACGCTTTCGGCTAAAGTAACGCTTCCGCCATAAGGATCGTTTGGTTTGTTGTACGTTAACAAATTTTTCATCGTCAAAGGGGTGTCATAAAGTTTTGAGCCAGCGGTAAGACCTTTTCCAAAAATTCCCAAATGTGTTAAGGCTAAAACGATTCCATCTTTTCCCATCATAGTATGAAGTATCGGAACGTATTTTTTGGCCACCACCACTGGTGATAGGAAATCATAATCCTTGACGTTCTTAGGATTTCCTATGTACTCGGTGGTTTTTGTGGTTAATCCAAGGATGGCGACTTTAAGATCTGGAAAGTCCTTTATTATATAAGGACTTCCAACGGTCTCATTAGTTCCCTTGTAAACGATATTCGCAGAAAGAAATGGGAAATCTGCCCATGTCATTTGTCTCATTAAAGTGGACCACGAGTGATCGAATTCATGATTTCCTATTGCCATTGCATCTAAACCCATTGCGTTTAAAGCAAGAATATCCGGTCTGGCATCAAGAAGATCGGATTCAGGTACTCCTGTATTCACATCACCAGCGTGTAAAAAGAGAAAATCCCAACCCTTTGCGGCCGCTTCCGCGCGGACTTGTTTGACTATGGTCGCAATTGCTGCAAAACCTCCTATACTCGGATCGTGCCATTCGTTGTACGCCCAAGCATGACCATGTGTATCGTTTACTTCGAGTACAACCAAATGAGCAGCCATTGCCATTAATGAAAGTGCCAACAAGAACACCGTGAAGAACAAAAAGGTTTTTTTCAACATGTACATCCCTCCTTATGATTTTTGAACACCACTTATTTTAACATCATCTCCACATTTTGGTCAAACAGTAGAAAACGTGTGCTAAAATATAAAAGGTGATCGATTTGAAAAAGATGAGATTGGGGAAAAGTCAAGAAACTCTTTCCTGTGTGGGGATAGGTACATGGGGAATGGGAGGAAAGTTCGAAGCGGATTTTTTAAAGGACAATGAATGTGTTGAAGCTTTGATCAAAGCTGTGGAATTGGGCATGGATCATATAGATACTGCCGAATTTTACGGTAAAGGTCATACAGAAGAAATAGTTGGAAGGGCGTTAAAAATCATAGGAAGAGAACGTGTTTTCGTCACTTCAAAATTATGGCTAACTCATTTGGAACGTTCTATCGCTATAAACTCCATCAAGGAAAGTTTGAGAAAAATCGGCACGGATCACGTAGACCTTTACTTAATTCATTGGCCTCCGACAAAAGACAAATCCATTGAGGAAGCCGTTGATGTCATGAATGACATTTTGAATGCAGGATATACGCGCTACATTGGTGTCAGTAATTTTTCTGTGAGTGAGTTAGAACGTGCGATGAATAGGACTAAATCGCGAATAGTTTGCAATCAAGTTCGCTACAACGTCCAAGATAGAAGCGTAGAAGAACCAGGATTGTTTGATTTTTGTAAATCAAACAATATCAGTATCGTAGCCTATTCACCTCTAAACAGAATGGAATTTGACCCTTCTCTTAAAAAGAGGCTTGAAGAAGTCGGGAAGTTTCATAATGCAAGTATTACTCAGGTAGTCCTTGCTTGGCTTATCAAAAAGGGTGCATTTGTCATTCCAAAAGCAATTGAAGAAGAACATCTTGTCGAAAATGCGAAGTCATGGAGTTTAGAGCTTAGCGATGAAGAAATGGAAATGATATGATCTTTTTGAGGTTCACCAATACAATGTTCAGAGTGTACATCTTTCAAAGCGGTGTTCTGTCCTTTCATGTTGGATTTTGTTGCTTTCAGTACGGTGGGATTGTTTCGTGAAATGGTATAATCAGTTGAGGTGATTTGATGCTTGATCTTTCGACCAAAAGCGCTTACGCGACCCGTGCAGTTTACGAATTGGCGCGAGCATGGAATAAAGAAATAAAAAAAATGACTCTCAAGGAGATAGTCGAAAAGCAAAGTGTGCCTTCCGACTACATGGAGAAGTTACTATTCAGGCTTAAAAAATCAGGGGTGGTCAAGACTATACGAGGGAAAAATGGAGGTTATGTACTCTCAAAACCGCCAAAGGATATAAAAGTATCGGATATCGTGCTTGCCTTGGAAAACCCTATCAAGAGGTTGAACTGCATAGAATCCGGCAAAGACTTGGAGAGATGCAAAGGTTTTAGCGAATGTTCTATCAAATATGTATGGGAAGAAGCGTACAACGCGATGGTAGGAGTTTTTTCGAAATACACCTTTCAAGATCTTGTCGATATGGAAAAAACGGGAAGCGGGCTTGAAATTTGAAAAGCTTGTTTATCGATAGAAGCAAAGATTTTTTTAAAATGCTTTCATTTGATAAAGCGAAGTGGCCAGCCTTCTATTTTGAATACGTTAAAAATGCACCAAAAGCTTTTTCACTTTATCATAAAATGATAAATATCGATGAGAAAAAGATAGGTGAAAGGATTTCTTCGTTTGAGCGCAGATACGTTGACAGCTGTTACCAATCAATCCATGCTCTTGCGCCATATGAATACGGAGCAGCGCGTGTGATTGTGAAACTTTCAAAAGGAGAGAAAATGGATCTTTCAAAAGTAAAAGTTTACATAATGGGAGCGTTGCGGGTTGGAGCGATATTCTCCCTAGATGAAAGTAGTATTTTTGTTGATGTGCTTTCACTTTACGATGTTGGATTTTCAAAATTGCCTGAAATAGTTGAAGATGCTTTTCAAATTAAGAAAGTTGAAGGCTGAAAGGAGGAAGTTAAATGGCAGAGGATATGAAAAAGTACGTGTGCACACTTTGTGGGTACATATACGATCCAGAAAAAGGTGATCCAGATAACAATGTGGAAGTTGGAACCCCTTTTTCAAAGCTTCCAGATGACTGGGTATGCCCTGACTGTGGTGCCCCGAAGGATGCCTTTGAACCAGTTGAATGAAATGCTTTAATGTTAAAAACAGCTCGGTCAACTAAGACTGAGCTGTTTTGGGAGGGTAGAGATTGTCACTTGTTGAATATCACTAACATTTCCATTCCCTGGGAATATACGGTCATCGCTATCGTACGTCCGTTTTTGATCTTGTCATAAACTCTTTCAAACTCTTTCAATGAAGAAACTCTTTTGTTGTTAATCGATGTGATGACGTCACCAAGTTGAAGTCCCGCCATTGCAGCTTGGCTATTTTGGCTCACGCTTGTTACCACCACTCCTTTGATATTTGGCTGGATGGAGTACTTTGATATGTACGCATCGTTCAGATCTGCAACTTTGAATCCGTTTGCATTGTAAGTCAAAGTGGTACGAAATACTTTGTTGGATGAAAGCCGCACTTTCAAAGTCAAATATTTGCCTTTACGATAGATCTTAACGCTTACCGTGTCACCTGGTGCATACTCATGAATGGTGCTTACCAGCTTATCGGCGCTCGTGATCTTAACTTTGTTAAGTTCAACTATAACGTCTTTTATTCTTATTCCAGCTTTAGATGCACCTGAATTTGGTACCACACCAATAACCAGGGCACCTTTCACACCATCTAAGCCAAGGTTTTTGGACAGCTGAGAGGTGAGATTTCGCACTTCCACACCAAGATATCCAGTTCCTTGCCCCTTTATAAGCCTTTCAACCAGCACTTTTGCCGTGTTTATCGGTATGGCAAAACCTAATCCTTGACCTTGAGAAGGACTGATGATCGCCGTGTTTATTCCTATGACCCTTCCATGAATGTTGACAAGAGGGCCACCACTGTTTCCGGGGTTTATGGCCGCATCCGTTTGAATCATGTTGTAGTAGTAGCCACTCCCATCTGGCTTTGGGACTTCTCTGTTTACAGCACTGACAATTCCTCGTGTAACCGTGTAATCAAGTCCGAATGGATTTCCTATTGTAATCACATACTCCCCTACACGTGCCTTGTTGGAATTTCCAAGGACGGCGGCTGGGAATGTTGTTCCGGCAGGTGCCTCAATTTTTATGACTGCGAGATCGTTCGTTGGATCTCCACCCAACACGATACCTTTGTATTTTTTTCCGTTCAACATGGTGATTTCGGCTTCTTTAGCACCTGCTATCACATGATAATTAGTCAATATGTATCCTTTTGAATTAAAAATGATTCCAGACCCAAGGCTTTCTACCTCTTGCCGTTTTTGTTGTGGGCCAAATCCAAAAAATTGTTTAAAGAACGGATCGTTCATGAAGGGATTGGACGATGTGGCAATAGTTTTATGAACGACTACCCTTACAACGGACGGTGACACAGCTTTTGCCACTGCAATTGCCGGACTTTGAATGTTGGGGTTAAGATATCCGTATGCGCCGGAAGAGTTCGGTGTTACCACAGCTGTGGATGCACCGCTTGCGAAAGCTATGATGCCTAACACGGACATCAAAGCGATCACGACTACGAAATTCCTGAATCTTTTCATATAAAACACACCTCCTGATTTTAATTGCTTTGCCGTAAGTTCTACGTTTTTGACTGATGTTGTAGAATGGAGGTTCAAAATTTTCAAAGATTTAATCATTTCATTCAATTTTTACCAGATGTACTGCTGTGGCTTTGAATTCAACGTACATCTTTTTCCCCATGTCTATTCCAAATTTTTCCAACGATCCCTTTGTGATGAAAGATGTTATTTCAAATTCAACGTCAACTTTAACCTCTATCAGTGGCCCTTTTTTTAAGATGTTTATCACTTTTCCTTGAAAAAGATTTCTTGCGCTTGTTTTACAAGGTTCTTTCATGAGAACAACATCCTCTGGTCGTATGAACATTGTAACTTCATCACCTTCAACAACTTTTCCCAGTGCCGTTACTGCCTTTCCGTTCACGTTTAGTACGACGCTGTCATTTTCGTTTTTCAGAACTGTTCCCTTAAAAACGTTAGTCGTTCCAAAGAATTTGGCGATCTTTTCAGATACTGGATGATAAAAGATCTCTCCACCTTTACCGATTTGTATTATTTTTCCTCTTTCAATGATGGCTATTCGATCGCCTAACAAAAAAGCCTCGTTTTCGTTGTGTGTAACGAAAATGGCCGGTTTTTCAAGTTTTTTAAGAATTTTTTTTATTTCGATGCCAACCTTTTCTCTTTCTTTTATCGAAAGTGCCGATGTAGGTTCGTCAAAAAGTATGATTTTTGGATCTGTGATCAGAGTTCTTGCAAGTGCTACTTTCTGTTTTTCTCCTCCGCTCAACGTTTCAGGGGAACGATCGAGGATTTTTTTTACTCCAAAAATTTGGGCGATTTCTTCGAGCAAACGCTTTTTGCCTTCGATTTTGGAATATTTCAAACCGTACATGATGTTCTTTCTCACACTCATATGTGGAAAGAGTGCAAGATTTTGAAAGATAAATCCAATCCCTCTTTTTGAAGTGGGAGTGTAAGTGATATCTTTTCCGAATACCTCTATTTTCCCAGATTTAACTGGCAAAAATCCTGCGATAGTTTCCAGCAGTTTTGTTTTCCCAGCACCGTTATCACCTACTATTACAAGTATTTCGCCTTTGCCTACGGAAAAAGAAATGTCACTAAGATCGAAATTTCCGATCGAAGCGTTGACTTTTTTCAACAAAATGGAACTCATCTTTTTTCACCTATGGCAAATCTCAGCGTAAGAAAAATGGACATACACATGAGCAATAGATAGGCCGCTATTGCACCTGACGTTGAAAGACTGTACTGCGTAAAAGCATCGTATATCTTAACAGGTGCCGTCATGGGATAATACGCTAAAATGACAACAGCACCAAATTCAGATATCGCTCTTGCCCAAGTGAGCATGAAGCCTGATAAGATAGAACTTCTTGAAAGTGGGAGATATATTGTCCCGAATATACTGTGAAGGGGAGCACCAAGCACTGTGGCTGCTTTTTCCAAGGAACGATCAACACTTTTAAATCCCTCACGTGCCGAATCGACGGTGTACGATAACGATACGAAAAGCATGGCAAGAACGATTGCAACACGAGTCCCTGTGATTTTGAAATCAAACGAATTGTATGCAATTGCTCCCAATATTCCACGCCTTCCAAAGATGAAAAGTAGAGCGATTCCGGCAACTGTGTGTGGAACTGCCAATGGAACATCCACGATCGTTTCGACAAATCTCTCGAATTTTCCAAAGCTTCTTTTTGACATCAAAAAAGCAAGGGGTACACCAAATACGGCAGAAATGACGGCGGTGATAAAAGATAGGGATAAACTGTTCCAAAAAGACATCAAAACACTCCTGCTTTTTAGAACAGAAGCGTTTTGAGGAGTCAAAAAGAAAAAAAGCCTTATCAGCGGTAAGGAGATAAATGTGAGTACAATTGCCGAAATTATGAAGAAGATAGTGTATGTTAACTTGTCACTTTTTCTCATTTTCTTCCTGAATTACATTTTTAATGTCTTGCGGGAGTTGATCTAAGGCGACGTTGGTCTTCAATGCGATCGGTGGCTGCCCGTTTTTTTCGAATATCTCTTTCCCTTCCTTACCAAGTAAAAAGGCGAGGAATTTCTGTGCTAATTTTTTGTGTGGGGCGTTATTTGGGATTGTCACGCCATAAATAATTGGCTTTCCAAAAACGCTTTTTCCATTTTCAAGTGTGAGAGCGGCTTGAGAGTAAAATTTCTCATACTTAGGGTCCCCAAAATTCAATGGTGATGGCAGTTCGACGTACTTAAGTTTGTTTTGTTTCGCTACCGAAAGATATTCAAATGCGTAATCGAGTTCTCCAGATTGTAAGTCAGCCACAAGCTGGATCGATTTTGGTTTCACGTTGTTAAGCGGACATAGCGAGATGAGTTTTTTTGAAAGGTTTGGGACTTTGTAGTATTTTTGTGCAAGCTCAAACATCAATCTTGTTCTATAACCGCATGGATCAATATTTGGATTTGAAAATCCAAATTCCACTCTTGGGCGTTGCAATATCTCATACCAATTTTTGGCGTTTATCTCGTTGGCATATTTGCTGTTTTTAGTGTAAGCGATGACAAGCTTGTTTGTGGCAAATTGAATGTACCAACTCGTATACTTTGGAATGAGATATTGTGGTATTAGCGAGTAATCGGCAACGGCAACAACGTCCACAAGTTTCCCGAGTTCTGTTATGGACTTAACAACTCTTATGCTTCCATAAGATTCATCTTTGAAAAAAACGTTTGTGCCATATTCTTTGTTGAATGCGGTTTCAACATCTCTTATAGGTCTTGTAAGACTACCTGCATGAAGTATCACCAGAGTTTCCCCCATGGCGAAAACACCAAGGAATAGAAAAAGTATTAAAACTGTCAATTTGCTTTTCATAAAAACCCCTCCAATTGATAATTTTGAGTTGTGTACAAATTTGAATTAAATGAAATAATATTTGACCTTACTCTCTTTAGAAATTTTCCCTGCTTCCTTAGGGGCAATAAAGAATGCATCTGCCTTTGCCAAAGCGGTGAAGTCACCTGAACCGTTGTACCTTAGAGGTTCTATTTGAATTTTTCCATTTTCATTTGATACTTTGCATGGCACGAAGTGCATACGATCTCTTTTCTTCTCGAAATCGAAGTTCAAAGTGCCTGTCAATATTTTTGGAAGCAATCCGGAGGTTCCCAAAAGTTTTTCCACACTACGAGTTACAAACAACTTGAAAACTGAGAAAGTCGATACAGGGTTTCCGGGCATCCCGAATATCAAAACTTCCCTACCAGATTTTTTCATTGTGGCTATTATAGTAGGTCTGCCCGGTTTTATGGCCATTTTTTTTACAAACACGCTTGCACCCATTTTTTCCAATATCTTCAACGTAAGATCTTTATCCCCAACGGACGAACCACCAGTTACAAGTACGATATCCCCTTCTAATCCTCTTTGAATGGCTTTTTGTATCTCTTTTTCATCGTCGTTCACCTTTCCGAGATCTACAAACTCTTGATTTATCTCTTTGATCTGTGATGCCAAAGCGTATTTTGACGAATTTCTTATCTTCCCATTGCCTATCTCTTCGTCTATATCCACCAGTTCATCTCCTGTTGAAAGCACGGCTATTTTCAATTTCCTCTTGACTTTTATATTTTTCATTCCCAAAGAACCTAATAGGTTTATCACCTTGGGCTTTATTAACTCCCCTTTTTTAAGCGCCACTTCGTCCTTTTCTAAGTCTTCACCTTTTAAAGAGATGTTGTAAAATTTCTTTGGCATTTCCAAGAGTTTTACCCTTCCGCCATTTTCCTCACATTTTTCAAACTCTATAACCGTATCGCAGGAATCCGGAACTTTTCCACCAGTCATTATCCTAACGCATTCTCCCTTTTGAAGCTCCATTTCTTCTGGATGCCCCGCTAAAACGACTTCTTTTACCAAAAGAGTTGGATTCTTCAAATCTTTCACATCAGTGTAACGAAAGGCAAATCCGTCCATTGCAGATCTATCGAACGGTGGAAAATCGTAATTAGAAACTACGTTTTTTGCACTCACCCTGTTCAATGAGTCTAACATGTTAACCGTTTCAAAATCTTCTATCTCTTTAACTTCTTCATTTATGATCTTAATTGCATCATCAAAATCCGTCATTTTCACTCCTCCTTTCCACATTCAGCATCTTGACCTTTTAGTATTTTTATACCATGCACCAACTGTTTGAGTACCACCTCCAAATTTTCTTTTACACCTTTGGGGCTTCCAGGAAGATTCACTATGAGGGTTTGACCCCTTATGCCAGATATTTCCCTTGAAAGCACGGATTGCGGTGACTTTTTGAAAGAAACCATTCTCATAGCTTCAGGAATCCCAGGAACTTCTTTTTCTATCACGGCCTTTGTAGCTTCTGGTGTGACATCCCTTGGACTGAATCCGGTACCACCCGTTGTCAGTACAAGATCAACTTTCATATCATCGCAAAACTCTATGAGTTTTTGTGAAATCAGCTTTCTTTCGTCTGGAACCAAGGTGTATGCGATGACTTCTCCCACTTTTGAGACCATATCCCTTATAACCTGAGAGCTTGTATCTTTTCTTTCACCTCTTGAACCTTTATCGCTTGCCGTTAATATCGCTATTTTGATCAACTTCATTCACTCCTTAATATGTAATTATAGGTTGCGAACGCGACACCATCCTCATCGTTGGTGGCTGTTACAAAGCTGGCGATCTTCTTCAATTCATCAGGTGCGTTGCCCATAACGATTGGATGCCCGATCTTTTTCAAAACTTCCAAATCGTTGTAACTGTCTCCAATAAAAGCCGCATTTTTCGCATCTATGTCAAACTTTTCAAGAAGAAATTCCATGGCAGTTTCCTTTCCACAACCTTTGCCAAAAAATTCGACAAAGGCTTCATCTTTTATCATCGTATTCAAGATCATCGTGAAGTTTTTAGATTTTAATTCAGGAGGTATTCTTTTAATCTTCTCCAAAGATCCCACGAGTGCGATCTCACAAACGTATTCGCTCACACATTTAGCCATGTCTTCAACTTTGAAGAGACGATACGAATTCCTTTCAAAGTAAGGCATGTAAGATGATTTTAGGGGCAATTGACCCTCGTAGATCATATCGGGTGTGTCCGTAAAATTCGTGAACAAAATTGCGAAAACACCGTATTTCCTTGCCTTTTCGATCACATCAACAGCGCTCTTGCGATCTAAAACCAATTTTCTAAGTGCCTTGTGGCTCCCCGTTGTGGCGATGTAAGCACCATTTTGAAATACGGCTGGAATGTCAGGGGAGATGTTAGAAAGATAACCTTTGGCGGCAATCCAAGAACGACCGGTGAATATGGTTACCATGATCCCGCTGCGCTCCATTTCCTCTATTGCCTTTGAATTCATAAGAGGGACTTTCTTTTGCGAGTTAAGGAGCGTACCATCCAAATCTATGCCTATGAATTCGATCAATTTTCCATCTCCTTTATCTCATCTATCCTTCTTGTATGTCTTCCTCCTTCGAAAGGTGTGCTCAAGAAGACGTCCACAGTTTCTTCAGCCAAAGTGGGACCCATCAACCTGCCCGCCATCACAAGAATATTTGCGTTGTTATGATGGCGGGCATACTTTGCCATCGTCGGATAAAGACAAAGCGCTGCATATGCACCTCGAACTTTGTTCGCCGATATCGACATGCCAAGCCCTGTACCACACAGCAATATACCGTAATCAACCTTTTCTTTCACAACATCATCTGCGACTTTCTTCGCGAAAATGGGATAATCAACTGATTCTTCTGAGTAAGTTCCTTTATCCAACACCTTTATTCCTTTTGATTCAAGATAAAATTTCACATGTTCTTTCAGTGCGTAAGCGGCATGATCGCTTCCTATGGCTATTTTCACTTAAGTGCCTCCTTCAAGGTGTTGTACAATTCAAACAACTTGTCGATATTCGTCATTTTCATAACTCTTCTTATCTGTTCAGATGCGCCTACGATGCTTAAAGCGCCACCGTTGAACCTGGCAGCCTTTTGCAACGCTATTAAAGTTCCCAAGCCTGAGCTGTCCACGTAATCCACTTTTCTAAGATCGATCACCAAATTTGGATGTTCAGAGGATACCATATTTCTCACTTCATTTTTAAGAGAAGAAGAATTCTCAACGTCAAGTTCTCCTTCCAAGGATATTATTAAGAATTTTCCTTCAGTGTGCATTTTCGTTTTCAAAAGGATCACCCCAATTCAAATTAACAATTTTTTTTCTGAGGAATAACGCAAAAATGATTTCAATTGTAAAAGGTACGATCAAAAACAGAAGAAAAGATGTCAATCCTGAGAACATCCAGATCATGCCGTTTCCGAAAAGGTAAAGTGTTGGAGCTCCAACACAAATTGCTCCAACGAATCCGATCAACATGGAAATAAGACTTCCCGTGATGTTCAAAGGTTTTCTCGTTCCTCCGGATGGATTTGGCCATTTGGTAACCGCATACACTCCGAAAAAGGATGCTATCACGAATATTGGAAGAGATAATCCAATCATAAACAGTGCAAATCCTAATCCACCAAAGAAAATGGAAAGAATCGAAAAAGTCAGCAGCATAACAGAGGTGTACGCTCCACTTACAACTACGACTTTTGCCCATAAGGGAGTGACCGTTTTTAAGGGCAACGTTTCCAAAATCCACCTTGATTTTGCATCGATCGAAGTAAGAGAGGCAATTGAAAGTGACACGTACATGGACGCCATGAAAACGCTCGTGAGCTCTCCCATGATCACATTTTGTGTATGTGATGAATTGGACAGAATGATGAACAAAGGGAAAATAGCCGGATAAAGTATCATGAATAAAATCGATGGCTCCCTTCTAAACATTCTGAATTCCTTGGAAAGGAGGGCTTCAAAAGCGCCATGCGAATGGTACTTTTTCACTTTGATGGATTTAGATGAGCTTTTCACGTTGGAAAAACCAGAGAGCAAGCTTCTCGTGGAAAGCAAGTATGAAAGTGCGAAAACGGTGAGTGACGCACCTACCAAAATCAACGTGAAAATAGGGCTTCCCTTTATCGATCTCAAAAACCATGTTGAAGGCCAAAGAGAAAAATTCACTTTTGAAACGTAAGCACTCAAAGCGTCTTGCATGTTTTGAGGTTCAAAATTCGGCATGGTTGTGATGTTCATCATCAAATATGCCAGCGTTAAAGTTGCCATGCTTGAAAAAAACATGAACTTACGCATTCCGCTTTTTGAAGCGAATTTTGAAAATATCATGGAAAGAAAACCTGCAACCCCTGCGGAAAACAAGACGTAAAATACGTACATGATAAAAGAGAAAAGGATCGAATACCACGGCATTCTTGCAACATTCGCATAAGCTAAAAAGAGCGGTATGAAGAAAAGAGCTGGGAAAGCGCCTTCTATAAGCGTTTCAATAACTTTTGAGTAAAAAATGGCCGATCGCGAGATTGGCAATGTTAACAGGTATCCGACATCATTGCTCATGAAAACGTTTAAAATCACGGCTGGCGTGTCTATCATCAGAATCAAAGCGAGAATGCCAAGAAGCGATATCTCTAAAAAGAGATCCGCAAGCGTTGAAGTACCGATGAAGAACTGCGAGTATTTCACAAATGCTCCTCTCATCAAGAAATATCCAGGAATCCCGAAAGAAGCGACTACCAAAGCGAGTAAAAACACATAAAGCCAAATAGGCATGGAATGATTTCCTCGTCTTTTCGGTATGTTCATCCACATCAACAATCTATATTTCAACAGAGTGAGAAGATCCTTGAAAAAAGATCTCATAAATTATCCACTATCTCCTTTATCTCATCTTCCCCAGTGAGATTAAGAAATATATCCTCGAGGGATTCTTTTCCGGATCGACTTCTTAATTCGGATAAAGTGCCTTCTGCTATGAGTTCCCCTTTGTTTATTATTCCAATTCTGTCGCACATTTTTTCGGCGATTTCCAAAACATGAGTCGTCATGAAAATCGCAGAGCCTTCGTTAGCGTACTTTCTCAAAAGCATTTTCAAGATTTTGGCGCTCTTGGCATCCAATCCAACGGTTGGCTCATCAAGAAAGAGTACTCTTGGTTTTCTCATCAAAACGGATATCAACATGAGCTTTTGTTTCATGCCGTGAGAATAATCACCTATGAATTTGCCGAGAAAATTCACATCAAATGCATCGGATAACTCTTCCACACGTTGATTCAATTTTTCTTTTTTCATGGAGAAAACAGAGCCTATGAATTCAAGAAATTCTTGCCCTGTTAAGTTTTCATACATGTTAGGTTCATCAGGCACAACACCTGTTACGAATTTAACATCGATAGGTCTTTGAAGGACATCCATCCCACAAATTTCAGTGTCTCCTGAGGTTGGCTTAAGAACACCGGTCAACATACGCAACGTTGTCGTTTTTCCGGCACCATTTGGACCAAGAAATCCGTATATCTCATTTTTATAGACATGAAAGCTTACGGCTTTGACAGCTTCTACTTTGCCAAAAAGCTTTTTGAGTTCCCTTGCACTCACAAGCTTTTCCATGTATTTCCTCCCGTCTTTTTTAACAATTCAGAGATATTATAATACACTCAACATGTCTTGAAAAGATCATCATGTCTTTAAGACAAAGTGAATTTCCCAGACTGATTGTACTTAAGGTTTCCATCCATTTCAAGCATCGTGAGCTTGACGTTTAACTCTTCCACTGATATGCCCGTGATTTGATGAATTTCTTCCACATTTTTTGCCCCATCTTTCAAACAGTTAACGATAGGATCTCCAGTTTTTTCAGGTTTATCCACAATTTTAAGGTAACCAAATTCATCAAGAACGTCATCAGCCGATGTTACACATTTTGCACCTTGTTTGATGAGACCGTTCGTCCCTTCACTTGTCTTTGAAAATATTTGGCCGGGCACGGCAAAGACTTCTCGTCCTTCCCCTAAAGCAAGGCGGGCTGTTATCAGTGAACCGCTTCGTTGAGCCGCTTCCACCACGATAACTCCCATCGAAAGTCCTACTATTATCCTGTTACGTTTGGGAAATGTCCATTTTTGAGGGCGAACACCAAGCGGGAATTCGCTCACCAAACATCCGTGCTCTTTTACCTCTTCGAATAATTTCACATTTGCACGTGGGTAAACCACATCTATACCGTTGCCTAAAACGGCCACGGTTCTACCAGTTTTGATTGCTGCCGCGTGGGCAACGGAATCTATGCCGTATGCCAATCCACTTACGATAACGACTCCATTCTTCACCAAATCTGCAGAAATTCTCGACGCCGCCATCTTTCCATAAGAGGTTGCTTTTCTTGAACCTACTATTGAGATGGAAAAACCTTTTAGCGAATCGATCTGCTTTCCAACAACGTACAAGATTTTTGGGGGATCGTATATTTCTCTAAGAGGTTTGGGATATCTCTCATCGTCATAAGTTATGAGTTTAACTCCAAGTTTTTGCGCCCTTTTCATCTCATCGTCTATTTTTTTCGTCGAAGGGCTGTCTAAAATACTAAAGAGCGCTTCTTCAACTTTCATCTACCGAAGTACCTATCCAATCTTTTGAAATCGATGGAATAAACCAAAGGCCGTCCATGGGGGCAAGACCAGACCTCGAGTTGATCAAGATCCTTAACAATTTGGTATAGCTCATCATCTGATACTCTTTCTCCGCTTTTTACGGCGGCTTTGCAAGCAATCGTCGCTAAAAATTCATCGCGTGGATCTTGTGCAAATAACAATCTGAAAGATTCCAAAGTTGACAAAAAGATTTCTTTCCAATCAACGACCTTTTTGAATTGTGGCACTCCGATGAGTTCATCTTCTTTCCACTCGAAGCCGAATCCTTTCAAATTTTTTTCATTTTCTTTTAAAATTTCTTTTTGGGTTTCATCCAATTCAAGCTTTATTGGGGTTGTAAGGCTTTGCGAGGTTTTGAATGATATCGATTTGAATTTGTCATAGAGAATCCTTTCATGTGCTGCATGCATGTCTATCAAATATAAGGCATTCTTTCCCTCACACGCTATGTACCTTCCATGTAGTATAGACAATATTTTTGTCTCCGACAGTTTTTCTCTTTCCATGGGGTTGATCTCTTTTGAAGTTTTTATTTCCGTGTCAAATGCGTATGCCGTTGAGTTGGAAGGATTCCATTTTTTGATTGGCATGTTTTTAGAATTTCGAGATCTTTTGTCTTTGTGGGTGATTTTATCTACAAATTTTTCTTCTTTTTCTTCGGAAAAACGCCTCTCAATTCGCTGTACATTCTCAGAAACCTTTGGCTGAAAGCTTTCAGTTGGAAGTTGAAAAACGGATGGGGAAGCCAAGGCTTTTTTGATGGCTTCCATGACCATGACGAATATCTTTGACTGATCGCTGAATTTCACTTCCAATTTTTGCGGATGAACGTTCACATCAACCAATTGTGGCGGGAGATCCACGAAAATTATTGCCGTTGGGAATTCTCCTTTTTTCAAATGCTCAGCGTATCCCGTTTCTATGGCCTTCATCAGAAGGCCACTTCTGATATATCTACCATTTACAAAAATGATCTCGTTTACTCTGTTCTTCCTTCCAACGTAAGGAGTGCTGATGTATCCGTGTACCCTTACACCACCAAATGTGGAATTCACAGCGATAAGATCGTAATCACCGAAGACATTTTTGATTCTATTTTCAAGGGCCACATCTGCTTTCACGCTGTACACCTCTTGATCGTCATGTACGTAGACAAAGCCAACTCTTTCGGAAAGAATGAACTTTTGAACTATTTCTGTTATCATTCTTGTTTCTACCGAGATCGAGCTGAGAAATTTTCTTCTCGCCGGAACGTTGAAGAAGAGGTCGAAAACACTTACCCTTGTTCCTTTGCTCTTTGCAACGGTCGTTACCTTGCCAACATCACCGCCTATCACCTTTATTGACGAGCCAATTTCACCTGTGATCGATGTTTCAACCTTCATCTTCGAAATGGCACCTATTGACGCCAACGCTTCTCCTCTGAATCCAAAGGAATTTATATCAAAAAGATCCCCAAATTTCTTTATCTTCGATGTGGTGTGTGGAAGAACTGCCACGCTCAAATCTTCCGTAGTCATTCCTTCTCCGTCGTCTTCAACGACGATCTTGGATTTTCCGCCTGAATCCACGGATATTTTGATGTTTTCAGCGCTGGCATCCATGCTGTTCTCTACCAATTCTTTTATAACCGAGGAAGGATGGTCGACAACTTCTCCAGCTGCGATCCGACGTACGAGATCTTCAGGAAGTTTAACTATCGACATTTTTTCTCACTTCCATAGCATGAAAAAGCATCACGGCCACGCTGACCGAAACGTTAAGCGAATTCATCTTTCTATCCATTGGTATGGAAACAACACCATCGCTTTTTTCTTTCAACAATTTTCGTACTCCTTCTCCTTCGTTACCGAATATGAATGCAATTGGTCCCTTCATATCCACCTTGTCATAGGCTTTACCATCCATCGTTGCGGAATACACCCAAACTCCCTGTTTTTTGAGATCCTCCACCACACGTGTGAGATTCACTTCCATGGATATCGGCATTTTAAAAGCGTACCCTGCTGATGTCTTTAAAACAGCGGGTGTTACAGGACATCCACCACGTTCGGGGATCACTATAAGGTCCACTCCGGCACCATATGCACTTCTTATTATCGCACCAAAATTGTGTGGATCTTGAACGCGATCAAGAATAACGATGAACGGGGAATGATCAATCTTATCCAAAACATCAGACATTTTCAAATATTTGTAGTCCTTTACCTTGGCAGCTATTCCCTGGTGATCTTTTGAATGAGTAACGGCTTCCAATCTTCTTGAATCCACTTTTTCGACTGTAACGTGTATGTGCCTCAAATCATTTTCGATCTGCTTCATCTCTTGAGATATCCTTTTTGAGTCGATCATGTACACCCTGTTCATATGTATTTTGGCGTTCAGCGCTTCTTTTACAACGTTTCTCCCATAAATTATCATGGCTTTTCTTCCTTTCAAATTACCCCTTGATTTGTTAAAATCATCGTGTGCACCATAAACATTTTAACATGAAAGGAAGTTGCTTTTATGAATTTTGAAAATATAATAAAGGGTGATGTAAAGGAAGTTGAATTCTTGGTAACAGATGAGATGGTTAGAGAATTCGCAAAAATCACAGGTGATAACAATCCGTTGCATTTAGATGAGGAATTTGCGAAGAAGTCTATCTTCGGTAGAAGAATAGCGCATGGCATGCTCGTTGCCTCTCTTATTTCAAAGGTTTTGGGTCATGATTTTCCTGGAGCTGGAACCATATACATTTCCCAATCGGTGAAATTTAGAAAACCAGTTTACGTTGGGGATGATGTTAAAGTACATGTTGAAGTAAAAGACAAAAACGCCGTGAGAAGAAGGGTATTTCTTGTCACCAATGTGATAGACAACGGTGCAATTGTGATAAGTGGAGAAGCTGAGGTGTACCTACCAGTTTGAATGGATGAAAGTGTATGTGTGATATAGTAAGTAAATGCGTACTCAACATATTTTAAAATTAAAGGGGGAATTTCAATGGATATTGGAAGCGCAAAACTGGAATGGGTTGCGCAAAGAATGCAAGTCATAAACAAGTTGGTGGAGAAGTACGAAGATGAGCAACCGTTAAAAGGAGTGAAAGTTGCCATTTCAGTGCATTTGGAAGCGAAAACGGGCTATCTTGCTCTCTCGATTGCGAAGCTTGGGGCAGATGTCAGCGTGACCGGATCAAATCCTCTCAGTACCCAAGATGAAATAGTGACAGAATTGAAGAAGCGTGGCCTTAAGGTTAACGCTGAAAGAACACATGATAGCGGTGTTTACGAAAGAAACCTCAACGCTACGCTTGATTTCAGGCCGAATGTGATTGTGGATGACGGTGCCGATCTCACGGTTGCAGTTCATGAGAAAAGACCAGATTTATTGGAAGAACTGTGGGGTGTCTGCGAAGAAACCACGACAGGTGTTAAGAGAATAAAAGCCCTTGAAAATGTTGGGAAATTGAAAGTCCCAGCCATATTGGTAAACGATGCGGCTACTAAACATCTTTTCGATAACCGCTATGGAACCGGACAATCCGTATGGGACTCGATAATGCGCAATACGAATATGAATGTCGCGGAAAAAAGGGTAGTTGTGGCTGGCTATGGATGGTGTGGAAAGGGTGTAGCCATGCGTGCGAAGGGTCTTGGTGCTCGTGTGATAGTCACAGAGATAGATGCTATAAAGTCGCTGGAAGCTTTGATGGATGGCTTTGAGATCATGCCAATGAAAAAGGCTGCACGTTTGGGAGATATATTCGTCACCGTAACTGGTAACACATCGGTGATACGTGAGGAGCATTTCAAAGAGATGAAAGATGGTGCGATCCTCACAAATGCCGGTCACTTTGACGTGGAAGTGTCCGTTGCAGATTTAGAAAGGATCACGGAGTCAAAGCACGAGGCAAGACCAAACGTCACAGAATACGTTGTTGATGGGAAAAGATTGTACCTTATAGGAGAAGGAAGACTTGTGAATTTGGCAGCTGCCGATGGGCATCCAGTTGAAATAATGGATCTGTCTTTTTCCGTGCAACTTTTGAGTGCCATGAAAATCGCCAAAGATCACGAGAGGATGAAAGCAAAGACATATGCCGTTCCCGCAGAAATAGATTATGAGATAGCGACGACAAAACTCGCACTCTTAGGAATAGAGATAGACTCTTTAACGGAGGAACAGAAGAAGTATCTGAACAGCTGGTAGTGTTTTATAACTTTCGGATTCAATTTGCTTTTTGCCATAATCCTGGTGTGATTTGTTCTACTTCTTTAAGCGTTTCTAAGTAAGATAAATTGGCGCTTATGAACGATCTGAAAAGATAAAAAGTCCCCAAGCTAAGCTGTATTGACATTTTTTGGGAAATATGTGAGCAAACTTCTTCAACGTATTTTTGAGTGTTGAGAGATTCAAGAGTGGCGTTTACGAAATTATCGACTGTCGCTCTTGTTTTTTCTATATCCTCGTGAGGATCGTCCGTTGGTTCTCCATGTGATGGAACGTACCATTTGGAGTCAATTTTTTCCAAAATGGTTAAAGAATCGAGAAATTTTTTCACATCCACAAGATATGGATAAGAGTACTTTTCCAACACAGTTGATCCGAAGTAAGCATCTCCACAAAAAATGACGTCTTCAACTTTTACTGCCGTCATTTCCAAGGAATGTCCCGGCAAAGAGATCAATTCAAACTGTGAAGGAAGGATGATTTCGCTGAAAGGATGCGCATTTGAAGATTTGGCTTTGTAAAAACTCAGCTTTAAAGCTTTGGGAGATTTCGCGCCGTAGAGGTAAAATCCTTCAAGTTGTGGATTTCGTATGAATGGAACTTCCAAATCACTTGCATACACTTTTGCGCCTGCGTTTTCGAATATGCGATTTCCCTGTATGTGATCGGCATGTGAATGCGTGTTCAAGACGATTTTCTGACCTTTACCAATTTCTAAAAGCAGTTCTTTTGCGAATTTAGCGTTTGATCCCGTGTCTATGATATACACTATATCGTCAAAGTTGGCTATCCCAACGTTTGTACTCCCGCCTTTCATCCATATATCATTACCAAGCTTATTCAACTAAGCCATCTCCCTATAAAAAATGCCCTCTTGTGAGGGCTTTGGAGCGGCCAACGGGGCTCGAACCCGCGACCCCCAGCTTGGGAAGCTGATGCTCTACCAACTGAGCTATAGCCGCGCACATAGAATTCTACCACAACAGAGTTCACAGATCAAATGTTTTTCGTGATAACATATACTTAACACGCGTTAAAACCGAATAAGTGTGCGGCATGTTGATTTTTTCTAATTCTGAACGGAAGAAGGAGGATGTTGAGTTGAATGTGATGTTCTTTCATGATATGGAGGAATTGTTCTCTTTTTTGCAAAAAGAATATGGCTCAACTTGGTACAACAGGGTTTCTGTTAAAGTTTTAGACCGTTCTTCTAAAGTGGAAGATGGGAAATCCATGATCGAAGTTAGAATATCAGAATTGGATGAAATGGATGGAGAGTTAAGCTTCGAAGAGATAAAAGATCTTTTGAAAAGCGAGGACAATTCGATTGAAGAGAGTGACAGAGAGGTTGAAGAGAATCTAAAAGAATACGCGGAGCCAAGAGTCGTGATCAGCATTTCTTCTGACAGCAAGAAAGCTTATGCAACCATTTACCCTGGAATTGAAAGGGAAATGCCATCTGATGATGAGATCTTGAAAATTGTTGAAAATAAAGGGATAAAGTACGGACTTAAGAAAGAGGAGATCGAGAAAGCTGTTGAAAAACGTTGTATTCTTAAGCCCTTTTTGATAGCTGAGGGGACGAACCCTGCCAACTCTAAAGATGCCCAATTGAAATTGCTTTTTCCATCAAGTGGTGTTAAGCTGAAAAAAATAGATGAAGAAGATAAAGTGGACTACGCCTCAATGTACGAGGTCGTACATTGTTATGAGGGGGAGAGGCTTGCGATCAAGGCTCCTTCTAAAAAGGGGGAAAGTGGTTACGATGTTTTTGGAAAGGAGACTCCATCTAAGGAGCCAAAAGAGATCAATCTGTTGAAATTTGTCGGTGAAAATGTAAAACTTTCCAAGGACGGTAATTCGATCGTATCTTCTGTTAAAGGTCAACCTTATTTTTCAAAAGAAAAAAAGATCAACGTGAGAGAAATATACGTTATTGAAGGTGATTTGGATTACAGTATTGGAAATATCGATTTTTTGGGAACGATTTGGATAAAAGGAAATGCGGAAGAGGAATTCAAGATTAAAGCTGGGAAAGACGTTATAATAGATGGAATAGTTGGTGAGGTGGATGTGGAAGCTACAGGATCTGTCATCATCAAAGGCGGAGTGTTTGGCAAATTAAAAGGAAAAATAGTTTCACACAAAGATTTCAAGGCCAAATTTCTGAATGAGGCGTTCATTATATCCTATGGTGATGTCAGTATAGATGAATACATCATGAACTCGCGAGTTATCTCAAAAGGTAACGTTGTGGTAAGGGGAAAAGGATGGATAACCGGGGAAAGCGTAAAAGCATCTGGCGATGTTATAACGAATGTAATTGGGAGCATTTCAAAGGTTCCAACGCATATATCTGCCGGAATTAATTTTGAGTTTTCCAGGAAAGCCGAAGAAGTGGAGATAAGTTTACAATCATATCTGACGAAACTCGGAGAAATATCTTCCATGATCAACAAGACCCTGTCTGCCTTCAAAAAGATCACCGATGGTATTCAAAAAGGAAACTTGTTGAGTTTTGCGAAGAGTTTGGAGAAAAGGAAAACTGAAGTTTTAGAAGAGATCGAACGGCTAAAAAATGAGTCCAAAGTTTTAAGACGCTCTGTGCAAATCGACGAAAGTGAAAAAAACTCAAAAGTGATCGTCAAAAAAAAGTGTTTTGAAGGGGCACGAATCACCATTGCAAATGAAACGATAACCATTCATTCTGACATAGGGCCAACGATTTTCTCGTTAGATCAATTGAAACGGAAGATCATTGCCTCACCTTCTAAATCATGGAATGATGAGTCAAAGGATTAAACCTCCTTTTCACTTTGTCGATGTTTTTGAAAATATCTGTTCTTTGAATTCAGGTACACGCTTCATGATTTCCAAGATCAACAGCGGGTACACCAGCAGCATGGCAAAGTATCCAACAATTCTTGAGGGCATGAGTACGGTGTAAGGAATTCTAAAAAGAGTGTGAAGAAAGTAAGGAACCATCACGACATCGGTTATAAATTGACCACTTCCCGTCGTAATCATAAGAGTTAAAAAATTCAATTTGCGTTTGAAAATATATTTATACATTGCCGCGGGAATCCAACCTGTCAATGCGGATGTTAACGTAAACTGTGGCATGTAGATACCCATTGGACTGACGAAAAAACCAATGATATCTGCCAATGCACCAACGATCAAGCCATCAACTGGATCGTACATAAATCCCGCAAGAAAAATGGGAAGTGCCCCAAAACCGATTCTTATCCCTTCCACACCGTAAAAGGAAATTCTGATAGACAGATACCTTGTTAAGACGATGCTTAGTGCTATGAGCATTGAATTCATGACCAACCTTTTCACTTTTGTCTCTTGCAACTTCTTCTCCTCCTTTTCAAAAACAAAGGAAACGGGATCATCAAGATCCCGTTTCCTTTGTTTTTGGGGCTGGAAACGTTGAAACAACGCCCTTTTTCTCTTAAAACACGTATGCTAATATATCATCTTTTCAGATATGATGTCAACCTTTCAACACCTTTTTTGATCAGCGCTTGCGATGTGGCAAATGATATCCTCGCAAATCCCAATGTTCCAAATCCATCACCTGGAATCATTGCAACGCCAGCGTTTTCCATCAGATCCATACAAAGCTCCTCTGTTGTGCGAGCGTTCAGAAATTCGTTGAGATCTATCATCACGTAAAAAGCACCTTTTGGTTTAAAAAATTTGAATTCAGCTTTTGAAAGCATTTGAACGATCAGATCACGTCGTTTTTTGTACTCATCCATCATGTACTTCGTATCAACGCTAAGAGCTTTAAGCGCAGCCATCTGCGCAATTGAATTTATATTTGATGTGGTGTGCGATTGAATTTTTGCTATCTCTTTGGAAATTTCGAGCGGTGTGACAGAATAGCCCACACGCCATCCGGTCATGGCATGGCTCTTGGAAAAACCGTTGATTACTAGAGTTCTTTCTTTCATTTCATCGAACGAAGCTATGGAAAGATGGGGAAGATCGTAAACCATTTTTTCATAAACTTCATCGGCCACGACGTATAGATCATGTGTTTTTGCGAAAAAGGCTATCATTTTCAAAGTCTCCTCGTCGTAAACAGCTCCAGTTGGATTGTTTGGAGAATTGAAAAGTATCGCTTTTGTTTTGATGGTAACAGCTTTTTCCAGAGATTCTTCCGTTGGAAGGTAATCATTTTCTGCAAATGTCTCAACTTGGACCGATTTTGCTTTCCACATTTCAATCTGAGGAATGTAGCTCACCCATGCTGGAGTTAAAACGATCACCTCGTCATCGGGATTCAATATTGCGCCAAATATGTTGAAAAGAGCTTGTTTTCCACCGTTAGATACCACTATTTCATCAGGTGAGTACAAAAGTCCGTTGTCCTTTTTCAGCTTTTGGCATATTCCTTCACGTAATTCCAAAATTCCACTGGATTTCGTGTATTTGGTAAAATTTTTATTTATGGCTTCGATTGCAGCTTTTTTTACCTCGTTTGGTGTTGCAAAATCTGGTTCTCCTGCTGTGAATAAAACAAGATCTTTTCCTTGCTTTTTCAAACTTTTCGCTCTTGAATCGATCCTCAAAGTTACAGACGATTTTATGAATTCTATCGTTTGCGAAAGCTTTTGCATTTTATCACCTCAATATAAGTTGCCAGATAAAATTTGCGTTTTTGTCCATCTTCATCTGGAAAATACCTCCGGATTGAAGTGGATATTGAAGAGTTTCTTTTATCATTTTTCCAATATCAACATATCCGATTAGAAATGCGTTGCTCCAAATTTGACTTGAGAAATCCATGTAATTTCCGATTTTTTTTGCCTTGGGAGAGGAGTTTAAATAATTCATCGTCTCATTTGGAGCCATATCGCTGAAAATGACTTTGCCAGGGTAGAAGATGGTGTAATCAGATGTTGTAACGGTACCCTCGATCGTATCATCTCTCAAGACGGTGTGACCCTTCCAAGTGAAGGTAGCGGAAGCGCTTTTAGATATTTCAGGTATGTACTTGGATATATCTTTTGAAAGATATGCCGTTGCAATGTAATGTGATGATTTCGAAGAGATGTTCATACTCATTAAAGCCTTTCCATTCCAATGATCTGCCAGTTCACGTGCCTCTTCTTTTGTAACTTTACCGTTTTTTTCAAGGCCAAGGTCTTTTGAGTAATCTTTCAGTATTTCATATAATTCTGATGGGTCTGCAACGTCTGCGGCTATCCAAAAATCTCCAGTTGCCGGTTTATCCTCCAGCAATTTTGCGTTTGGCTTGAAAGACAGAATTTTTGTCTTAAGCGTTAGATTCTTGTATTCAAATTTCGAAATACCTGTTATCATTAAGGAACCATTTTTCACCTCTCCGTAAGCATACGTATCACTTGGTATCATATCCAAAGTTGAATTGTCTGTCAAGTTGGCATTCGTGTATACGCTGAACCAAGCATCTTTGGGTATATTCCCTTTGAACACAAAGGTTGAATTCTTCCCGTCGTAAGAGTTCATGGATTCTTCCTCGAATCTCGGAGAATTAGATATCAAAACGTATCCATCATGGTCGAGAGTGTAAAATGTGAGATCTCCTGTGCTAAAAGTTTTGAAAGTGGTACCGTTTATCGTTTTAGAGCCGACATTTCCTCCCACTAAAGATGAAAGCAGGTTCAGTATCGTTTTGGAATTGTTTTTGAGCGCAATAGCGAGATCGAATTGGGAATTTGAAATATTTGCTTTTCCGAAAATCACGAAGTCGTTTTCTGTGGCCATCCATATTTGTGATGCTTTTGTTCCCATGGAGACGGCTGTTTGACTGACTGAAGCTTGAATCAGATTTTCTATGCCAAGATCATTTAGCAGAAAGGAAAAGACATCTACTTTTTTCAAAGCGGCGTAATTTTGAGAGTTGTTTTTGAAAGCGGCTACGAAGTCGATTTTCTTTGGCACAAAATTCATAACACCTTGTGCAAATGCAAGAGCAGAAAAAAGAACTATTAACACACTAAAGTACACTTTTTTCATGGTGAAACCTCCCTTTTAATTTTGTTGAGATTTCAAGGCGAAAAGATTTCGGACATGCCCGACTTCCTCACGTATGATCCTTGATAAAACCTCTTTTGATCTTTTCTCCCGTACGAGATCGTACAATTCCTCGTAAAAGATGACCGTTTCTTTTTCAATGCCAATGGAGAAATTGAGAATATCGTCAAGGGTCATTTTCTTGGATTTTTCTATCATTTCCCCTACATTTGGAAATATTTTGTCTTCAACTAAACTTTTCACGTATTTTGATGCTTCTTCCCAAAATGTTGGTTCTATCTCTTCTGTAAGCCCTTGTAAAAGTCTTTTAAAATCTTTGGCGTGCTGTTTTTCTTGGGATGCAAGGTAAGAAAAGAACTCTTTTTTTTTGAGATCGTCAAATGTTTTTGAAAGATGATCGTAAAATTTCTCTCCGTCTTCTTCTATTTTAAGAGCCATTTCAAGCAATTCGTTCGAAGAGTAAAGAAAATCGTTCATATCATTCCTCCTTCGCTCAATTCAGCCAATTCAACGTATTTCAAGATATCAGATCTGATACTTTCTCCATTTTCAACCAATTTTTTCATTCTCAAAGCTTCCTGAGTCTTAATTCCTATTGCTATGGAGCCAACGAACCTCCCTTTTTCAAGGATCACTTTCTTGTAAATACCTCTACTCATATCCCCTTGAGAAGCGAAACGAAAATTCCCATCATCCGGATTTGTTTTGCCTGTTGACAACAAATTTATTCCAGCTACTTTTAACATGTTAGACATGATGGAACCTGTGTAAGTTCTATTTTGAGAAGCCAGAACTCCGGCAAGCGCCCGCGCCTGTTCTACTGAGGGTGGGACAGTCCCATAAACAACGTTATCGTATTGAGCGACATCTCCTACAGCGTAAACGCCGTTAGCATTTGTCTTCAAATGTTCGTCGATGACTATGCCTCTTTCAACCTTTATACCGCTTTTTTTGGCTACGTTTGTGTTGGAGCGCACCCCAACCGAAAAAATGACAACGTCGGCATTTATCGATGTTTTGTCCGAGAAGGAAATTTTCTCTACTTTTTTCTCTCCACCGAGCTCAGCTGTGGCTTTTCCAAGTAAAAAGTTTATACCGTATGATCTTTCGAGTTGTTTTTTTAAAACGGTGGCAGCCTGCTTATCAAGTTGGCGTGGAAGAAGGTAAGGGAAAAATTCCACAACGCTAACTTCATTTTCGCCAGCTTGTTTCAGTGCGGCAGCCATCTCTATGCCGAGTATTCCACCACCTATCACGACAATTTTCGTAGAGTGACCGTAGTGCTTTTTGATATTCTCGACATCATCATAATCTCTAAGTGTATAAATATTTTCCAGATCATTTCCTTTTATTGGTAAAACGAAACATTTTGAGCCATTTGCGAAGATGAAAGCGTCATATGACATGATTTTACCAGCTTTACTCCTTGCTTTCTTGTCGTTGATGTTCAGCTCCACGATCGGATCTGAAAGGTGAAGTTTTACGTTGTGAGAATCGTACCATTTTTCATTGTAAGGGGTTATGTCTTTTATCGTCGCTTCGTTAGCCAACACTTCTATAAGCCTTGGTCTCCAATAAAAAGGACGTTTTTCATCTGTGAAAACATCTATCTTGGCATCAAAATTCAACTTTTTTAGCTCTTTTATCAAAGTTACAGATCCTACTCCATTTCCGGCAATCACCAACTTCATATCCATCTCCTCCTTTGGAGTGAACTTGTTAATGTTTTTTTACTGAGAAAACGAACGAAATCCCCTATTTATTTTACCATTTTGTTAAGCTCAATCAAAGCACGTGCACTCTATCAAATATGTTATAATTTCAAAGGTGATTTGAATTGGGAAAAGTTAAGACTCCAGATTTGGTGAATTTGGTTTGTGTGGTTTTTGGAAACAATTTTAAATACAGGCTTAAAAGTGTTTTAGATCTTCTTGTTCCTGAATTCGGACAGGTTGATTTTGTCTCTAAGCCATTGGATTTTTCTTCGTTCACTTCCTATTACAAAAAAGAGATGGGCGAAGGATTGGAAAGTCGCATAGTGAGTTTTGAGCCTTTGATCCACCCTTATGAGCTTGCTAACGCAAAAAAAATCACTAACTCTGTGGAGAACGAGCTTTCAATAAGCGGTAAGAGAATTGTGAACATCGATGCCGGTTATGTTCACCATAGTCAATTCGTACTTGCCTCCACCAAACAATGGGGCAGTAGGGTGTATCTCAGGCATGGAATATATGCCGAAGTTACACTTCTCTTCCTTAAAGGGCATTTTCGCTCCTGGGAAATGACTTATCCCAATTACAGAACTATCGAGTACATAGAAGAGTTGGAAAAGGTAAGAGCTCTGTACATGAAGAAAAAGAGGAAGAGGAATTAGATGTGAAAGTATGGATTGATGTTCTTGGCTGTCCCAAAAACGAGGCAGATTCTTCTGCAATAATGGCACTTTTGATGAAAAAAGGCCATGAAATTGTTAAGGATCCCGCAGAAGCTGATGTCATTGTGGTAAACACGTGCGGTTTTATAGCCTCCGCCAAAGAAGAATCTGTGGATGAGATTTTCAAAGTGTTGAATTACAAAAAGAGAACGATAGTTCATGGTTGTCTTATCCAAAGATACTCAAAAGAGATGAGGAAAGGGATACCTGAAGTAGACGCTTTTTTGGGAGTTGTGACCCCTCAAAAAGTCGTAAAAGCCGTTGAAAATCCACAGGATTTTGTTTCAATTCCAGAACCGATTTATGAGTTTGCTGGAAGAGGTTTTGGCGATAAGTCTTACGCTTATCTAAAAGTCGGAGATGGTTGTAACAGAAGATGTGCCTTCTGTGCCATACCCTTGATAAAAGGTTCTTTGAAAAACAGAAGAATCGTGGATCTTGTTAAAGAGGCAAAAGAATTGATCGCCATGGGAAAGCGGGAAATCATTCTTGTGTCTCAAGATTTGACTCAATATTGCGATGGCAATGAAAAAATCGTGGAACTCATGAAAGAACTGGACAAGATAGACGGTGATTTCTACATTCGTTTGCTTTATCTTTATCCGGACGGCGTAGATGATGAGTTGATTGATTTCGTTGGACATTCTCGTCATTTTTTACACTATTTTGACATTCCCATTCAACATGCTTCCTCAAAAATTCTTAACGCCATGAATAGAAATTCGAATGTGAATGAACTAAGAACTAAATTCTTGAAGATCCGGAATTCCATTGATGACGCGATCTTGCGTACAACGGTGATGGTTGGCTTTCCTTCTGAAGGTGATGATGAATTCGAAGAACTGTTGAACTTTATAACCGATGTGAAATTCGACAGACTTGGAGCATTTATCTATTCCGAAGAAGAAAGAACTGGCGCGTGCTCAATCGAGCCCAAAATCCCTAAACAGGTGGCTCAAGAACGTTATGATAGACTGATGAGCGTTCAGAGGGAAATAAGCCTTGAAAGGAACAAAAAATATCTTGGAAAGATCTTCAAAACACTTGTTGAGGGCATAGAAGAAGAAATGTATTATGGAAGGACTTACATGGATGCGCCTGAAATAGATGGATACGTGCATTTTTCATCTGAAAAGTGTTTAAAAGTTGGGGATTTTGTGAATGTCAAGATCGAAGATTACGAATTTTATGATTTAGAAGGAATTGAATCATGAGAGTCACAACGGCCACCCGTGTAACTTTTATTCGTGTTCTTCTCGTAATACCATTTATGTACGCGTCCCTTAAAAGCATGGATGGTATTGCTCTCTTCATCTTTTTAATTGCGTCTTTTACGGATTACCTTGATGGGAAGCTTGCAAGAAGTATGAACGAGGTTACGACGCTTGGCAAGTTCGTCGACCAGCTTGCCGACAAAGTCCTGATAGATGCGGCTCTTCTGGTTTTTCTTCAAAAAGGTGAGATTGGAAGTTGGTTTGTGATCACCATCATCACAAGGGATATAGCCGTAAGCGGACTTAGGATGATTGCGGCGAGTAAGTTACATGTTATCGCTGCAAGTTGGTGGGGAAAGATGAAAACAGTTTCACAAATGACCTTTGTAATTGTCATGTTGCTTTATAAAGTAACTCCTTTTTTAGGTCAAAACTTGAACATAACTCTGATGTGGATCGCTTTTGCCATGACTGTATGGTCGGGAATTGATTATTTCATAAAGAATTTAGAGGCCCTTGAAGAATGAGAGTTTTTATGGCATTGAGGACTTCTTTTGAAGTTTCATCTTTGATATCTAACATGCAGGATGAGCTGAAAAAAAACGGATTTTATGGAAGCTGGCCGGTACAAGATAACGTGCATTTGACTTTGTTTTTCTTCGGAGAAATAGGGGCTGACAAATCTAAGCAGATTGCCGAGATCATGGATGAAATCGTGTTGAAGAGCGATAAATTTTCTTTAACTTTGAATACAGTTGGATTTTTTCCACTTAAGGGGCTTCCGAGAGTGGTGTGGATGGGATGCGAAAAAGATGAAGATGTACAAGATCTGTATGAAAAGACAAATGTTTTTTTGAAAAAACGTGGTTTTGAGTTCAGAGAAAAGATCATTCCTCACATAACTGTTGGAAGGATAAAGGGCGTACCAAAGGGGTGGAGGAAAATTTTATCTGAAATGAAGCATAGACCTGTGGAATTCAAGTGTGAGGATGTGGAGTTGTTTTCGTCCGAATTAACGCCAAATGGTTCTATATACACACTTATCCATAGAAGTGAATTGGGAGGTTTACGTGATGAAAGATGAAAAAAAACCAGATAAGGAAAAAGCACTTGAAAGTGCCATAAAGCAAATAGAAAAAGATTTTGGTAAAGGCTCAATAATGATCCTCGGAGAAGATCAAGTTGTAAAGAACATAGAAGTAATTCCGTCTGGTTCCCTCTCTCTTAACGTGGCACTTGGAGTGGGGGGATACCCTAGGGGAAGAGTTGTGGAGATATACGGGCCGGAGTCGAGTGGCAAGACGACTCTTACACTTCATGCGTTGGCCGAAGCACAAAAACTCGGTGGAGTTGTAGCATTTGTCGATGCTGAGCATGCACTTGATGTTGTGTATGCCAGAAATTTAGGTGTAGATGTGAATCATCTTCTTATCTCTCAACCAGATAGTGGAGAACAGGCATTGGAAATCGTTGACACATTGGTTAGATCGAATGCAATTGATATGATAGTTGTAGATTCAGTCGCCGCCTTGGTTCCACGGGCAGAGATAGAGGGGGCAATGGGTGATGCACAGATGGGCCTTCAAGCTCGCCTCATGTCTCAAGCCTTAAGAAAGTTAACCGCAAGTGTTAGCAAATCAAAGACCACCGTGGTTTTTACCAATCAGATGAGAATGAAAATAGGGGTTATGTTTGGAAATCCAGAAACCACAAGCGGTGGCAACGCTTTGAAATTCTACGCGACTATACGACTTGATATAAGAAGAAGAAGCCCCATAAAAGAAGGCGATAAGATCGTAGGGAACGAAACACAGGTTAAAGTGGTGAAAAACAAAGTGGCTCCGCCATTCCGAGAAGCGCGATTTGACATAATATACGGTAGAGGTATAGTGAGGGAGAATGAGCTGATCGAGTTGGGAATAAACGATGAAATCGTTTCAAAGCGGGGGTCTTGGTTGAGTTATATAACACCTGATGGCGAAGAGGTAAGTTTGGGTCAAGGGAAGAACAAAGCGGTTCAGTTTTTGGTAGAGAATCCTGAAGTGGCGAATGATATTGAAAATAGAATAAGAAAGGCACATGGCCTTTTGAAAGAAGAAAATCCGGAAGAGAAAAAAGATGGATCAGAGCAAAACACTTGAAAAAGCTCGTTCGTATGCCCTTAGGCTTTTAAAGGTAAGGCTTAGATCCGAAAAGGAACTGGCACAAAGGATGAAAATCAAAAATTATTCATCTGAAAACATAGAAAAGGTCATTTCCGAATTAAAAGGGTACGGGATGTTAAACGATTTAAGATTTGCGATTTTTTTTACATTCGATGAAGTGAAACTCAAATTCAAAGGTCCAAGGTATATAAGATACAAGTTGAAGATGTTTGGAGTTAACGATGACGACGTGTCTAAAGCTTTAGAAGATGTGATGAAAGAGATGGATTTGAAAGAGGTATTTTCGCATTTTATACGTTCTCATCGGTCTAAAACTCAAAGAGAAATCAAAGAAATGCTGATAAAAAGAGGATTTGATTCGCAGACGGTGCATGAAACTTTGCTTGCGATCTACGAAGATTGGAGGTGTGACGATGAATCAAGAACTAATGCTCGTGTTGATATTCGTCCCGATAGCCATTCTGGCTGTGATAATGGGTTACCATATGGGAAAAACGAAAGTGTTAAACGAGCAGAAAAGGGCGAAAGAAAGTGCAAATGAGATATTAAAATCTGCCGAACAAGAAGCTCAGAAAACTAAAAAAGAAATGGTTCTCGATGCCAAGCAAGAAATAGCATCAATGAGAAATGATTTCAATAGGGAAATGCAAAAGCAAAGAAATGAGCTTAAGCAATTTGAAGAACGTTTGAATAAACGTGAAGAGGCTTTTACCAAAAGAGAAGAAGTTTTTGCAAGAAAAGAAGATAAGTTTGAAGAGATGAAAGAGGAAATTGAAAGGAAAAAAGAAGAAATCGAAGAAACTTTGAAGAGTCAAAAAGAAAAGTTACAAAATATATCCGGATTGAGCACTCAAGAGGCCAGGGAATTGGTTTTGAAATCGACGAAGGAAGATATGGAAAGGAATCTTGCAAAAATGTACTCTCAAATGAAAGAGAGGTACGAGGAAGAAGCGGAAGAAAACGCAAAATGGTTGATGTCAACGGCAATACAAAGATATGCGAGTAGTTACATCAACGAAATTGCCGTTTCTTCTGTTGAACTTCCAAATGATGATATGAAGGGAAGGATTATAGGACGAGAGGGTAGAAACATTCGCGCTTTTGAAAATTTAACCGGTGTTGATCTGATCATAGATGATACGCCTGAAACTGTTGTTCTGTCGTCTTTTAACCCACTACGCAGAGAGATAGCCAGAATGACTCTCGAGAGATTGATAATCGATGGTAGAATACACCCCGCAATGATCGAAGAGATTTATGAGAAATCGAAAAAAGAAGTGGAAAAACTGGTACGTGACGAGGGGAAAAAAGCAATATTAACTGTTGGGATTTCCACAATGCACCAAGAACTTCTCAAATTGCTTGGAAGATTGAAATTCCGTACAAGCTTTGGGCAAAACGTACTTCATCACTCGATAGAAGTGGCACAAATAGCTGCCATGATGGCGGAAGAATTGGGTTTGAATGTTGAAAAGGTGAAGCGCGGTGCGTTGCTTCATGACATAGGTAAGGCCGTTGATCACGAGGTTCAGGGGACGCATGCGATTATAGGAGGAGAGCTGGCAAGACGCTATCGTGAAAAAAATATGGTTGTCAACATGATACAAGCTCATCACGAAGAGGTGGCATTCGAAAGCCCAGAGGCTGTCTTGATCTCAGCTGCTGATGCCATAAGTGCTGCGAGGCCTGGAGCACGTCGGGAGAGTTTGGATATATACATGAAAAGGCTTCAAAAACTTGAAGAAATAGCCACAAACCATAAATACGTTACCAAAGCGTATGCCATACAGGCCGGACGTGAAATAAGAGTTATAGTTGAACCTGATAAGGTAGATGACGAAATGGCTGATAAGATGTCTTACGATATAGCGCGCAAAATAGAAGAGACCATGGAATACCCCGGACAGCTTAAAGTTGTGGTAATCAGGGAAAAAAGAAGCATAGAGTACGCAAAGTGAGAAAAAAAGAGATAATAGCCGCAATTTGGCAAGATACGCATGTAGAGGATATTCCTCAAGAGTGTACGACGATTTTTTTATTGGGCACCACGATCTCCAATGTTGGAGATCGTGTGCGCCTTTTTTCATCCAAAGAGGTGTGGGTAGATATAGATTTTGTGGAAGGGCTTGAAAAAAATAGGGCAGGTGTAAAATTTTTAAAAGACAAGGGGACTTATGGCATAATAACGACAAAGCTTTCACTGCTTAACGAATGTGAAAAAATTGGAATGCCTGTTATTTTAAGATTTTTTGCCCTTGATTCTCATGCGGTTAGAAGTGGTCTGCGCCACTTGATGCATATTAAACGCATAGAGGTATTGCCTGCAGACGTGCTACCAAAACTCGTGGATACTTTTAAGAGTATAAACCCCAAGGTGTTCATAATAGCGGCCGGGCTTATTTCTTCAGCGGACGAGGTTAGAACACTTTTTAAAGAAGGCGTTGATGCGGTGTCAATTGGTGGTGAAATCAAAAAAGTTTGGAAAGAATACTATCATTGAATCTTAATGAACTATTCAAAGACAGTATAAGCTAAAGAAAAACCTTCTCTGTATACTTTAAAATGGAAGTCAACAAAGAAGGGAAGGTGTTTCGATGAGCAAGTTCAAGAAAGTTTTAAACAATCCACGAATTGTGTCCCAATTTGAATTGCTGAAGATGATGAGGATGAACAAAAAAGAAGCAAATGTTGAATTTGTTCGACGTTCTCTCGAAGGATATGGAGCACAAAGGGAATCGAAGAAGTGAATTGTCATGGAAATTCCACTACTTGAATTTAAAAACTTCTCTTTATGGACAGAAAAAAGAAAGTTCGTCGACGATTTTTCTTTAAGCGTGAAAAAAGGAAATGTGATTTTGATATATGGACCAAGGGATTCTGGAAAATCTGCTATTTTAAGAAGTACTGTACATTTGAATGAAGAGCTTTTCGAATCTATCAACAGTGGAGGGAATATATTCTTCAAAGGAAAAGATATAAGCAATTGGGATAGAAAGGAACTGAGAAAGAAAATTTCTTACGTTGACACTTCCTTCATTGAAAGTCTTTCTTCTTTAACCGTTGACCGAATAATCAGACTTGTTAAGGGTAACAACGTCGATCTTTATTACGATTCCATGATAGAACTTCTCAAAAAATTGGGGATCTTGGATCTTTTAAAGAAAGGACTTCATACACGTGTGGGGGATCTTCATGGAAATATAAGAGTGCTGTTTCTCCTTTTTATGGCCTTGCTAAGAGAGCCCGAAATCGTGGCCCTTGATTGTATCGTAGATCATCTTGATGATGATGCTGCTTTGAAAGTTCAAAATGTTGTGCTATCATTAAAGGAAAAATACACTTTGATACTGGCCACTAGAAGATTACCTAATTTTCTCGCCATAGCCGATCGGATAATAGTGCTTCGAAATGGGAAAACCCAGTTTTCTGGGAGCAAGAAGGAGATGATATTGACTTTCAGCGAGGAGGAATAAAAAATGGATGTTTTAACCGTTACCCTTAATCCTGCTCTTGATAGGCTCATAGAGATTGATAATCTCGAAATAGGTACAATTCATCGTATATTTGAAAGCGAAAAAACTCATATTTCTCCTGGCGGAAAAGGAATAAACGTTTCGCTGTATTTGGATCAATTGGGAATAGAATCCACGGCACTTGGCATACTCGGTGGGTTGACTGGAAGGATGTTTCAAGTAAGGATGAAAAGGGACTTTGACAACAGGATATTCACCAGTTTTCTCTACGTAAAAGATGAGACGAGGGAAAATTTGACGTTGGTTGACAGAAAATCAAAAACAATAACAGCGCTCAACCTTCCTGGTCCAAAAGTTGATCAAAGGAGCTTTGAACTCTTCATGAAAAAATATGTGGCGTTGCTTTCAAGGGTGAAAATCTGTGAGATAGGTGGCACAATTCCAAGTGGGATTTCCCTTGAAGTGTATAACAAAATGGTTAATATGGCTAAAAAAGCTAATGTGATGACGATCGTAAATGCTCATGGAGAACCGTTATCCCATGCGATAGAGGCGGGACCAGACATCGTCAAGCCAGATATACGGGGTTCAAAAGTGGTGTTAGGGAAAACTCTTAACACGCTTGATGATTATGTATCGTCTGCGAAGGAGATAATAGACAAAGGCGCTCGGATGGTGATATATTCGTTTGAGGTTAAAAATGATTTGGTTGTAACTCCTGAATGGACATATCTTTTTAAGATGAAAGGTGAAATAAAGCGGATCAACCTTATGGGCACGGGTGATGCTTACATCGCAGGCTTGATTTACGGGATTTCGAATGGAAAAGATTTTTTTGAAAGTGTAAGATATGGTATGGCCGCTGCAATTGCAGATGAATTGACAGAAGAAAAAAATATTGGTGGCATAGATGGAATGAATGCTGCGATGAAGCTCATAGAGATGGAGCGTGTGTTGTCATGAAGGTTAAGGATTTCATGGAAAGAGATGTCACGGCTGTATTTTCAGATGAAACTGTTGAAGAATTCATTCATGCATGTGTTCATCAATTTCGTTCGGGACTCCCCGTGGTGGATAGCGAAATGCGTGTCGTTGGCGTGATGACAGAAAGCGATGTCATGCATGCGATAATTCCAAGTTATATGGAAATGCTGCACTCTACTTCTTTCATTCCAGACACGAATATCACGAAGAAACGTTTGGAAGAGATAAAAAATAAACATATATCTCAATATATGAGGGAAAATGTTGAAGCCTTGAAAACAACCGATACGCTTTTAAGCGCTGCCACTTTGATAATAAAAAAAAGCCATAGATTCTTGCCAGTCGTGGACGAAGATGGACATTTGGCGGGTATAGTAACTCGTGCGCTCATTTTGGAGGCGCTCCTGATTTGAAATATCATATACACACATTAGGATGTAAATTCAATCAATATGAAAGCGCCAAGATCGATGAAATTTTTAGGGAAAATGGTCATGTAAACTCCAACGCAAAAGATGCTGACATCGTGATCGTGAACAGTTGTGCCGTAACTAAAGAAGCTTCAAGGAAATCGCTTCAGATAGCCAGGCATTTTAAAAAAATAAATCCAAATTCCCAAATAATTTTCACAGGTTGTGCCGTTCATGATAGAGATATCAAGGGTTTTGACTTGGTCATTGGAAACGGCGAGAAATTAAGAATGCTTGATTTTCTTGATAAAAATGGAGAATTTCTCAATTCATCCTATTTCCTTGAAGATGACTTGAATTACTCTGTAAAAGAAATTCCAAATCATACACGTGCTTTCTTAAGTATAGAAAATGGTTGTAATTGGGGATGTGCTTACTGTGCGATACCTCATTTTCGTGGTACAAAAATACGCTCAAAATCTTCAAAAATTGTCACAGAAGAAACACGTCTTATGGTGAAAAATGGTGTTAAAGAAATTGTGATCACCGGAATAAACATCGCTTTGTACGACGATGAGGGAACAGATCTTCATAATTTGATAGGTGAGATTCTCAAAGTAAACGGAGATTTCAGATTAAGGCTCGGCTCAATAGACCCTGTTAGCTTGAGGAAGTTGGTGGATCTCTTTGAAGATTCAAAGCTTTGCAATCATGCGCATATGTCATTGCAAAGTGGCTCGGATGCCACCCTGAAAAGGATGAGAAGAATGTACACTTCGAAGGATATAACAGATTGTGTTAAAATCCTTCGGAAAAGTGATGATTTGTTTGCCTTTTCGGTCGATGTGATAGTTGGTTTTCCAGGTGAAACGGAAGAAGAATTTCGACAGACGTATGAAATTCTTAAAGAAATAGGTGCTTCGAGAATACATGTTTTTCCGTTTTCAGCACGTCCCCATACCGTAGCCGCATCGATGTCAAATCAAGTGGAAAATGCTGTCAAAATTGAGAGAGCAAGGAGATTGAGAAAATTATCCGACCAACTTTCAAGTGATTATTTTAGAAAGAGCGAGAATGTGAACCGTAGGGTATTAATAGAACAAGTTGAAAATGGAATCTCAGAAGGTTTAGATCAATATTATGTACGCCACAAAATTTGTCGTGTGGCCACGGTAGGCGAGTTTTTTGAGTACAAAAGTGAGGGGGTCGTTGGTAATGAAAATATACTTTAACGGTCAGTGGATGGATGAAGCGTATGTAAGTGCTACCGATAGGGCTTTTATGTATGGGGAGGGAGTGTACGAGAGCTTGAGGACGTACAACAAAAAACTCTTCGCCCCTCACCAGCATTACGAAAGACTTAAACGCTCACTTGAAATATTGGCATTGCCTGTTGAATTGAGTTTTTCGAGATTTGAAAAAATCATTTACGATGGTCTCAAAGATGTTGAAAAAGATTGCACGATAAGGGTTATGGTCAGCAGTGGTGATGAAGATGAACCAGATAACCCTAACCTAATCGTATACATAATGGAGCTTCAAGCTCCCAATGAGGATCTTTACACTTACGGTGTGAATGTAGGCATATCTCATTTGCGTGCAATTCCATCCGTTTCCGTGCCATCAATTCTAAAAACCTCATCTCATGCTTACTTAAGGATAGCTCGACGTGAAAAGAAAGAATTTTACGAAGTTATATTTTTGAGTTACGAAGGATTTGTGGCAGAGGGAAGTATGAGTAACATCTTCTTGATAGAAGATGACACAATTGTGACACCTTCAATTGAGACTGGAATACTTGATGGTGTGACACGAAATGTCGTCATAAAACTTGCACGTTCTTTTGGAATGCCTGTGGAAGAAAGATTTATCAACGTGGATGAGCTGTTTAACTGCTCTGAGATCTTTCTTACAAGGACCAGTGCTGAGATAATACCTGTAAGAAAGATAGAAAGTAGGGTGCTTTTTGAAAATGAGCCAAATGGTTTAACAACGCTTCTTGCGGAGAATTTCAAATCCTACATTCTTAACGAACCATCATTTTGGTAAAACGGTGATTTTGGTTAAGATTCTTCGAAATTTACCCAGCATTGGCGGTAATTGGCTTTTTATCCCCTGTTTTTTTGATTTTTCTTCAATTCGCGTGAGTTAACTCTGTTTTTCTTGCAGATGATGATATAATACGACATACTCCACGATAACGTAAAAATGTTCTTAAAAAAGGTGATAAGATGAAAAGCATGACTGGTTACTCTCGAATTACCGAAAGTGCGAACGGTGTTACGTATTCTTTAGAGCTTAAGGGAGTGAATCATAAATATTTTACGGCATCTTTTGCCCTTTCTCCACTTTTTTCCTCTTTTGAAGTCAGATCACTTCCTGTTATACGTGAATACGTCAAGCGTGGCAGTATTTTTGTTAAAACGGATATTCAAGGAGATTTTGAATCAGATCTCGTAAAACCTGATATTGCCCTTGCCAAAGCGTACTACAAAGCCATAGTCAGTGTAAAAGAGGAATTGGGCATCAAATCCAATGACGTAAACGTCAGTGATATTATAGGCGTAAGAGACCTTTTCAAAATGGAATTGTCCCCCAAAATTGAAGAGCGTATTTGGAATGGATTCGAGAATGCTTTAAAAAAAGCGTTGAATTTTTACAACATCTCACGAGAGATAGAGGGGGAAAAACTCAAGAAATATTTAACGGATTATCTCAACGATTTTGAAACTCTTGTAAGAACCATGCACTCTTACGAAGAAGCCAATCGTGAAAAATACAGAGAAATGATAACTGAAAAGATCGAAAAATTCTCGAGTGTTGAAATGGACAGAGAGCGACTTGAACAAGAGGTTATACTGATGATTCAACGTTCCGATATCGGTGAAGAGCTTTCTCGGCTTGAGGGTCATATATCTCGTGCAAGGGAACTTATGAATTCAAGCGATCCTACAGGAGGAGAACTGGATTTTATATTTCAAGAGTTCGGTCGCGAGATGAATACGCTTTCGAACAAATCGAAGATACATGAAGTTCTTAACTCGGTGGTCAAAGGAAAGACTTTGATAAAGAAGCTTAGGGAACAAGTCCAAAATATCGAATAAGAGGTTGGAGGGATAGGTATGTATGGGCTTATAAACATTGGATTTGGAAATGTCGTTATAGGGGATAGAGTTATAGTGATCGTCAATCCAGAATCAGCCCCACTTAAAAGGCTAAAAGATGGGGCAAAAGATGGTAGAAAGTTGATAGACGCCACTTACGGTCGAAAGACCAGATCGATCCTCATCACAGACAGCAATCATGTGATTTTAAGTGCAATACAGCCCGAAACGATAGCTCAGCGATTTCAAGAGTCTTTTACGCAGATGGAAGAAGCTTTAAGGGTTGCGGAATCCAAAGTTCAGAGCAGATCGTAAATGGAAGGAATTTTATTTGTAATGAGCGGCCCTTCTGGAGCCGGAAAGACAACTATAGTTAAAGGTTCTTTAAACGAGTTAGAAGATGTGGAGTTTTCCATTTCTTACACTACACGACCTCGGCGTAAAGGAGAGAGAAATGGAAAGGATTATTTTTTCATTAGCGAAGAAGAATTCAAAGCGTTAACAGAAAAAAAAGAGTTTTTGGAATGGCAAGCAGTGCATGGTCATCTTTACGGTACATCTAAGCACTATGTCCGTTCTAAGGTGAGTTTGGGTGTTAACGTTCTTCTTGACATAGATGTTAAAGGTGCTATGAACGTCAAGAAGCAGATAAAAGATGCCGTGTTTGTGTTCGTCGCTCCGCCTTCTTTCAAGGAGCTTAAAGAGCGACTTGTAAAACGCCATACAGAGAATCAAAAAGAACTGAAAAAAAGGATAGAAGATGCAAAACATGAGCTTTCTCAAATAGCCGAGTTTGACTATCTTATAGTGAATCATGACATTCAGCAATCCATAAAGCAACTTGAGTCCATAATAATAGCAGAGCAGATCAAAGTTTCAAGAAGAGGCGAGTTTGTAGGGAAATACAAATTTTTTAAAGGAGTTAGCAAGGAGGCGTCAAGATGAAAGAAAAGATATATGAAACCCTTATGAACAAGTATGAAAACAAATATGCTATCACAATGGCCGTGGCAAAGAGGGCAGAAAATCTTAACGAACTCTCGAGACCATTGGTGAAGACCGATGAAATAAATCTTGTTTCAATTGCGTTTGAAGAGATGTCTGCGGGATACGTGGAGATAAAGAATTTTGAAATGCTAAAAGCTTTGGTGGCAGATGTGAAATATTCAAACAGAAAAGATGGCTAAAGTATTACTTGCCGTTACAGGTGGAATAGCGGCTTACAAAGCGATTGATCTTGGAGGATCACTTAGAAAACGTGGCGAAGAAGTCCGTGTGATAATGACGAAAGCGGCCACACGTTTTGCTACCCCTTTAACTTTTTCTGCAGTCAGTGCCGCTACAGTTTATACCGATGCTTTTGAAACTGAAAATGGCATCATTCTTCATACTACCTTGTCAAAATGGGCTGATATCCTGGTGGTGGCACCGCTGACGGCGAATACGGCCGCCAAACTGTCAGATGGAATTGCCGATAACCTTCTTACCATGACCGCTCTTGCATTTGAAGGGCCTAAACTTGCCGTTCCTTCCATGAACGTCAGGATGTACGAAAATCCAGTTACCGTGAATAATCTTTTGAAATTGCAAAGAAATGGATGGAACATTTTAGAACCGTCTTATGGTCACCTTGCCGATGGAGAGTATGGCAAAGGAAGATATCCAGAAAATGACAATATCTTGTTCGAAATTGATAGAATAACAGGTCCAAATGATTTTAAGGATGTGAATGTGCTCGTCACGGCGGGACCTACTCAAGAACCGATAGATCCTGTGAGATATTTGACCAACCGCTCTTCTGGTAAAATGGGCTACGAAATGGCAAAAGCTGCGAAAGTGAGAAATGCGAATGTCTATTTGATTTCTGGACCGGTTGATCTTAAAACTCCATATGGTGTTGAAAGAAAAGACGTTAAAAGCTCTGAAGAAATGAAAGAAGCCGTCTTGGAAAAAATGGAATGGGCGGATGTTGTGATAATGGCAGCAGCCGTTGCCGATTACAAACCTGTCTTTATTTCAGAACAAAAGATAAAGAAGAATTCTGATGAGTTGAATTTACATATGGCAAAAACATCTGATATTTTGATGGAGATCTCCAAAGTACGAAGGCCAAGACAGTTCGTGATTGGTTTTGCAGCTGAAACACAGAACGCCTTGGAAAACGCGAAACACAAATTGAAGTCAAAAGGACTTGATATGATAATTTCGAATGATGTCATGAGAACAGACATAGGCTTTGACTCGGAATACAACGAAGTGACCGTTCTCTGCAAAAACGGCGATGCGGTTCGCTTAAGCCGAAATAAGAAATGTTCTATCGCTAAAAACATTTTGGACATCGTAAAAACACATAGAGTTAAACTCCCTTAAATCTTTTTACCCGACAAATATGGTATGATTTACGAAAGATACCCCCTATAGGGTATTCATAGTTTATGGAGGTGAAAGAAATGGCAGCTCTTCTTTCAGAAGAAGATAAGAAGTATCTTGTAGATTTATTTGGAAAAGAATTGAAATCAAAGGTGAAAATTTTGTTTTTCAAAAGTGATGACAAAGATGAATGCCAATATTGTGATGTTTCTCGGCAGATGCTCGAAGAACTTGCTGAAACTAATGAGAAGATAGATATTGAAATTCACGATTTCAACGATGAAAGTGAACTTGTTGAAAGGTACAAAGTTGAAATGATGCCAGCGGTGATCATGCTTGACAAAGACGGAAATGACATGAGGGTAAGATTCTACGGTGTACCATCAGGATACGAATTTTCCACTTTGATAGAGGACATAATTGCAATTTCCAAGGGAGGGGATGTTGAGTTATCATCCGCAACACTTGAGATGCTTGAAAATGTCGATAGCCCGATAAAACTCCAAGTATTTGTCACGCCGACTTGCCCGTACTGTCCAAAGGCTGTGGCCATGGCTCAAAAACTCGCCATGAAATCTAAGTACATTCAAGGGGAAATGGTGGAAGCCAATGAATTTCCAGAACTTTCAATGAGATATAACGTTTCGTCTGTTCCTCATATAATAATCAATGAGGGGGCAGGAGAATTTGTCGGTGCTTTACCAGAAGACGCGTTTGTTGAACAGGTAATGAGTGTTGTAAAAGGAGCGTGATCGAATTATGCCTATGTTCAATCTTTCTGGTATGTCCAATGAATCAAAAGAAAAAAATTACGATGTTGTGATCGTTGGTGCTGGACCAGGGGGATTGTCTAGTGCCATTTACACGGCCAGGGCAAAATTGAAAACTTTGGTTTTGGAAAAAGCGATAGAAGGCGGACAGATCAACTTAACCAACATGGTTGAAGATTATCCTGGATTTGTGTCGATCAGTGGAGAAGAACTGGCAGACAAATTTGTGGAACATGCTAGAGAGTTTGGTGTCTCTTTTGCAAATGAAGAAGCCATGGAAATGGATCTCAGTGGTGATGTGAAAAAGATCAAGACTGATTTTGGAAACGAGTACACTGCAAAAGTTGTCATAATGGACACAGGGAGCAATCCAAGAAAGCTCGGTGTTCCAGGCGAAGATGAATTTGCAAATCATGGAGTATCGTACTGTGCGGTCTGCGATGGATCGTTTTTTAAAGATAAACCGGTTGTTGTAATTGGTGGAGGAGATAGCGCAATTGAAGAGGGTATATATCTATCCAAAATATCTTCAAAAGTCAGTGTAATTCATAGAAGAGACAAACTTAGAGCTCAGAAGATCGTGCAAGAGAGGGCGTTTAAAATACCAAATATGAATTTCTTTTGGAACAGCGTCGTCACCGAGATAGGTGGCGGTAATTCGGTTGAATACGTGTTGTTGAAAGATGTAAAGAGCGGAAAGATCACAAAGCATTCAACATCTGGAGCCTTCATATACGTAGGACTCGTTCCGAACTCAAAGCTCGTTGAAAATGCTGTGGAAACGGACGATCACGGTTTCATCATAACCGACGAGCATATGGAAACAAAAGTTAAAGGAGTTTACGCGGTTGGAGATGTAAGGAAAACCGTTTTGAGACAAGTTGTAACCGCAGCAGCTGATGGAGCGATAGCTGCCGTGGATTTGACAAAATACTTCGATTGATTTTTAAGTTACCCATGAACGGTGCTCTCCTGATAGGAGAGCACCGTTCATCACAAGGCTTTCGCCATTTTTCTGAATTCTTCACCCTTTTCAAACCATTTAATCGCATCTTCAATGGATTTTCGGAAAGGTCTTGAAGAATACCCAAGTTCTTTAGAAGCTTTTTCATGCGAAAAAGTGTAATATCTTGTAAGTGTGTGAACGCTGTAGGGAGTGAATATGGCTTTCTTCTTAGAAATCAAAGAGTATATTACGGAAAAGAAAGAAACGAACTCACTAACGTATTTATTCAGTGAGAAAACAGGACCGTTCTTACCGGTGAGTTCTTTCAGAATTTTCATAATCTTTTTTATTCTGATTTGTTCTCCACCAAGAATGTAAACTCCTCCCATTTCCCCTTTTTTGGCTGCGGCAATTTCGCCTTCAACAACATCCCTTACATCCACAAAATCAAATGCGCCTTTAATTCCTATTTTCAATTTTCCCTCTACGTAGTCAGATATCATTTTCCCCATTTCGGATAACTTATAATCGTAAGGTCCTATGACGCCTGTAGGACATAGTATGACGGCATCTACGTCACCTTTATGCACAGCATTGATCACTTTTAAGACTGCAGTTGCTTTTGATTTGCCATATGCTCCGGCAGTTTTAGATGGATCGAATGGGACTCTTTCATTTATATCCAATCCGACTTTTAGCTCTGAAAAGGCATGAACTGAGCTTGTGTAAACCAGCCTTCTGACTTTTGTCTCTTTTACGGCTTTGAGAATGTTTTCAACTCCTCCAACGTTCACATCGTAAATGGCTTTTTTATGACCAGGCACTATGGAAACGATCGCCGCCAGATGATAAACAACATCCACTCCTACACACGCAGATAAAAGATCTTTTAAATTTCGTACGTCCCCTTCGACCATTTCAACTTTTAACCCTTTTAACGGCTTGATATCATCTTCTGGCATAATCATTGCGCGTACCCTTTCGCCTTTCTCAATTAGCCTTCTAACTAAAACATTTCCAATATGCCCTGTTGCCCCTGTTACAAGGATCATCCAATTCGCCTCCAAACGAACCTTCACTTTAGGCGATATTCCTCTGGATTCTCATTTTTAGCATTTGAAAAGATCTGCACCATTTTGAAAAAACCCTCTGAAATGATTTGAAGATCGTCGGTTGGTATGAGTTTTACAATGTGTTTTATAAGTTGGACGAAGCTTTCCAAAGTTTTGCTGTAAATTTTTTCACCCTTTGCTGTGAGACAAATTTCCACAACACGCCTGTCTTTTTTTGATCTTTTTCTCCTTATGTATCGCTTTTTTTCGAGGCCATTCACAAGAAGAGTTACGTTACTTTTAGTTGTGGAAAAAATTTCAGCAAGTTCACTCATCTTTTTAGATCCTTTCATCCCTATGTACAACATAATGTAGAATTCCATAGTTTTCATGTTTTCGGCTTCTTCACAAGAGGAGAGAATCTTCGTGAAACTCGTTACCAAATCGAATACCATTTCGAGTATCTTTTGAATATTTCGATTTTGATCGCTGTCGTCTTCTTTCAATGAGGACCACCACCTATTCACTTGGACTTTTATTCATAAAAAAAGTTCATTTTTTTAATTATTAAATTTATAAACTTAATGTTCTGTATTTTCTGTTTCTTCAGAAGGAATTTTTTTGAATTTCAAATATCTCCAAAGGTGTTTGGGAAGGATCTTAAGGATCTTGGCCATGAGGAAATAGATTCCTAAGCCAATTGCCGTTGCAATTGCATACCTTATTCTTCCTTTGACGAAGAGCATTATGGGATACATTCCAGCAATCATCACAGATGAAGCTATCAAAACCCGAATGAAATGACCTGTGCTGAAAAACCATATTCCAAACTTTTTCCGTAAAGAGATCAACATGGCGATGGTGAAGTAAAAGGAGCTAAGGGAAGTAGACAACGCAAGACCTGTTTGTTTCAATGGATGGATGAAAAGAAAGTTCAAAAAGATGTTGATACCTATCCCAATTATTCCATAAATCATAGGAGTTTTGGAATCTTTGAATGAGTAATACACACGAACCAATATGATGTTGTAAACTCCAGTAAAAAGAGAAAGACCCGCGGCCATCAAGGGAGGATAAGTCCAAAGAGTGGATTCATAAGTGAAATTTCCTCGTTGAAATATAATCTCTATGATTCCTTTAGAAAGTGGAAAAAGGGCGAAAGATATAGGTATCAACAAGAAAGCCAAAAGCTTCATGGAGCGTCTTAGCGTTGAAGACAATGTGCTCATATCGTTGTCCGCCGCGTTGGCGGCTATTGATGGATAGGATGCTTGTTGAGTTGGCACACCTAGAATACCTGTAACAGCTCCACTTATACGCCTTGCATACATCAAAGCGCTTATAGCTCCCGTGCTCAAAGTGGAGGCAAATGAACGATCGACGATCGTGTTCAACATTCCAAAAGCACTCGAAAAAAGGATGGGAGATATCATCTTCAAAAGATCAAGGGCTTCTGGAATGTGCCTCCTCACTTTTAAGGGGTTCAAATAGCGTCTTTCCGCAAATCCGAGTATCAACGTCATGAAAAGAGGACCAGATGTCCAAGCAATGACAAGTGAGATGTTTCCTAATCTTCTTGTCAAAATAAGAGCTGATATTATGACAGCGTTAAATCCCAAACCCATGAGCGGATAGGCTAAGAATTTTTTTTCGCTTCTCAAAATAGCGTTGATGAAATTCATTGTGGCTGTTAAAAGTATGGCCAAACTCATCCACTTTAAAAATTTTACCGAGAGCGCCAATTTTGCTCCAGAAAATCCGGGAAAGAACAGTTTCATGACTTCAGGGGCGAATCCAACGGTAATAACAACCAAAAAGATCATTATGAGCATCGCGAAGTAATAAATTGTAGATGAAAATCGTTCTGCTTCCTGCTGCCCTCTCGATTTTCTCACTCCTATGAATAACGGAATGAAAACGGCAATTATGGCTCCCATTACGATACCATTTATAAAATTCAAAGGAGTCTGAGAAGATATGAAGGCATCCATGGTTTCGCTTGTTCCGAAAAGATAGGCAACGATCATATCGCGCACAAAACCCATTGCTTTGGACAAAAGAATTATGATCGTCATTAACATGATCGCTTGGGACATCGTTTGTTTCGAGTGAATGATCTTTCCTATTTTTTTCTTTATCTTCAACATATTCACCTTAAGTGATATAATTTTGAGTGCTTTTGTATTTTATCATGAACGATGGAGGTGTTTATCTTGAAAAGAACATTTTTCTTGTTTTTGATAATTTTGATCTTTATAGTTTTCTTAGCATTTTCGATGAATTACGTTGTGGGGCTTGGATATTCGCCAACGAGAAGTTGGGTTTTCAACATTGGAGCTATGAATGGCTTCAACGATGAACTTTTTGCGAATCTTTTCACATCGGCTTCGACATCACAATCTCTCATTTATGAAATAGAAGCTCATGTGCCTTTGCTCGGGAGAAATGAAAAGAATACAGGTTTTAGATTTGGCCCAACTTTTGAAACTACCGTGGCATCTAATGTTACTTTTAGCGTTGGATTTTACGGACAGTATTATGTGGGACCTTGGAGAATTGGTGCGTACATAACAAAGTTATTGGACAAATCTGATCTTCATTTTTCTTTCGATCTGTGGTATTTCTTTTCCAGTAACACTCATCATTTTATAGATTATTTCATCGCAAATATCAAAATGGATAAAGAACTTCCATATTTCTCTTTGATATTCGTAGAACCATTTTAGAATTCGATATTTAGATGGAGGTGATAAAGATGAAAGCCTATTAAAAAAGGATAGAGTCGCACTTCATTTGTTGTAAAATTTTTAAATCAACGTAAATGAAAATAGGAGGAAATCAAGATGGTAAACACAGGTGATACGGCTTTTCTGTTAATTTCTGCAGCCTTGGTTTTGCTTATGACACCAGGATTAGCATTCTTCTATGCTGGAATGACCGGGAAAAAGAGTGTTATAAGTATAGCGATGCAGAGTTTCGTTTCTATGGGTGTAAGCGCAATAATGTGGGTGATAATCGGTTATTCTCTCGTTTTCAGCGGAAGTGGTCCTTTCATAGGGAACCTTAATCATGTTTTTCTCATTGGCATAAAGCCAACGGATATATTGGGGCATACTGGAATACCAGTTTACGCTTTTGTAGCATTCCAAATGATGTTCTCGATAATAACTCCTGCTTTGGCAACCGGAGCTTTTCTAAAAAGGATTACTTTTAAGTCTTACATTTGGATCTTGATCTTGTGGCAGTTGCTCATATATTACCCAGTTGCCCATATGATTTGGGGTGGAGGGATCTTTCAGCAATGGGGAGTGCTTGACTTCGCTGGTGGTATTGTTGTTCATGCCATAGCAGGTCTTGCCGCTCTTGCTTCCATAATGTATCTTGGAAGGAGACAAGAGGAGTGCAACGATGCCCCACATGATCTTCCGCTTGTTGCATTAGGAACGGCTTTGCTGTGGTTTGGATGGTTTGGATTTAACGCTGGAAGTGAATTGGTTGCGAACGGTGTAACAACGCTTGCGTTCATCAACACAGATATAGCTGCAGCGGTTGCCGGCTTTACTTGGCTTTTACTGGAATGGGGTGCTTCCAAAAAAGCGAAGAGTTTAGCTTTCATGACCGGATCGGTTGCAGGTTTAGCAACGATAACTCCTGCCGCAGGTTACGTGTCTGTCCAAAGTGCCATGCTTATAGGATTGCTTTCGGCTTTGATCTGCTACGGCATGGTTAAAATCGTTAACAACAGTAAAGGTCTTGACGATGCGTTGGATGTTTTTGGAGTACACGGTGTTGGCGGAATATTTGGTATATTGATGCTTGGATTGCTTGGTGAGGTTTCCGTCAATCCAAATGGAGCAAATGGGCTGTTCTTTGGAAATTCGGCTTTCTTCGGAAAAGAAACGGTTGCCGTAGCGGTACTAAGTGCATATTCATTTGCGGTAACTCTTTTCATATTCTGGTTTACGAACCTCTTCACAAGGGTAAAAGCCACGAAGAAAGAAGAGGAGAATCCAGATGAAACTTTGCACGGTGAAAGCGCTTATCTTTAATTGAATTCGATTATTTGAAATGAAATTGGCCAGGGCTTATCCTTGGCCAATTTTAGAAGAATTAGAAGGAGGGACACTATGAAACTAAGAGAAAGAAAACTCAATTCATCTTTGAAATTCAACGGGAAGATGATAAGGTTGTATGTTGACGAAGTTGAATTACCAAATGGCCATAAATCAGGTAGAGAAGTTGTAAGACATCCCGGAGCATCGGCCGTTTTAGTTGTGGACGAAAAGGGATTTTTGGTTTTGGAAAAACAGTATCGTTATCCCATCGATGAGATCTTGTGGGAAATTCCGGCGGGAAAGCTCAACAAATCCGAACCATCTCTTGAATGTGCAAAAAGGGAATTGATGGAAGAGACTGGATTGAAGGCGAAAAAGTGGGAAGAACTTGGTTACATATACACTACACCTGGATTTTCCGATGAAAAAATATATCTTTTCTTTGCCAGCGATCTTGAAAAAGGAGAACAGAATTTAGACGAAGATGAATTCGTGGAAATGAAATATTTTTCAAAGAACAAGGTGGAAGAAATGATAAACACCGGTGAAATCGCCGATTCAAAAACCATTGCAGCTTTTTTCAGAGCGGAAAAGAAGGGATTGTTGAAGTGAACGCCGAAATAGTGTCAACTGGCACAGAATTGCTTTTGGGAAAGAGTTGCAACGAAGATGCAAGAATACTTTGCGAAGTGCTGGCAAGATGTGGCATAGACATTTATCGTTACACAACGGTTGGAGACAATCTCAACAGAGTGTCTCAAGCTTATTTTGAAGCGCTTAAAAGATCTGACATCGTGATTTCCACAGGAGGTCTTGGTGGAACAAATGACGACGTATCTAAACAAGCCGCGTCGCTTGCCACATCTATTCCATTGGAAACTAATAAAAGGATAAAGGATTTCTTGAAAGAAAAAAGGGTGCTTTCGAAGAGAATAGTTGAATCTTTTTCTTCAATCCCTGCCAACTCCATTCTTTTTGAAAACACCGTTGGAGTGGCACCAGGTATAGTCGTCCCCCTAAACGGGAAGTATTTGATTCTCTTACCCGGACCTCCTTCCGAATTAAGATCGATCCTCAAAAGCGGACTGGAAGTTTTTCTGAGAAAATTGGGTGATGCTTACATTTCCAACGAAGTGGTAAGAATTTACGGAATGCGTGAATCTGAAGTGGAAGAGACTGTTCATGATCTTACGCTTGATTCTAATCCAACCGTTGCAACTTTTTTAAAAAAAGGCTGGATAGAAATTTCAATTACGGCGAAATCAAAGAATGAAATTTCAGCAAATAAGTTGATCTCAAGAATAAAGGAAAAGATATTAACACGTTTTCCGAAGGAAAAAATCGGTAAGACTAATAAAACGCTTGAAGAAGGCCTGTATCGCTTCTTTTTAGAAAAAAATCTGACGTTGTCAGTGGCCGAATCGATCACAGGTGGGATGATTTCAAGTAGGATTGTGAGCGTCCCGGGAGCGTCATCTGTGTTCATGGGTGGAATAATATCATACTCTAACAAGTCAAAAATAAAGGTATTGGGGGTTTCAAGCGATACGTTAGAAGAACACGGAGCAATTTCTGAAAAATGTGTCACAGAAATGGCCCTTGGGGTGAAGAAAATCTTCAACACGAAGATATCGATTGCGATCACTGGTGTTGCAGGTCCGGCAGGAGATACGAAAAATAATCCGACGGGAACGGTATGGTCCGCCATCTACTCTGAGAAAGGTGTGCAAACGCTTAAACACGTTTACGCTGGAAATAGAAATGAGGTAAGAAAGATGGCTTCAGAAGATGCCTTGGAATTTCTTTTAAGAAATGTTTCAAAAAAGGCTTGACAAGCATCATATAAAAGTGATAGTATATCGACGTCTGAAGAGGGTTCCAAATTTCATAAAAAAGAAAATTTGGTCCTTGTGAGGGGTTGACAAGGTAGGGTATATTGTGTTAATATAAACATTGCTTGATAGATTCAAACAGGTCATTGAAAAGCAGGCAGCAATGGTAAGGGGAAGTCGAGAGACTTCCAAAAAGGTGTAAAAAGATTTGGATGGAGAGTTCGATCCTGGCTCAGGATGAACGCTGGCGGCGTGCCTAACACATGCAAGTCGAACGACAGGTATTCGA
>WGFY01000044.1 GCA_015491995.1 Mesoaciditoga sp.
GCATATTAAAAGTTAAGCGCCTTATCGATGGAACTGTGCATAAATCCAGAAACTTAGACAGGGAGCTTGTGTCGAAGATCGACAAATTGGATAGGGAAATCGCGAAATTTACCGTAGATCCGATCTTCGACGAATTGGCCGTGAAATTCAAAGGAAATTCAGATGCGATAGATCATATAAAGAGAATAAAGAGCGATATATTGAATAACTTATCCATTCTCAGAGATGAAAAAGTGGATAAGGTGAAGTTCATGGCGCGCTACGATGTGAACATCATAGTTGACAACTCAAAAACGAAAGGCGCACCTATCATAGAGGAATTCAACCCCACTTATGCTAATCTTTTTGGAAAAGTTGAATATTATTCAACGATGGGAGCTCTTCAAACTGACTTCAGATTCATAAGATCTGGTGTTTTCCATCGGGCAAACGGAGGCTTTTTGATACTCAATGCGAAGGATTTGCTTAGATCCACATTTGCTTGGGACGGAATTAAGAGGCTTCTCAGCAGTGGAAAATTAAAAATAGAAAATATTCAAGATCATCTTGGATATGGCATAACCGTAACGCTTAATCCTGAACCAATAGAAGTTAATTTAAAGATAATAATGATCGGCGAACCTTGGGTCTACGATCTTCTATACAAATATGAATCGGATTTCAGAAAATTTTTCAAGATGAAGGCACCGTTCGATTGGGAAATCGACTTGGACAAACATGGAATAGATTATTACCTTTATCTGTTGAAATCAATGGTGAAATCCAAGAAATTGTTGAACTTGAACAAATCCGGTATGGAAGAGATCTTGAAATACGGAATGCGGCTTGTTGAAAAGAAAGATAAATTATCCACTCAGGCTAACAAGATAATGGCTCTTTTGGTGGAAAGCGACAGAAAAGCACGCAACATGAAAAAACGCGTAATAGATGCCAAAGCCGTCGAAAAAGCTCTGCAAGCCATGGAAATGCGTTATTCTCTTGAAGAAGATCACATGTTGGAATATGTAAAACGTGGTGAGATAATGATAGACACTTCTGGAGAGCACGTTGGCCAAGTAAACGGTTTAACGGTTTTGGAAATGGCAGAACACCCTTTTGGACTACCTGTTAAGATCACGGCAAAAACGTATCTTGGTGAACAAGGGGTGGTTGATATACAGAGAGAAGCAAACATGTCAGGAAAGATATTCACAAAAGCTGTCTTGATCCTGTCAAGCTATTTTTCTTCAAAATACGCACAGAAAAATCGTCTTTCTCTCTCTGCCACTTTAAGTTTTGAACAGACGTATTCAATGGTAGATGGTGACAGTGCCTCCGTGGCAGAAACTTTGGCACTGGTTTCAGCGCTTTCCAAAATTCCGATAAAACAATCTTTTGCCGTTACCGGTTCGATAAATCAACATGGCGACATACAACCTGTCGGAGGAATTCCATACAAGATCGAGGGATTTTTCAAAGTGTGTAAAGACAAGGGGTTGACGGGTGAACAAGGGGTGATAATACCTGCATTGAACGTGGATGATCTTGTTTTAAATTCAGAAGTTGTAGAGTCTGTGAAAAAGGGAAAGTTCCATATATGGACGGCAAAAACTGTGGATGAAGCCATAGAGATCATCACGGGAAAAACGGCAGGTAAGATAAATAAACAGATGAACTATTCAAAAGAAAGCGTGAATTACTTGGTTTGTAAGGAGCTTGAAAGGATTTCAAAATTAGAGGAGAAAAAATTAGCCAAGAAAAAAACGAAAAAGAAGATTGGCAAAAGAAAAGGAAGCAAAAAGTGAAGATCATCTTAGCGACATCTAACGCACATAAGATAAAGGAAGTTTCTCAAATATCTAAGACAAGCTTTGAATTTGTTCCAAAAACATTTGAAGTTGAAGAAGATGGCAAGACTTTTAGTGAAAACGCCGTTAAAAAAGCTCGCTTTGCCTATGAGCATGAGAAGATACCGACTGTTGCCGACGATTCAGGGATTGAAATAGATGCGCTTGGTGGCTTGTTGGGAATAAGATCCGCACGCTTTATGAAAGGAAAGCCATACAAAGAAAAGAATGCCAAGATATTGGAAATGATGAAAGACGTTCTTGAAGAGAAAAGGACAGCACGCTTCAAATGTGTTGCCGTTTATTTTGATGGGACACCACACGTTTTTGAAGGAGTGATTGAAGGAAAGATCGCATATGAACAACGTGGAGAAAATGGATTCGGATACGATCCGATTTTCATTCCTCAAGGATGCGATAAAACGATGGCACAGCTATCTTCAGAAGCGAAAAACAGCATAAGCCATCGAGCACATGCCTTCAAGAAACTCATTGAATACCTAAAAAGCCTTCCCATTTAAGGAAGGCTTTTTAACATCATCTAACGTAGAGCAAAATAGCGAAAAAATGAAAGATACTTCCTCCCATCACAAAAAGATGCCATATTGCATGATGGTAAGGTATTTTGCGCCACACGTAAAAAAAAGCTCCCACGGTGTACGCCACTCCACCAAGCACAAGTAAAATAACCCCATTCATGGGAACAGCCATCATGATATCTTTTAATATGAATATCGCCATCCATCCCATCGAAATGTACATCAAAGTCGAGAGTATCACGAATTTTTTGACGAGAAAAACCTTCATTACCATTCCCGCAAGTGCCAGCCCCCAAATGATCCCAAAGATCGTCCATCCTTTAGCACCTTTAAGCGTCACAAGCGCAAAAGGTGTATATGTGCCGGCTATGAGTAAAAAGATCGAAGAATGGTCCAAGATTTCAAAAACGTCTTTCGCTTTACCTCTTGGGAGACTGTGGTAAATCGTAGACATAAGATAGAGTATCACGAGCGTTGTTCCGTAAACGCTAAAGCTTACAACATCCGTTGCGTTTCCACGCATGGAAGAAAATACGATCAGCAGGACCAATGCGACTATCGCCAAGAGCGCTCCTATTCCATGGGTAACGGCATTAGCTATCTCTTCACCAGTTGTGTAAATATGTGCGTTGTACATATTTTCTCCTTTACGCTTTTAACTCTTTAGCGTATTTTTCAGCAACAGTTCTTGGATCACTGGCAAATATGATCGAACGTGAAACGTTTACCAGTACTTTTTCTCGTGCCTCTGAATTCATCACATCTTGTACTTTTCCGCCTTGTGTTCCAATTCCTGGAACGAGTATCAAACTTTTTGGAGACACTTCGTGTACTTCGTTCAAAGAATCGGCAACGGTTGCACCGATGACCAGTCCGCATTTTTCATGGCAAGAAGCGGCGAAAACGGCAACCTGCAAATACAACGATGGATTACCATGATATTCAAAATCCGCAGCGCTTGGATTCGTTGAAAGACAGACGAAGAACAAATACTTATCTTCGTATTTCAAAAAGGGCCCGGCAACGTCAGAACCCATGTACGGAGAAAGTGTAATGGAATCAAAACCATAAAATTCGAAAGCAGCTTTTGCATAAGCTTCCGCAGTTGACGAGATGTCTCCACGCTTTGCGTCATATATGGTGGGAATGTCGTCTCCTATCAACTCACGTGTTTTGTACATCGTTTGCATTCCTTCCGGGCCTAACATCTCGTAAAAAGCTGAATTTATCTTGTAAGCGCATGCTATATCACGTGTGGACTCGATCAAATATTTGTTGTACTCGTAAACACCTTTAGCGTCTTTTGGAAATTTTCTTGGAAGGCGTTCTACATTTGTGTCTAAACCAATTACAAGGACATTTTCAACTTCTTTTTTTCTTTTCTCTACCTTCTCTAAAAAGTTCATCTAAAACCTCCTTTGTGAGAGATTCCCACAAAATCTTCGAATTTCATCTTTCTATCTTCTAAAAGTTTTCTGATCCCATCGATCAAGTTCGGAATCCCCATAGGATTCGTCATGGCTTCAGAACCGATCCCAACAAGAGATGCTCCAGCTATCGCATATTCCATAACATCTTTCGGTTGGCTCACCCCTCCAAGACCTATTATATGCAAGTTTGGAAATGCTTCTTTCACCTGATAAACCTTCCAAAGAATTATCGGTAAGAAGGCTGGTCCGCTTAACCCGCCTCCAACTCTTCTCAAAAAGGCTCTCCCGGTATTCACGTTGAACTTCGCACCTTGTATGGAATTCCCAACATTCACCATCTTTATTCCGCTTTCAACGACTGTCCTAGATTGCTCTACCACGTTCAAGTCAGGAGACAATTTTGCTATTAAAGGCTTTTGAGTCGAGCTGTGACACGCAAGAAGAATCTCTCTGGTAAGAGTTTTATCCGAAGCAATTATACCACTCGATCGAACGTTTGGACAGGACAAGTTTATTTCCAGCATGTCGGCAAACATTTCTGTCTTTGCGATGGATTTTGAAAAATCGTCCGGTGTTTCTCCACCCACGGATATGATCTTAACAGTTCCTTTTGGAAGAATCGGTGCTATTTTAGAGGTGAACTCATCAACACCAGGATTTTGTAAGCCTATCGAATTCAAAAGACCATTTTTCACGTAGACAACGCGCGGAGGCGGATTTCCGTCTTTTGCTTGCGGAGTGACTGTTTTAGTGGTAAAAGCCCCTACCTCTTTCGGAGAAAGGTATTTGAACAATTCGTCACCGAATCCGGCTGGGCCGGAGGCGATGACTATAGGGTTTTTAAATTCAATTCCTTCCACCGTGATCTTCAATCTATCCAATTCAAATTCACCTCTTTTGCTTCAAATGTTGGCCCGTCCTTACACACGAACTTAACCCCATTTTTTGTCATGACCGCACATCCTTCGCACATTCCTCGACCACATGCCATCTTTTCCTCCAAAACAAGGTAAAGGTTCCTGACCTTGAACATCTCTTTTGCCACTCTAAGCATCGGAAACGGACCGCAGACGATCACGTTTTCAAGCGGCGAAAATTTGGCAACATCCAAAGCTGTCGTAGGTTCAATTGTACATATGGATGAGTTTGGAAGATCTACAAGATCGAAAAAGCCTTCATTTTTTGCCCCAATTACCGTCTCGGCTTTGTGCTTCATGGCGTAAAAATGAATGGGGGCATATCCTGCGCCACCAGCTACAAGAAGCGGATTCTCAAAAGTTGGAAGAGGATTGCCAAGTGGTCCGTCGATCACGATCTTCGAAGAATTTTCAAGGAATCGTTCGAATTCCCCACCCGACTTTACAAGAAATTTCAAAACGCCATCTTCAAGATCGTAAACGCTAAATGGTCTGGCAACGTAAGGGCCCATTGATGTTTTAAGCCTAAAAAATTGTCCTGGCTCCGCAGACCCATCGTATCGAACGGACAGAAGAAAAAAATCATGGTCTTCAGAGTATTGGACACTTTCTACAGCACATTCCATTTCTTATCACCGTACACCTTTTTACCGTTGCAAAACGTGGCGAGCACCTTTCCGAACAATTTCTTTCCAAGGAATGGCGTATTGCGAGACTTAGAAAGAATATTCTCATCAGAAGGAATCCATTCATCATTCGGATCGAATACCACGAAATTATCAGGATGATCGTTTTCAATCCTTCCATCATTCAAATTGTACAATCTTGCCGGGATAGACGTAACTTTTGAAAGAAGTATTTCCAATTTTATTCCTCTTCGGGATACCATTATCAATTCGTTTAGAAGAGTTTCAAAGCCTGTTATTCCAAAAGGTGCGGATTGAAACTCAACTTCTTTCTCATATGTTGCGTATGGTGCATGATCGCTGATTATCACATCGATGGTTCCGTCTTCAATCCCTCGATAAAGTTCATTTTGATCTTCAACGGTTGGAAATGGTGGGTTTATCTTCTTTGAAGTGTCGTAATCCGATAGATCTTCGTCTTTGAAAAGCAGATGATGAACACAGACATCGCACGATACGTTTATTCCATCGGATTTAGCATGTCTTATGAGATCCACGCTTCTTTTCGTCGACACATGTGCAATGTGAACGTGGGCTTTTGTGAGATATGACAACTCTATTTCTCTGGCAACGGCTATCGATTCAGCGGCAAAAGAGGTGGAGTACATTCCATAAAGCGTCGAATACCATCCCTCTCTCATGTGACCACCTTTTAAATACGGCTCCTCACAATGAGAAATTATTGGAAGCTCCAATTCCGACGCGTATTCCATGGCATGGCGTGCAAGAGATGAATCTGCCAAAAAGGTTCCATCATCGGAGAAACCGATAACACCTGCACGTGCCATTCTCCCCATTTCTGAAAGTTCTTCTCCCTTTCTTCCCTTGGTGATCGCACCAATGATTTTGACTCGTGAGCTCGCATTCTGAACGCGTTCTTTCAAATACAGCACCGTTTGCTCGTTATCAATGGCTGGCGTCGTGTTTGGCATCGCAAAGACGGTTGTTATCCCGCCGTGAGCCGCTGCTCGCGTTCCAGAAAAGATATCTTCCCTCCACAACTGTCCTGGATCTCTCAGGTGAGCATGTGTGTCGGTCAGTCCAGGAAGCACCCAAATCCCGTCTGGTATTTCTTCTTTTAAAAAATCTGGATCGCTGAATGAGATATCGCTTTCCATGAATTTTTCACCGTTGAATACCCTTACATTTTTAAGAATTGCCATTGTTATCGCCTCCAAGAGTAAGATAAAGAAGAGCCATTCTTGTGGCAACACCGTTGGTTACCTGCTCTTCAACTTTGGATCCTTTAGAATCTGCAACTTTTGAGACGACCTCGACGCCTCTGTTCATAGGACCTGGATGCATGAATATGGCCGAATTCTTGGCAAGATCCATGATATCAGGTGTAATTCCATAAAATTCGTTGTATTCGTCCAGCGTTGAGAAAAACCCACCAGTTTGGCGTTCTAATTGCATTCTTAATCCCATCACAACTTCTACGTTTTTTACCGCTTCGTGCACATCGTACGAAACTTCAAGGCCATAATTCTCAACTCCTAAAGGCATCATGCTCTTTGGCCCGCAAAAAGTAACGTTTGCTCCCATCTTGTTGAGAAGCTTTGCGTTGGATCGCGCTACTCGACTGTGTAAAATATCACCGACGATCACCACATTTAATCCTTCAAGCTTTCCAAATTTCTCCCACATGGTGTAACCATCGAGTATTGCTTGAGTGGGGTGTGCTCTAAATCCATCACCCGCATTTACGATTATCGCATCGGTATATCGCTTCAGCATCATCGGACTTCCAGGTTCTTTATGCCTTATCACGTACAAGTCAACCCCCATTGCGTCCAAAGTTTTAACAGTATCTTTAAAAGATTCCCCTTTTTTCAGCGAGCTTGTCGACGCTGAGAAGCTGACAATATCAGCGTTCAACCTTTTTGCGGCGATCTCAAAGGACATCCTCGTTCGTGTCGAAGGCTCAAAGAAAAGAGTGCAAACGGTTTTTCCTCTTAGGGCTGGAACTTTTTTGATAGGCCTTTTAAGGACTTCTTTAAACTCCTTTGTCGTTTGGAATATCTGTAAAATCTCTTTTCTGCTTAAAGAATCAACGTCAAAAATATCTTTACCGGCAACACTCATTCTTTTTCTCCTCCTATAAACACGCCATCTTCTCCATCGTATTCCAAGATTTTAACGTAAATTCTTTCATCTTTACGCGTCGGCACAAACTTTCCAAGAATATCTGGTTGTATTGGCAACTCACGCCTATCTCTATCTATCAAAACGGTCAAGATCACTTTGGATGGCCTTCCAAAATCCATTATCTCATCAAAAGCAGCACGGATAGTTCTGCCCGTATGGATGACGTCGTCAAAAAGTACGATCACGCGCTCATTTATGTCCACCTTCAGTTGCGTACCTTTAACCTTAGGAATTTTGAGAGATAGATTGGTATCGTCCCTATGAAAGGTGATGTCTATCGTACCAAAATCGTATTTCATCTTTCCGTCGTCAAAGAACTTGGAAAACCTTTTTGCAAGATACACTCCTCTTGTTCGTATACCTATTAAAACTGGAGATGAATCCTCTAATCTTTCAACCAGTTCGTGGAACATTCTGCTCGTTATCAACTTAACTTCTCGATCGTCAATGAGCTTACGCATCAACACACCTCCAAATTCACAAAATAAAAGGGACGCTGAACGCGTCCCTTTTGAAAACTAAAAATGAAATTCCCGCTAAAAAAAGAAAAATCACCCCTCTCCCGCCTTGACAGGAGTTCAGGTGAACATCTGAATTTTTGAAAAAAGGAAAATTCACTCATACTTTTCCCTCCAAATTCCGGTGAATTATACATTATTTTCGTTTAACTGTCAAGCAGTCGAATTGCGAAAATCACATTCGTTTCAAATTCACACAACCCGGACCAGCCTTTCATACGATAAACGGTGAAAGTTTTAAAAGAAAGCAGAACAACAAATTTATAATCATTTCCCCAACTCCTAATGTGCGTGAAGATTAAGGACTTAACCCACCATTCATAATGAACTCATCAAAAGAACTATTGAGTCTTGAATAGTTCTCAAACAGTGAGCCTTTGCGTAGAATTCTCATTTCGACCATCGCATCAAACAAGACTTCTTTTACATCCTTAATTTGTTCTATCTCCAGCAATGCCTTTATCGTTTCAAAGAGAAAATACGCTATGCTTAAAACTGTCA
>WGFY01000045.1 GCA_015491995.1 Mesoaciditoga sp.
GAATGAGCGAGCATATTTGTATGGAATTCTAAATTCATAGGTTCAACAGAAGTTTATAATGATTATTGTCAATTTTTCAGAGTTGATGCACTTTTTCAGCAAATTACTTTTCTTTCAAATTAAGCTTGTTACTTTCACGCACATTAGGAGTTAAGAAAACAAATTTCTAAGACGGCGAATGGCGTAACAAGATTTAATATTTCAAAAAAATTATTTGCAAAAATCAAAATCCCCATCCCCCCTCTTCCAATCCAAGAGGAAATTGTAAAAATTCTTGATAAGTTTACAGAATCGGAAGCAGAATCGGAAGCAGAATTGGAAGCACGAAAGAAGCAATACGAATATTATAGGGAAAAATTGTTGACTTTCGAGGATGATGAAGTTGAATGGAAAGAGTTGGAAGAGGTTGCTGATTTTAAGAATGGAAAAGGACATGAGAAAAATATTAATGAAAGTGGAAAATACGTTGTCGTTAATTCCAAGTTTGTTTCGACCAATGGAAAGGTTAAAAAACATTCAGCAGAACAACTTTGTCCAATTTTTAAAAATGATATTTTAATGGTAATGAGTGATTTGCCAAATGGGAAAGCATTAGCAAAATGCTTTTATGTTGATAAAGATGATAAATATACCTTAAATCAACGAATTTGTTCTCTTAGTGTGAAAAAAAGTGAAGAAGTTAATTCAAAATATCTATTTTATATATTAAATAGAAACAAACAATTATTAAGTTACGATAACGGTGTTGATCAGACAAATTTACGAAAAAAAGATATTTTGAAAATAAAATTCCCGATCCCTTACAAAAACGGAAACCCCGATTTAGAAAAACAAAAGCAAATAGTCGCTATTCTTGACAAGTTTAATGCTCTTGTGAATGATATTTCTGAAGGTTTACCCGCGGAAATAAAAGCAAGAAAACAGCAATACGAGTATTACAGAGAAAAACTTTTAACATTTAAAGAAAAAAAGGCAAGTGTATAAAATGGAAAATAAAACTTACAATTTAGTCGCGCAAAACATGGAAAGCACTGTTGTCAAAGAATATATTATTGAGTATGGAAAAAGAGATAAAAATTATCAAAGCGAAGCAGAATTAGAAAAAGAATTCATCAAACAATTAGAAAGCCAAGCTTATAAATATATAAAAATACATACAGAAGAGGAGCTAATCAAAAATTTAAGAGAACAATTAGAAAAGTTAAACAAAATCAAATTTAAAGATTTTGAATTTACAGATAAAGAATGGAAGGATTTTTTCACTCTTGAACTGGCTAATCCTAATCAAAGTATCGCAGAAAAGACAAGGACAATACAAGAAGACCACATTAAAATTTTAAAGCGTGAAAACGGGACAACCAAAAATATCTATCTTATAGACAAACAAAACATTCACAACAATAGTTTGCAGGTTATTAACCAATATGAGACAGATGAAGGAAGAAGAAAAAACCGCTATGATGTTACAATTCTTGTTAATGGCTTGCCTTTAGTACACGTTGAATTAAAAAGAAGAGGTGTCGCAATTCAAGAAGCTTTTAATCAAATCAATCGTTATCAAAGAGAAAGCTTCTGGGCATCAAGCGGATTATATGAATACATACAAATCTTTGTCATTTCCAACGGAACACATACCAAATATTATAGCAATACCACAAGAAATGAACATATTAAGGAACTAAATAACGAAGTAAAGAAAAAAGGCAAAAGATCGAGTAATAGCTTTGAATTTACCAGCTGGTGGGCCGATGAGAACAATAAACCCATTACGGATTTGATGGATTTTGCAAAGACATTTTTTGCAAAACATACAATTCTTAACATCTTGACAAAATATTGCGTATTCACCACAGAAAGCCAATTGTTAGTTATGCGTCCTTATCAAATTGTTGCAACGGAAAAAATATTAAACAGAATCGAGATAAGCACAAACTATAAAATGTTAAGAACCACAAAGGCAGGAGGTTATATTTGGCACACTACGGGCTCTGGAAAAACCTTAACGAGTTTTAAGGCGGCGCAATTAGCGAGCAGATTACCATATATTGATAAAGTTCTTTTCGTTGTTGATAGAAAAGATTTAGACTACCAAACAATGAGAGAATATGATAAATTTGAAAAAGGCGCGGCAAACAGCAACACAAGCACCAGAATATTGAAAAAACAATTGGAAGACCCAAATGCGAGAATAATCATTACCACAATTCAAAAGCTCGACAAATTCATTAAGAAGAATAAAGGGCACAAAATATTTAACGGTCATGTTGTATTGATTTTTGATGAATGCCATCGTTCACAATTTGGAGATATGCATTCAGAAATTACAAAAGCATTTAAGAACTATCATCTTTTTGGTTTTACAGGTACGCCTATATTTGCAGTTAATGCTTCTTCTTCTGGCAGAGTAGATTTGAAGACAACAGAGCAAGCATTTGGAGACAGATTGCATACCTATACAATAGTGGATGCCATTGCCGATAAAAATGTTTTGCCCTTTAAAGTGGATTATATATCAACAGTCAAAGAGGCTGAGAACATTGAAGATAAAAAAATATCCAACATCGACAGGGAAGCGGCACTTTCTGCGCCCGAAAGGTTAAGCAACATCGTTAAATATATTATTGAACATTTTGATCAAAAAACAAAGAGAAATAGCTTTTACAAATTAAAAGAGAGAAGGCTTGCCGGATTTAATTCGATTTTTGCAGTTTCTTCCATAGATTTAGCGAAAAAATATTATGCAGAATTTCAAAAGCAATTAAAAGATTTGCCTAGCGATAAAAGACTAAAAGTTGCAATGATATATAGTTTTAGCGTTAATGAAGAGATTGACGGAATGATCGATGAAAATCCCGAAGATACAAGCGGGCTTGATAAAAGTTCGAGAGATTTCTTAGAAAACGCAATCCAAGACTACAACAAGATGTTTGGAACATCTTACGACACTTCTTCTGACAAATTTCAAAATTACTACAAAGATGTAAGCAGAAGAGTAAAAGATAGAGAAATTGATATCCTCATAGTTGTTAATATGTTTTTGACAGGCTTTGATGCCACAACACTAAATACATTATGGGTAGATAAAAATTTAAGACTACATGGTTTACTTCAAGCTTATTCCAGAACAAATCGTATTTTAAACAGTATAAAAACATTTGGAAATATTGTTTGTTTTCGTAATCTTGAAAAAGCAACAAACGAGGCCATTGCTTTATTTGGCGACAAGAAAGCAAGCGGGATAGTTCTATTGAAAACATACGAAGAATATTATAACGGGTATGAAAGTGATGGTAAAGAAGTAAAGGGTTATAAAACTTTAGTTGAAGAATTACAAAGCAAATTTCCTCGCAAATTTCCTCTTGGAAAAAGGATTCTTGGAGAGAAAAATCGAAAGGATTTTATTAAGCTCTATGGCAAAATTTTGCGAGCACGCAATATTTTAACTACATTTGACGAGTTTAACGGTAATGAGATTCTTACAGAAAGAGATATCCAAGATTACCATAGTATATACATTGATTTATACAACGAATTTAGAAAGAGCGAAAATAGCGAGAAAGAGAATATTAATGATGATCTCGTTTTTGAAATGGAATTGATTAAGCAAGTTGAGATTAATATCGATTACATTTTAAAGCTGATTAAAAAATATCATGAAGATCATACAAAGAATAAAGAAATTTTGATTGATATTAGTAAAGCAATTGATTCAAGTGTAGAGCTAAGAAATAAAAAAGACCTTATTGAACAATTTATCAAGTCCCTTGACTCATTTTCGATGATAGATGATGATTGGATAAAATTTGTAGAAAAAAGGAAAAAGGAAGAATTAGAGAAAATTATTAGAGAAGAAAACCTCAATCATGATGAAACCTATAAGTTTATACGAAATGCATTCAGAGATGGTAATATTGCAACAACAGGAACGACCATAACTAAAGTTTTACCAAAAGTCTCTCGCTTTTCTAAAGATGGCATAAGAACAAAAAAACGTGAAAGTGTTATTAAGAAACTAACTAAATTCTTCGAGAGGTTCTTTGATATTTCAAATGACAAAATATAAGATTCGTGCAGGAAAACAGATTTAATTTAAAGATTAACCACGCCCCTTTTATATTCTTTTTTGAGAAAACATAGCTCAGATCTTGAAACTTGAATTGCTTTACATTGTGCTCTTTAAAAGAATTCTTGCAAGAACTCCTGATAGACGCCTTAGAAAAAACGAACACTCGAAAAAAAGGAAAAGTGAAAGCCTGAACATTTGAGATAGTAACCATTTTTTGACAAAAGGAGCATCTAATGCTTGAAAGCGAAAAGATTGATTACAAAGAAAAATTTGGAGATAACACGCTGAAAGCTTTGTGTGCACTTGCCAATACCGATGGCGGAACCGTCGTTGTTGGTGTATCGGATGAAGGTGAAGAAAAAGGTATAGATTTGTCCAACAAAAAGCTTGAACAGATCACGGAAAAGATCATTGGAAAGCTCGGGATTCACCCTGAAATAGAGGTTTTGAACGTTGAAAACACGGACAGAAAAATATTGAAAATTCACGTTTCAAAATCGAACGTGCCCGTATCATTTGAAGGAAAATATTACAAACGTGTTGGAAACACGACACGTGAGATGAAAGGCGAAGAATTGAGAGAATTCTTTCAAAAAGATATGAATTGGGACTCTCTCATCAACGATTATTCAATAGAAGAGATAGACGAAGAGACGGTTAAGCGATTCATCCGCATGGCGAAGGAACTCGGAAGAATAAAAGCCTTAGATGAAAATACTCCCCTTGAAGAGGTGCTCAAGAGCCTTAAGCTCATGGAAGGTGAAAAGCTTACAAACGCTGCGATAATGCTGTTTGGAAAAGATCCACAAGCACACTTCATAAATGCGGTGCTTCGTGTTGTGCGTATCAAAGGAGATAACACCATAATTGGGGATAGAGTCATTGATGGAAACCTGTTCACTCAATTCTTCAATGGCGAAGAAGCGATAAAAAACTTCATAAACGTGCGCTACGAAATAAAAGAACTTCAACGTGAAGAAATATGGGACTATCCTATACCTGCAATAAGAGAAGCACTGTTGAATGCACTTATTCACAGGGATTACTTCAAGAGTAACGTACAAACTCAGATCAAGGTATTCGATGACTACATATGGTTTTACAATCCAGGACAGCTTCCGCAAGGAATAACGCTAAAAGGATTGGAAGGCATTCATCCATCCGTGCCGAGAAATCCGCTCATCGTGCATGTGGTGTATCTTTTTGGGCTAATCGAAGAATTGGGCTCTGGAATTAGAAGAATGGAAGAAAGCATGAAAGCCGCCGGTCTTCCACTCCCGAAATTTGAAGAGAAATTCAACGGCTTTTGCGTGTACCTGGAAAAAGATATTTACACAGCCGAGCGGTTGAAAGAAATGGGATTGAATGAAAGGCAGATAAAAGCCGTTTTGTACGTAAAGGAAAATGGAGAAATAACCATGTCGAATATCAAAAAAATGTTCACTGGTGCATCTGAAAAAACTTTGTACAGGGACCTACACGAATTAGTGGACAAGAAAATATTGAAAAGTGTTGGAGAGAAAAAAGGAAGAAAATACACATTGCGCTGAGAAACATATCGGACATATCGGACATTTATCAGACATTTTTCGGACATGGTGTGAATTCTAAACGGAAAAACCAAGCTTTCAATTTACACAAAAGCTCTTGAAATAAAACAGCAAGTAAAGTGAGGCGCTTGAAATGAATAAAATCAACCCATACATACCTCAAAAACTTCCACCGCGCGAAATTGATTGGGAAAAATTGATCCCTTTGATTAGCAAAGCGCATGATGAAATAGGACGCTACGATGGATTACTTCAAAGCCTTATAAATCCAGAGGTGTTGCTTTCTCCGTTGACCACCAATGAAGCGGTGCTTTCTTCAAGAATTGAAGGGACACAAGCCTCACTTACCGACGTGTTCGAACATGAAAGTGGATTTAACGGAGAAAAATCAGAAAGTCTAAAACAGGATATACAAGAAATAATAAATTATCGCGTTGCCCTACTTACTGCAGAAAGAGAATTGGACAAACGAGATATATCGTTGAATTTTATCAAAGGTATTCACAAAATACTTCTCGACAGTGTACGTGGTAAAAACAAAAACCCTGGCGAATTTCGTAAAGAGCAAAATTGGATAGGAGTTTCCGGAACGCCGATAAACCAAGCTCGTTTCATACCGCCAGATCCAATTCTCATTCAAGAGTATATGGAAGACTGGGAAAAATTTTTGCATATGGACTTCAAAGAAAAATTGACCCAGCTTGCAATACTTCACGCTCAATTTGAAATAATACATCCCTTCAAAGACGGAAACGGGCGAATTGGGCGTTTGCTTATTCCACTGTTCTTATATTCTAAAAAAATATTAAGCCGCCCAATGTTCTATCTGAGTGAATATTTAGAAGCGCATAGAGATGAATATTACGATCACTTGCTATCAATTACAAAAGAAAAAGATTGGCAAAGTTGGATAGAATTTTTTTTAAGCGCGATAATCATGCAGGCAAGTGTTAACATAGAAAAATCCAAACAAATCTTGAAACTATATGAAAAGTTGAAAGAAAAGTTCATCGTTTCAACCCATTCTCAATTTGCCATACAGTTACTCGATGCATTTTTTCAAAAACCCATAATAGACTCTTCAACCATAATGAAAATGACAAAGATCACCAACAGAGTAACGCTAAACAAGCTGTTGAAAAAATTAGAGAAAGAAAAAATTATCACGTTGTTTTCGTCAGGAAAAGGAAGGAAGCCAAATCTTTATATTTTGCGGAGCTTAATCAACATCATAGAAGGCAAAAGTGCCTTTTGATTTGCGTTAACCAAAGCTAACACAAAAATCTTTGCGTTAACTAAAACAAGAAATAGTTAACGCAAAAAATGCTCGCTTACAAATTGGGAATTTCACAGCTTATTATCTTGAGAATAGAAAAGAGGGAGTGTAAAAATTTGAAAAAGCCTTAGTATCTAAATATCCCTGCAACTTTATTTGGATATTGAACACCACAAAGCTAAAAATCAAAAGTCATAAAGGGCTTATATCATAAACAAATTCAAGAAAGGAGTTGGCCATGAAACGCGCTGCCGCATATGCGAGAGTATCAAGCGATCACCAAAGCGAAACCAGCATTGAGACACAATTCGAAATAATAGAAAATTTTGCTCAAAATGGTGGGCTAAAAGTGGTAAAGAAATACTACGATAAAATAACGGCTTCAGGAGCAAAAGAACGTCCAAACTTCTCTGAGATGATATCCGAAGCTCTCGAGAAAAAATTCGATGTCATTTTAGTATACAAATATGATAGATTTATTCGCAACGATATAGAAGATCAAAGAATCATAAGGGAGTTGGAAAGCAAAGGCGTTTTTGTTATTTCATGTATGGAAAGAATAGATACATCTACACCCGCTGGAAGATTCCAAAGATGGATAATTTCCGGTCTAAACAGATTTTACATAGAAAACCTTCAACAAGAAATATACGACAAAACAACCAAAGTGGCCCAGCGTGGATACTTCATGGGTGGAACTCCGCCATACGGCTTTTCGGTAACCGAGATCAGAGACAAAGAGGCGTCAAGATACAGAAAAATTTATTCTATAAATGAAAATGAAGCACCGATTGTTAGAAAAATATTTGAAATGTATGCAGATGGCCATAGTTACGCGGAAATTGCTGAACATCTTAACAAACGCGGACTAAGAACAAGAAAGGGAAAGTTGTGGACACGTGCCACACTTTTTGACATGATACGCAATGAGAAATATTCAGGCACTTTTGTTTTTCGAAAGGGAAATCATAACAATGGGCATATGCATAGGGACGATACGATAAAAGTGTCGGGGATAATTCCGCGCATTGTAGATGAGGAAGTTTATGAAAAAGTTAAAGAAAGACTTGTGAAAACGGGAAGAATAAGAGTTACGAACTTTGAAAAACCGTTACTAAGGGGCATATTTTATTGCGGTGACTGTGGTTCGTTGATGGTTCCGCAAGGAAGAAAGAGCAACAGGTACGTGTGTTCACGCTGGCAAAATTCCAGAGACGTTCCTTACATGGGTATCAGCATTGATAAGGCCGATAATTTTGTTATCGGCTACATAAAAAACACACTTCTTCAAAATATCAACTTTGAGGAAATGGCAAAATCATTTAACGAAGAAAAAGCCTTGCAAGATGAAAGCTTCAAGAAAATGATAGATAAACTGGAAATTCAAAAAAAGGAATACGAAACAAAAATAAAAAATGCGGTTGATGCTATCATTAATGGCTCACCTCTTGCTGATCAGCTCACCGACGAAGCGTCTAAAATGAGAGAAGAGCTTTCTAAAATAGAAGACCGGCTCCGTGAGCTGAAAGCCACTGGCCCTGTATACATAACGGCTGAACAAATATGACAAAAATATGAAGAATATAGAAGAAAGCTAGACGGGGATAGAAATGATAAAAGAGATATCATATTGTCATTGATAAACCGTGTTACTTTGTTCAAAGGCGGGTACATACACGTAGAACCGAAGTGATTTAAAAAGATTGTTTTTTGATTATTCTGAACAAGTATGGTGCTCTTTGAAAAATTGAAGTATTCATCTCTTAATTTGCTATAATGAAAAAGCGTACTTTGAAAAATGGAATTTCATGGCGATTGAAAGCATGTACGAGTAGGAAAAGAGCATCAAGTGTTCATTTTACACGGGAGGTGTGAAATGGGTCATAAATACCAACACCCACCGCTAGTTGAAGCGTTGTGTGAGTTTTTATTCACCCCAAATCAACCGTGGGACATAACCCTTAGCGGATTATTTCATGAAAAGATAAAAAAGAACTTTCCAGAGAAAAACTTTAAAGTGAACTTGATCGGTTCTCAAATTAGCATGCAGAGCTTGCCTCAGGAAATCACCAACAAAATCTCAGTGGCCTTTATGCTGCAATTTTTTAACAAAGAAAAAAACTCCTTAGTTCAATTGGGAAAAGACTTGCTGGCTGTAAACCGACTTAAGCCTTATACATCTTGGGAAGAATTCAAAAAGATGATAAACGATAACCTTTTTGCATACCAAGAAGTATTCAATCCTCAAAATGTTAAAAACTTTCATTTGAGATTTATCAACAAGATGGAATTCGAGACCAAGGAATTTAAAATAAACAAATATTTCAATTACTACCCTCATTTCCCATCTAAAGCTGGAACCTTCCAGGAATTTGTGACTAAAATCGATATTCCATTGAGGGAAAGCAGCGAAAAAATAACTTTGCTTTTAGGAACAACCCTTCCCAGCAAAGAAGATTCCATTTCTATAGTGTTGGATATTGACTACTCGTTTGCTCTTGAGAAAAGTATGGATAAAGAAGAAATTGAAACTCTTTTGGAGCACGCCCACGAAGAAGTGGAAAATACCTTTGAAAACAGCATAACAGAAGATTTGAGAAATAGATGGAGGAGGTAGTATTATGAATGTTAATCCTTCCTTAATTGATAAAAATGGGATTCTTATTGATAGGCCTAAATCCGTTAAGGTTTCAAACTATGAAATTCATCCGAGTTTTCAAAATGAAAATTATGAAATATCCGTAACTGTGCAAAGCGAGAACTCAATACGTGATTTGGAAGATTTGTACACAATAAAAAATAAAACGGAGACCTTGAACTTCATAAAAGAAAACCAATTGGTAGATGTTCTTATGGAAGCTTACCATGAAATACAAAATTTCTTTGAGCAAGTGATAGAAGTAAAATTGGAGTTATATCATGATTTTGAGGAAGAGTGGGAAACCCTTTTCTTAATTGTGAAACTGAGAATGAATTCTCCTTCCAAAATGCAGGAAATGCTGGACAAGGAGGAAATGTTTATAAAAAAATGGCTTTTCCCAAAAGAAAAATTGATCAAAGGAAGATTGAAAATATCAGTGGAGCCCGTTTAAATGTTCAATTGGAAAGACTTTATCACTTTAGCTGAAGAGCTCATCAAGCAAGAAGATGAAGCAAGTTTGAGAACTGCCATAGACAGAGCTTATTATGGAATTTTTTGTACTGCAAGAGATAAAGCCGGTTTGCAAGAGAAAAAAACGAAAAATGTGCATATGGAAACAGCGTCTTTCTACAATGATGCTAAAGATGAGAACAAAAAATACATCAGCGATGGATTGGATGAACTTAGAAAATATAGAAACTACGCCAGCTACGATCTGAATTGGTCGGATATAGATAAAAATTTGGCAACTCTCATAGTTCTAAAAGCCAAGAAAATTTTAGAAATTTTGGAAGAGTTAAAATGAGAAACAACCATTCAAAAATCCGAGGCAAAACCTTTAGGGCGGACTTTTGACATTCAAAAGGAAGTTTGAAAAGTGGGATTTATTCAAACCATTGATTTCGATAGTGCGTTGGGCGCTGTCCGTCGCCTCCATTGTTAAACCACGGATCGTGATTTTCTGAAGCGATCTAAAATTTAAAAAAGTCATAAGAGCAAAAGGCCTGAAATGGGTCTTTTGTTCTTTTATTTCGGATCGTGTTTGAGTGAGTTAGAAGAGTAATTGAATTACATAAACTTCTTTTCACCACGCGCGTGGGCTGTGGCGAAGACGAGCCGAGCGAAAAGCTCGCTTTGAGCCGTTGCGAGACGTAAAGCTAATACTTTCAACTCTAAACTTATTTTTTGGGTCATTCCAAACTTGATTTGGAATCTCGTTTTTTATCTTCCAACTTTTTTAGAGTTCCTGAATCTCCCTGCGGTCGTTCAGGATGACATACTCCACGTTCAATCTGAATTGTGCGAGCAATGCACGGAGCGTACCTCTGGTTTGATCAAAAGGCGTGAAAAGTCTACATGCACTTTGTAGTCTTTCACGTCAGATCTATGTAATAGCCAATGAAATATTATCCTGATCCCTTGACGATAAGAAAAGCGTTTTTTTGTGGGAAATCCTTATTAAGCCATTTAACCGTTATGTCAACCGCTTCGCCAACAATTCGTTCACCAATTCCAATACCTTTTTCTTTTTGTTTGCTCCACCTCCTGAATACTCAACTAACACAACAGCTGAATCTATGACGAGCTTTATGTCTTTTAAGATGTTCAAAGTTTCCTCCATTCGATCATCTCCATATCAAGGATAAACAAAAGGGGCATTCGCCCCCGTTAATCATTGAACAAGGTGGAACAGCTCGTTGTCGTTCCTATTTATTATGTTAGAGCTGTCTATGGTGTCGCACAATGCGCCTTTTGAAGTGTAAAGCATGTTAAATGAGACAACCAAACCCATGAAGTTTTGAACATCCGTGTCCGTTAAATCGTCTCTTGGGTCGGCAAGCCTTATTATTTTAGATGAGCCGTCAGATGAAACTATGAATTTCATCGCCAAATATTTGGTGGTCGTTACTGACATATACTAAACCCAATTCAAAAAAGTTATATTGTGGTAAGATATAAACATGGAGAAAAAATTATCGGATGAAGAAATAAGAGAGTTCATGGCTCTTCACAGGAAAACAAAAGATAAGAAAACAGCTGTTAGGATTAACAGTGTCATTCTATGGGCTAAGGGATGGAAATACAAAGACATATGTGAAGCTTTATTGATTTCAGAGAGCTTTGCAAGGAACACGGTTGAAAGGTACAAATTGTTCGGTATATCCGGTTTAAGATACGAACACTACGAAGGGCACAACTTCAAGATGACTCCTGAACAAGAAAAAGCTACGGTGAAGTTTGTAGAAGAGAATTTTGTACCAGACTCAAAGATGGTCATTCAATGGGTGAAGGAAGAATTTGACATTGAATACACAACTCAAGGCATGCAAGCATTTCTAAAGAGGAAAGGCTTTGTGTACAAAAAGCCAAGGGCTATTCCAGGCAAGCATCCGAGCGAAGAAGTGCAAAGAGCTTTCATTGAAAAGATAGAGAATGAAATGGAAAGATGCAAAGGCAAAGAAGATGAAGCGGTGTATTTTTCAGATGGTTCGGGATTCGTACACAACACAAAAGTTGGATACGGTTGGATAAGAAAAGGGAAAGAAAAGATATTCAAGACAAACACATCGCGCCAAAAGGTAAACGTTAACGGAGCGTATAACCCAGAAACAGAAGAAGCCATTTGTGTTGAACAGGAAAGCCCCATAAATCAGCAAAGTAACATAGAGCTAATTGACAAGATAATAGAGCGTCATCGTGAGTACAAAAAGATACATATTGTTTTGGACAATGCGAAATACAATCATGGAAAGATATTCAAAGCGCACATTAAGAAATTAAAGCGTGAAAAGAATGTTGAAGTAGAACTTATATATCTTCCCACGTATTCTCCAAACTTGAATCTCATAGAAAGACTATGGAAATACGCGAAAAAGAAGGTAGTAGGAATTTATTACGATAGATTTCACAAATTCAAAGAAGCAGTGAGAAACTTCTTTGAAAACGAAGTTAAAAAAGAAAGTTGCAAGGCAGATTTAGAAAAATTTATAGGCTCCTCTTTTCAAATCGTAAAGGGGTAATTTCTGTACATCTAAATTTGGTTGAGTATATAAAATGAGAGAAATGGTCGAATTTATCATAGATTTGAAAGACGTGTTTGTTTCGAAATTCAACACAAGCGACGATGAATTTGTTAACAAAGTGGCGAACGAGGATGAAAAAATGTTTTTGGCTTTCGATAACGAAAAAGGGTTGTTCATATCTGAAAACGAAAACGGAAATGACGTTGTGATAGGAAAAATAAGAGGGAAGTTCAAAACATTTGGGAACGAATACATGGTTGAAGGGGAAATTTAATTTTTCGGGGTTGTATAATGGAAAAGAGGAAAGCCAAATGTTTGAGAAAGGCATGGGGAAAAATTACATAGAAACTACCCAGAAGACTGCCCAGAAAATACTCGCTCTCATTAAAGAGAATCCTTACATCACAAGAAAAGAACTAGCAGAAAAAATCGGTATCACAGAAGACGGGGTAAAATATCATCTGTCTAATCTTAAAAAATCGGGTAGACTAAAACGTATCGGCCCAGATAAAGGCGGATATTGGAAAGTTGTACGATGAAAAATAATATATAGACAATTTGAGATTTTTTCAGAAGAAGAATTAAAAAATATAAGGGGTGCAAACTATGGCGACAAAAGAACAAGAACGAGCAGAATTACATAAATCTATATGGCAAATCGCAAATCAATTAAGAGGAAGCGTTGATGGATGGGATTTTAAACAGTATGTATTAGGAATGCTTTTTTATCGTTTTATTAGTGAAAACCTTACTAAGTATATTAACGAAAATGAACCGGATCCAAATTTTGATTATACGAAATTATCCGATGAAGAAGCTGAATTTGGACGAGCGGATACTGTCAAAGAAAAAGGATTTTATATTTTACCAAGCGAATTGTTTGTCAATGTTGCTAAAAATGCTCGTAATGATCCAAATTTAAATGAAACATTATCGAAGGTTTTTAAAAATATTGAAGCTTCTGCTAAAGGAACCGAAAGTGAAGATAGCCTTAAAGGATTGTTCGACGATTTAGATGTTAATTCAAACAAACTCGGAAATACCGTTGAAAAAAGAAACAAGAAACTTGCTCAATTGTTAGAAGCTATTGGAAATCTTAAATTGGGAAATTATTCCGATCATACCATCGATGCTTTTGGTGATGCCTATGAGTATTTAATGACGATGTACGCCGCAAATGCAGGGAGGTCAGGAGGAGAATTTTTTACGCCTCAGGAAGTAAGCGAGCTTTTGGATAGAATCACAACTGTTGGTAAAAAAGAAGTAAATAAAGTGTATGATCCCGCTTGTGGTTCCGGTTCATTGCTTCTTAAATTTGCAAAAATTTTGGGGAAAGAAAATGTTCGCCAAGGATTTTTCGGACAAGAAATCAATCTGACAATTTACAACCTCGCCCGAATTAACATGTTTTTGCATGATATTAATTACTCAAAATTTGATATTGCCCATGGTGATACTTTGACCGATCCAAAACATTGGGATGACGAGCCTTTTGATGCGATTGTTTCAAATCCCCCTTATTCTATCCATTGGGAAGGAAAGGACAATCCTTTGCTGATTAATGATCCCCGCTTTGCTCCCGCGGGTGTTTTAGCACCAAAAAGCAAAGCGGATTTGGCTTTTACAATGCATATGCTTTCGTGGCTTTCCACTTCAGGAACTGCTGCAATAGTTGAATTTCCGGGCGTTCTTTATCGTGGAGGAGCGGAACAAAAGATAAGAAAATACTTAATAGATAATAATTATGTTGATACTGTTATCCAACTGCCTCCTAATCTGTTTTTTGGAACTTCAATTGCAACTTGCATTATTGTTCTTAAAAAAAGTAAAAAAGACAATAAAACACTATTTATTGATGCCTCTGCGGAGTTCGTCCACAGCGGAAATAAAAATAAGTTAAGCGATGAGAATATTAAGAAAATTTTAGACGCTTTTATTGCCCGTGAGGATAAAGAATATTTTAGTAAGTTGGTTGATAATTCCAAAATTGCAGAAAATGATTACAATATAGCAGTTTCTTCCTATGTTGAGCAGAAAGATACAAGAGAAAAGATCGATATTAAAGAGTTGAATAAAAGAATTTCTGAGATTGTAAAAAGACAAAATGAATTAAGAGCTGAAATCGATGAAATTGTTGCTGACCTTGAAGGAGAAACGCAAAATGGCTGATAAAATGAACAGAGTTGAAAAACTGATTAATGAGCTTTGTCCTGATGGTGTTGAATTTAAGGAGTTGGGGGAACTTGGAAATCTTTATGCGGGATTAAGAGGAAAAACAAAAAAAGATTTTACTGATGGTAATGCAAAATTTATTACCTACATGAATGTGTTTAAAAATATTGCTGTTGATATAAGTGTTGATACTTATGTAAAAATTAATGATGATGAGAATCAAAATAGGATTCAATATGGTGATGTATTATTTACTGGGTCATCAGAAACACCAGATGAATGTGGAATGTCATCTGTATTAACTCAAAAAACTGATGAGCCTCTTTATTTAAATAGTTTTTGTTTTGGTCTTCACTTTAAGAATCAAAATTTATTTTATCCTGATTTTTTAAAATACTTATTTAGAGATAATAAGTTAAGAAACCAAATTTCTAAGACGGCGAATGGCGTAACAAGATTTAATATTTCAA
>WGFY01000046.1 GCA_015491995.1 Mesoaciditoga sp.
AATTTGTATCGTAGCCAAGCTGTCGTTGATGAACAAGCGCTTTTTTGTTTTGAAATATGTATTCTATAGGATCTTCTATTGTTATTATATGCACTGGCCTTTCTAAATTTATTTTGTCGATCATCGTCGCAAGTGTGGTTGATTTTCCGCTTCCGGTAGGGCCGGCTATGAGAACGATGCCGTTCACGCGATCTGCAAAATCAGAGAGCATATGGGGTAATCTCAATTCGTCAAAATTTCTTATGTTGTAAGTGATAAGTCTGAAAGCGGCGGCGATATTTCCTCGCTCTAAAAACACGTTTCCCCTAACCCTTGCCAGTTTCTCCAATCCAAATGAAAAATCGAGCTCATGTTTAACAAAATTCATATCTATCGTGGCAAGAAGATCATTTAGCATCCTTTCAAGTTCCTCGTGAGTGTAAGGATCGTAAAATTCTTGGGGAATGAGTTTGCCATATATTCTAAAAACTGGAGGTACACCAACACTTAGGTGTACATCAGAAGCGTGCATGCTGTAAGCCTCTAAAAGAAGCTTTTTAACATCTTTGGCTTTCACAAATGATCACCCAACGAAGTTTTCAGTCATCTTCATCGTAAAAATCTTCGTCATCTTCGTCTACGTAATTCCATATCTCGTCTTCAGTTGAAATCACGTTCTCTTTTATGAGTTTTGCAACGAGGGAAGTCGCCTCTTTTAAGCTTTCCTTGTATTCCTTTAGCATGGTTTTCGATTCTGACTGTGTTAATCCATTTAACACTAAATCTTCAAGAACTTGTGACTCGTTCTCGATGATGTAGCCATTATCATCATCCCAAATGACCTCTGGAGAAGAATAATCCAGAATTTCATGATCTTTTATCAAAGAGGAAAACTCTTCAATTTCATCCCTAAATTCTTTGTCCAATCGAATTACCTCCCAATTAAGGTTTTCGAGGATGGATTATATCACAAAATTTTAGAAAAAGATCATACTTCTTTTCTCCGAATTCTTTTCACAAAGCATGGTAGAATATAAAAAGGTGATTAAATCCTTAAAAATGGAGGGCTACATGATGATTAAAGAATTAGACCAGATGGTAATTTCTTTGAAAGATGAGATGTTCAAAAGTGCGAGTGAGATCATACGTTTCAAAAGCGTTCAAAGTGTCTCAAAAAACGATGCCCCTTTTGGAAACGAAGTGAAAAAGGCCCTGAAATATGCCTTAAACATTGGGGAAAAATATGGTTTCAAAACTCAAAACGTTGACAACTACGCAGGACATGTAGAATTTGGAAAAAGTGGAAAGTTATTCGGCGTCTTGGGACATTTAGACGTCGTTCCTGAAGGAGAAGGCTGGTCTGTCAAACCTTACGAAGGAGTTATAAAGGACGGATATCTATGGGGAAGAGGCGCAATAGATGATAAAGCCCCCACGATTGCTGCGCTCTTCGCTTTGATAGCCGTGAAAAAAATGGGAATCAAGCCAACAAACAACAGAGTAAGAATCATATTTGGAACAAATGAAGAAACAGGCTGGGAAGGCTTGAAATATTATTTCAAGCATGAAGAAATGCCAAGCTGGGGCGTTACACCCGACGCAGATTTTCCGATCATAAATGCCGAAAAAGGAATCGTTAACTTTGAAATATCGGCTGTGAGAAGTACAAGATCGATTGATGGCGACGCGACACTTATATCTTTAAAAGGTGGGGAAGCGTCGAATATGGTCATCGCCAACGCCGAATTAACGCTCGACATTAAAAATAAAAAAGTCGCTGAGTCCATCAAGAGCTTTAAGCCCCAAAACAACGCACGTGTTGAGATGAATCTTGATGGAAATAGACTGACGGTGAAAGCCTTTGGAAAATCGTCTCATGGTGCAAAGCCACAAGAAGGGATCAACGCCGCATCGGCACTCTTTGAATTACTTGGAAAGATAAAACTTGATGATGAAGAACTCAACGGATATTTGAAAAAAATCAACGAGAAAATCGGATACGAAACAAATGGAAAGTCCATGGGAATAGCTGGTCGTGATGATGTTTCTGGAGAGTTGACCGTTAACCTTGGAATAGCGAAGATCACAAATGAAATGATAAAACTCGTTGTCAACATACGATATCCAATATTTTTTAACGTTGATATGATTGAATCTCAAATTAAAGAAGCGCTGCATGAAATGAAGGTTGAAAAGCAGCATCACCAAGGTCCACTTTACGTTTCTCCAGATAGTGAACTAGTGAAAGTACTTTCAGAGGTATATGAGGATATGACGGGTCAAAAGGCTTACTTGATCGCCATAGGAGGCGGCACTTATGCCCGCGCTATTCCAAATGCCGCGGCTTTTGGACCACTTTTCCCAGGAAAAGAGGCTACCGAGCATCAGCCAAATGAGCACGTTTCTCTTGACGATCTTTTAATGACTGCGAGAATATACGCACAACTTCTGTACGAAGTTTTATGTTAAATTTCTTTTCGAATGCGTTCGTTTTAAATTCAAGTGTTGACAGTATGTTTAAGAAGATGTATAATTTTCGTGCGTGTTTTGAAAATCAGAAAGGGGATGGAAGAATTGAAAGTAAGGAAAAAGTTGTTATTCATGATGCTAAGCGCTTCATTTATCGCTTTGGTGCTTAGCGGGTGTTTTCTGTTGCCAGCTCCGACAGTTCATTTCACAGCACCCACAACGGCAAATGTGTCAGCTTATCCCGTTAACCAACCTATAACATTTAAATGGGCAGGCAGCTCAAGCGATCTCCGGTACACCTTAACGGTTACAAGGGCAAATTCCACACCTTTAACGTTACTCAGTAACTCTGCGCTCACAGAATTCTCAACGAGTTTGACACAACCAGGCACCTACACTGCAAAAGTTGTTGGGAAAGACAAAACAACCGGCAAAGAAGGCATTGCCACGACGAAATTCAGCGTGACATCGCTCAAAATATTGACCACGACCAGTCTTTATGGCAAAAACACGGTTAACGTCAAATGGGAATCCTTAGATAGTAAGAGTTACACCTATCTCTACTCTATAGACGGCAAGACGTGGACCGCAACCACCGCCACAAGCGCGACCCTTACAAAACTTTCAGATGGCAGTTACACTTTTCAAGTGAAGATAAAGAGCTCTTTAGTTCCACCAGCTGTTTACAACTTTCAAGTGCTAACGGCGGGGCCAAGCCTTTCCGTATCAGTTGAGAGCAGAACCATGGGAGATTTTTACGGAATGGGTTCACATCCCGAAGGCAGATATGCGCTTCTCGGTTGGACATCGAATCAGGGGAAGCTACTTTCACAGATTTTGGTGAAATTCTACATATACGTCAAAGATCCAACGACAGGGCTCCTTGTGAGGAGAAGATTGGCCATCAATCCCACAACC
>WGFY01000047.1 GCA_015491995.1 Mesoaciditoga sp.
CATATCCCCCAAGCGCTAAAGAACCGACATCTCCCATGAAAACTTTAGCAGGTTTCACGTTGTAGAAGAGAAAGGCTAAAACTGCTCCCAAACTTGTAAGAGTCAAACTCACAGGAAGATCTTTTTCAACAGAAAAAAGCATCAGCCCAATTGCACTTATCATATAAACGCCACCATCAAGACCATCCAATCCGTCTGTTAAATTCGACGCGTTTGTCATTCCAATTAGAAAGATCACGACTAAAATCGGGTAAGACCAGCCTAAATTCCATCGGCCAATTAACGGAACAATCGTGTATGTATGAGGATTAAGTTGTTCAACCGCTATGCAAATAAAGGTTGAAATGATAAGCTGAAGCACTATTTTTTGCCACGGTTTTAACCCTTCCGATCTTTTTTTCAATGTCTTGATCACACCGTCTAAGAATCCAACTGCCGAAAAAGCAAGTGTTGAAAGCGCCAAAAGGGTATTTTGAGGCGTTTTATCGAATGCGAGAGCGATGATTACAAAGATCGGAACAAACACAAGACCCGCCATGGTGGGAGTCCCCTCCTTGTAATTATGCATATCAGGGCCTTCAGTGCGGATGTGCTGTACCATACCACGTCGTTTGGCTAAATGGATGAAGACAAAGAGAATCCCAAATGTGAAGATAAAGGAAAGTGAAGTTTCAAGAGCTTCAATCATTTAAAGCCTCTTTTATCTCTTCAACAACCTTTTCCATTTTACACACTCTTGATCCCTTAACGATCACGATATCATTTGGCTTAAGCGTTTTCATGATCTTTTTAATCGCATACGATCGTCCAAAAGGATAAAAAAACTCCCCGATCGTAAAGACATCTTTTGGTCGAAAGCGTTTGAAAATGTTCATGAGTTTTTCACTTAGACAGTCGATTTTGATCTCTTTCATAGGCGATAAAACCCAAATCACATTTCTCCCTTTTAAATCAAAAGCCGCTTTTGCAACATTTTCTAACGATTCCAAGTTGGCGTTGTAAGTATCGTCAACGATTGTATAATCACCGATGCGCTCGAATCGCATTCTACCTTTTGAAAAAGAAAGCTTTTTCAAATCTTTCGAAGTCCATTTTAATTTCAGCTCATTCATCACGTTAAGCGCCAATTCCAAATCTTTTATCTGACCGATTCCCCATATGCCATTTAGTTCCACTTCTTCATCTCCAATTTTCACGAGTGTATTTAAGTTTTTATATTCAACTTCACGAATGTGATTCTCAAAGATTTTTCCCTTGCTTTTTATCTTTTCTTTTATCCTCTCATCACCATCGTAAATGACGACTCCTTTTGTGTCCTTGGAAATGGATGATTTTTCTCTTACAACATCCATGAAGGCTGAGTGAGAACTTCCTATAGAAGTTATAACAGAAAGATCTGGCTTGAATATTTTTGAAACGCTTTCAACATCCCCAGGAGAGCTTGCTCCAATTTCCATCACGCAATATTTGGGATTTTTAGGACCGTTTAGAACAGAAAGTGATATACCCACATCTGTGTTAAAGTTTTCAATCGTCTTACACACCCGTCCATGATTTTCCAAAAGAGAAGCAATCATGTTCTTGGTGGTAGTTTTACCATTTGAGCCTGTAATCGCAATTTTGAAAGTCTTTCTCAACTTCCATGTGCTAAGGTTCATCAAAGAAGCGCGGACATCTTTTACCACTATGTGAGAAGATCCCTTTATCACATGGTTTACAACGGCAAATCCCCCATTTTTGTAAACTTCGCAGACAAAATTATGACCGTCTGTTTTTTTGCCTTTCAACGCAAAAAAAAGCGACCCACTTTGACATTTCCTTGAATCCGAACAAAAAAAAGATGTCTCCTTATCGTCTCCGATCAGCCTTCCATGGAGTATTTGAGAAATTTCGAAAAGCTTCAAATTTTTCCCATCTCCTTCAGTATTTCGAAAGCCACGTCCTTGTCATTAAATGGAAGTTCATAACCGTTGAAGATTTGGGTTTTTTCGTGCCCTTTTCCAGCTATAACAACTCTGTCTCCAGGCTCCCATTTTCTCAACGCCTCTTCAATTGCCCTTTTCCTATTTGGAATGACGTGCAATTTGTCTCTTTGCGATATTCCAGACACAACTTCGTCGATTATGACCATTGGATTTTCGCTCTTGGGATTATCATTGGTTAAAAAAATCAAATTCGCGTAATTTTGTGCCATTTTCCCCATTAACGATCGTTTCCCACGATCTGCTTCGCCGCCCGCTCCAAAAACCAATATCAATCTTTTCTGAGTAAGCTTTTTTATGGCTTTGAGCGCTGCCTCCAAAGCACCTGGCGTGTGCGCAAAATCAACGTAAAAATCGTATTCATCTCCGTGATACCTTTCCATTCTTCCATCAACACCATTGAATTCTTGGACTGCTTTTTCAATGGAGTTCCAATCTATTCCCAATGAAGAAGCAGCCAATATTGAGGAGGTCATGTTTTCAGCCATGAATTTGCCGATCACCGAAGAAAAGAAGCTGTGTTCTTCATCACCAACTTTCAACGTGAATTCAATACCCTCATCACTTTCGGCTTTTATTTTCAACAGAATGTTCCCATTTTCTCCAAAAGTCAACGTTTTTAATCCTCGCTTTTGGGCTTCCCTCACATACCGATTTGCCCACTTCCCAGCGTTAAGATTCACGAACACGACTCCATCATCTTTAACAAGATCCAAAAGATGGACCTTCGCCAGAAAATAATTCTCAAAGTTCATATGTGTGTCAAAATGATCACGTGTCAAATTCAAGAAAGCGACTCGATCGAATCTAAATCCGTCGAGCCGTTTCATGTCCAATCCTTGAGATGAAGCTTCTATAGAGGCGAATTTTACACCTTCATCCAGGGCTCTCTTCAAAAGTTTAGCCGTGTACAGCGAAGATTGAGTTGTGTGTTCTGAAGGCTCTTCGAAATTTGGAGTTGAATTCAAAACGGTAGAAGTCAGCGCGCATTTCTCACCGGCACTTTCTATTATCTTTTTGAAAAAGAAGATCGCGGTTGTCTTTCCCTTCGTTCCAGTTACAGAAAAAGTCTTCAACTTTTCGTACACTCGATTGTAAAATTCGTAAGAGATAAGAGAAAGCGCAAGACGGGAATCTTTGACAATGACAAAAGGTTTTTTTGTTTTTATTGGGCTTTGACAAACAAAAGCAGCCGCCTTTGTTTTTGAAGCGATACAATGAGAGTCAAAGAGAGAGCCTTTTATACAGACAAACAAAGAAGACTCATTTGATTCCCTTGAATCTTGAATTATCTCTTTTATCTCAGGATCGTAGGGCAAAGAACGGCCCATTACCAGACCGTTCTTCACAAGAAATTTGATTATCTTAGAAAATTTCACTTTCTTATAGAATAAAAAGCATCAAGTCCCCTGTAAACTGAAACGTCTCCGAGCTCTTCTTCAATTCTGAGAAGTTGGTTGTACTTTGCAATTCTTTCGCTTCTCGAAAGAGAGCCAGTCTTGATTAAGCCCGTATTCATTCCAACTGCGAGATCGGCTATGAACGTATCCTCTGTTTCACCAGACCTGTGAGATACAACACATGTAAATCCATGCGTTTTCGCATATTCTATGGTGTCAAGTGTTTCCGTAACAGTTCCAATCTGGTTCAACTTGATGAGTATCGAATTGGAAGCCTTTAATTCCACGCCTTTTTTTAGAATGTTTATATTCGTAACGTAATTGTCGTCACCAATGATGTGTATCTTATCTCCAAGCTCTTTCGTGATCTTCACAAATCCGTCCCAATCCTCTTCGTAGAATGGATCTTCTATGGAAATGATCGGGTACTTATCAACGATCTTTTTATAAAAATCCAACAGCTCATCAGTCGTTATGTACTCTCCGCCGAAATGATATTTGCCTTTCTCTTCATCATAAAAAGAATCCGGTGCGCTGTCTATGGCAACGTAAATGTCCTTACCTGCCTTGTAACCAGCTTTTTCAATGGCCTCGACTATGACTTCAATAGCTTCTTCGTTGGTGGAGAGCCTTGGGGCAAACCCTCCTTCGTCTCCAACAGAGGTAACCATACCTTTATCCTTAAGAATGCCCTTGAGTGTGTGAAATGTCTCAGCTGCATATCTCAGCGCTTCTTTGAAACTCGGAGCGCCTGTGGGAACGATCATGAATTCTTGAACATCGAGTCCACTATCGGAATGTTTTCCACCGTTTATCACATTCATCATTGGGACAGGAATGGTTTTGGCATTCGTTCCACCGATGTATCTGTAAAGATCCATATCCATGTATGCGGCCACAGCTCTTGCCATAGCCATGGAAACACTGAGAATGGCATTCGCTCCAAGTTTACTCTTGTTCGCTGTTCCATCAAGATCGATCATGACTTTGTCTATGTAAGCTTGGTCGAATGCGTTCAAACCTGCAATTTTTGGAGCTATTTCGTTGTTCACGTTTGAAACGGCCTTCTCAACGCCTTTTCCGCCATAACGTTTTCCACCGTCTCTAAGCTCAACGGCTTCATTCTTACCGGTAGAGGCTCCCGATGGGACTATGGCTTTCCCCACACTTCCATCTTCGAGTAAAACTTCGGTTTCGATGGTTGGATTACCTCGCGAGTCTAAGACTTCTCTTGCTCTAACATCGATCACTTCAACTTGCATTTGTATTGCCTCCTTTTTCCAATGTAAAACTTCATTTCATGAAATTATATCACGATTTTTCTTCCATGATTTTTTTAATTTTTTCGGCGACTTTATTTTTCTTCCCAGGAACACATAAGTCATACGATTCTCCTTTTTCAACTACCGCATGCGCATATGCCGAACATCCTGGATGTCCACACATTCCACAATTTGCACCTGGCAAAACGTCGATGATCTTTTCAGTACGAGGATCTTCTTTCACTTCAAACTTTTTCGCTGCCAAAGAAAGTCCCCATCCAGCTATGAATCCCATCGCTCCCAACAAAATGAATGAATAAACGAATACTTGCATATCCATCACACCTTTATCATTCCTGTAAATGCCATAAAACTCATAGACAAGATAAACGCCGTTATGAAAGCGGCTGGCATGCCTTCAAATGCGGCTGGTAATTCTTCTATGTCGAGTTTAACCCTTAAAGAAGAGAATAGGATAAGGGCCATTGAGTATCCAACCGCCGATCCTACAGAGTTGAATATGGTCTCCATAAGCGTAAAGTTGTTTTGGACATTTATGAGTGCCAATCCAAGAATGGCACAATTCGTCGTGATCAAAGGAAGGTATATACCAAGGGCACTGTACAAAGATGGATTAACTTTCTTTATGAATATTTCTATCAGTTGAACAAGAGCCGCAATGACAAGAATAAAAGCAAGTGTTTGCAAAAATTCTATGTGCCACATGATCAACAGGAGGTTCAAAAACCATGTGGCAATTCCTGCTACAAGCATGACGAATACAACCCCCATGGACATTCCAACCGCCGTATCCATGCTCTTTGAAACTCCAAAGAACGGACACAGCCCTAAAAATCTTGATAAGAGGAAGTTATTCACGAACATCGCTGCAAGAAGCAACGCAAAAAGTTTAGCAGCATCCATTCAGCTCACCCCTTTACTTTCTTGTTTTTCCTAACGTTCGTAACATGTTTAAAAAATGCCATGTAAAATCCTATAACCAAAAACGCACCTGGTGGAAGCATCATGACAAACATTCCATAAGTTTTGGGCCAAATTCTTAATCCGAATATCGTCCCTACAGAAAACAGCTCGCGTGTTATACCCAACAAAAGTATCGCACCTGTAAAGCCAAGTCCCATCCCAAGTCCATCGAGAAATGATTTCAAAATTCCATTTTTTGAGGCAAAGGCTTCTGCACGCCCCATTATTATACAGTTGACCACAATAAGCGGTATATACAAGCCAAGGTTCGTCCAAAGTTGATAAGTATATCCATGCATGAGCAAATTCACAATTGTAACAAAGGAGGCTATCACGGAAATATATGCTGGAATTCTTATCACATCAGGTATCAATTTTCTTATCATGGAAATGAAAATGTTCGAAAGCACCAACACTCCGGCTGTTGCCAAACCCATTCCTAAAGCATTTTCAGCATTTGTAGACGTTGCCAATGTGGGACACAATCCTAAAACTTGAGAAAAGGTTGGATTTTGGCGTATGAATCCAGCCGTTAAAACATTCAAACTTGAAATTTTAGATTTGTCGTCACTCATTATTTAGCCTCCTTTTTAAGAAATGCGTACATGGCGTTGAGTGTGCTGACAACCGCACGCGGAGTGATGGTCGCTCCGGTCATCACATCACTTGTAACCACAATGCCTTTTGATTTGTAGGAGTTCAATTTGGAAAGATAACCGTTTTTAAGCGGATAAAGATTGGCATCTTTATTAACCTTCAATCCACTTTCGAATCCGGAGTTTGGTATGGAGTAAAAGCGCTTTCTCACCTTCAAATCATTTATCTGCGCACCTAATCCCGGAGTTTCGTTGGAATAATCTATAACCCGTATTGCATTTTCATAAAAGCCATCATCTTTCCTCACAAAAGCAGCCACGGTGATAACCCTTCCACCAAAGCCTATACCGTAACCAACCAGCACATAGGCATTTTTACCATCTTTTGTGGTGAATTTGTACGCGGGAGATAGAACATATCCTTTGACTTTATCATCTTTATACAGAACACCAGATGAATCCGATTTCCATACTTTCGAGTCGAGTTGTTTAAGAGATGTAGGTATCTCACTTTCTTTTATCAAAAGTTTACCGGTATTCGGATCCGTAAGGACACTTTTGATCGCGGAGAGCTTTGCATTAAGATCTGATTTGGCAATGGGTTTTTTTGTTAAAATGTATACAGAATCAAGTGCCACAGCGATCACGATCATCAACATCGTCAATATCAGCGCCATTTTAAGGTGTTTAAGCATTTCTGCCCACCTCCCCAAAAACCCTTGGTCTTGTAATTCTGTCTATAAAAGGTACGAGGGCATTCATGAGTAATATCGCGAAATTGACTCCCTCTGGGTAAGATCCCACGTAACGTATCAGGACGGTAATGGCTCCACACCCTATTCCGAATATCCATTTTCCCTTTGAGCTTACTGGGCTTGTAACAGGATCTGTTGCCATGAACAGCGCACCAAGCATGACCCCACCAAGGAGGATCGAAGTCGTCGGATCGGAGTACGCATTAGGACTGACAAGCCAAAAAATGGCAGACATACCAAAGGTTGTTCCTATGTATGCGACCGGTATTTCAAAAGAAATGATACCTTTCCACCATAAATAAACAAATCCTAAGATAAGTGCAAGAGCACTCATTTCGCCTGCCGATCCTGGAATATTTCCAATAAATGAATTGAACATCAAATTCGGAAAATCCTTAGATGCTGCCGCCACTCCATGCATTTTGATCTCCCCAAGAGGTGTTGCGGTTGTCTGTAGATGATAGGCAGCTTGAGAGAAATTAAACCAATTCGTTTTTGGCCAAGCGGTCATGGCGGCAGGAAATGATATGTACATAAAAATTCTTCCCACCAAAGCTGGATTGAAAGAGTTGTTACCTATTCCTCCCCAAACTTCTTTACCCACGATGATGGCAATGAAAACCCCGGTTGCCATCATCCACCAGGAGATACCAGCTGGTACGTTGAGGGCAAGCAACAAACCTGTTACGGATGCAGAAAAGTCTGGCACGAATTCCTTCTTCTTCCGCATAACGCGCATGATGAAAAGCTCTATAGACTCAGCGAAGACCATAGAACCGATTTCAAGAAGCAACATGTACCATCCCCACATGAAAACGGCCAATATGCTCGCCGGTGCAAGAGCGATCAAAACATCGATCATTATAGCTCTAGCAGAAATACGATCGTGTATGTGCGGTGCAGGAGCAGTTGTCAATTTCACATTCATCACCTCTTAAGAGCTCTAAGCACGGTTTTTGACATTTTAAAAGCTTTGACATGATTTATATTGGATGGGCAGACATAAGAGCACGAACCACATTCTATGCAATCCATCAGGTTGTAATCCGACATTTCGTTGAATCTCTTCTTCTTGAACAACTTATAAAGTAAATACGGCTCGAGATTCATCGGGCAAGCATCCACACATCTTCCGCATCTGATACAATTTATTTCAGTTCTTTTTTTCACAATATCATCTGTAAAAACACTTATGCCAGAGGTCCCCTTCATCACCCCAACATCGATATCATTCAACGCTATTCCCATCATCGGTCCACCCAAAATAATTCGAGATGATTCTTCTCTTACCCTCGCAAGTTTGAGAAGATGCGAAATGGGAGTGCCGATCCTGACAAGAACATTTTTGGGGCTTTCCACACCTTCACCCGTTACGCTCACTCCGCGCTCTATCAAAGGCTCACCAAGCTCAAGCGCTCTGTACATCGCTCTTGCCGTAGAAACATTTTGAACCACAACTCCAACATCCATGGGAAGACCTCCCAATGGAACTGTACGTTTAGTCACAGCGTATATCAAATGCTTTTCAGATCCTTGTGGATATTTCGTAAGAAGTTTTACAACCTTTATTCCCAATGGAGAGGCAACGCGTTTCATTGAATCGATCGCCAAAGGCTTGTTTTCCTCTATGGCTATGTAGATATTTTCAACTTCAAGTGCTTTTGAAAAAGCAAGCGCGCCTTTGACTATCTCTTCAGGGAACTCCACCATTATTCTATCATCGATCGTCAAATATGGCTCGCATTCAGCTCCATTGAGTATCAAAACATCTACTTTTTTGGATGGCGAAAGCTTCACATGTGTTGGAAAAGTCGCTCCACCCATTCCAACGAGCCCAGCTTCTTGAGCACGCTTTACGATCTCCTCTTTGCTGAATTGATCGTGAGATTTTGCCGGTTCAATCTTTATCCACTCATCCTCAGACGTTCTTTCGATTACAATTACATCAGCTGGCCTCGAAGTAACCGGATGCTTTTGCTTTTTTATCTCCACAACTTGCCCCGTTATTGGAGAATGCAAAGGGACTGAGACGAAACCATCGGCCTTTGCTATTTCTTGCCCCGTTTTTACCTTCGCGCCGATTTCTACGATTATTTTCGGAGGTTTCCCTATGTTTTGAGCAAGAAAAAGAGAAACTTTTTGTGGTATTGGCATTTTTTCAATTGAAGATCTTTTCCCTAATTTTTTAGTTGGAGGATGAATCCCCCCTTTGAAATTCCACACGCGCAATTCAATCACCTCTTCACATCATGAAATATTTTAACTTTTTTTTAACATCTTCGATGTGTTCACGTTGAAGCTCATATCCTTCTCTTCCCACAAGCGCATATGTGTTGAGTTTCCCCAATTCCACTCCTGGCTGATCGAAAGGATTCACGCCGTAGAGATACCCAACGGCAGTTACAAGAGATTCGTAATAAGTGAAGAATTTCCCAACTTCCTCAGCGTTGATTTTTTCGAATGTGATCGTCAAATTCGGTCTACCTTTCTCTATCAACGCCAAAGCTGTTGCTTCTTGCTCGCTGTTTATCAACTTTGACATATCTTTTCCTCCAAGATAAGCGAATTCTTTTTTATCTTTATGGATTTTTGGAATTTTCACATTCCTCCTAAATTCTTTCACTTTGAGAAAAGTTATGATCTTGTCATTGGGGCCTTCCATGTACAGCTGAACTTGAGAATGCTGATCAACGGTTCCGAGTGCTTTTACTGGGGTTTGTCCAGCGTTGATCACCTCTCCAGTAAGATTTTTTTCCTTCCCGAGAGACTCTGCCCAAAGTTGCCTGTGCCAATCGGCAAGTGCGTAAAGAGCGTTGGAATAAGGCATCATAACGGATATTCGTTTCCCTTTTTTGGAATACAGATAATGTAAAGCGGCATTGAAAAGAGTTGGATTTTTAAGTGTGTCCTCTTGTGATATGAAATCGGATAGGGCTTTCTTCGCACCATCGATCATAGCTTTTACATCTACACCGATCACCGCAGAAGCGAGCAATCCTACAGAGGTTAAAACGCTAAATCTTCCTCCCACGTTAGACGGTATTTTGAAATTAGGAATCTCCTCATCTATCGCTATTTTACGCAAAGCGCCTTCATTTGGATCGGTTGTGAATACAAGATGAATCTTAGGGTCCAAACCTTTCAACTCGAGCGCTCCCCTTATCACCAAGTAATTCGCCATTGTTTCGGCGGTGGAACCGGATTTACTTATGATGTTGAACACACTTTTAGAAGGATCTATCAAATCCATGAGAGAAGCAACATGCTCTGGATCCACATTATCTATGACAAAAAGTCGCGGGTGACCGCTGCGAGATTCACGTTCCAACGAATTCCAAGATGGATGTAGAAGGGCTGTCTGAATGGCTTGTACACCAAGTGCAGATCCTCCTATACCTACGATCACAAAATTCTCAAAATTGCCGTATCCTTCGGCAGCTTTAATCACTTCGTCTATTTCATCCAAATTTCTCAACGATTTGATAAAGCCAGGAGGGCTTTGTCTGAAAGATTCTAGAAAGCTGTGAAGTTTCCCAGAGATAGATTTCACATCATCAATGGAAACACCTTCACTTACATTCCAATCCAAAGCATTTGTAAAATCAAAATTCAAACTCATCATCTCCCGTCAATAAGTTATAACACTTCTGACTTCGTATTCTTTCAGTTTTTTTCTTGGTTCCAAGAAGGATAATTCTCCAAGAAAAACCATACCAGATACTATTCCTCCCAATTTCTCAACTAAATGTGACATGGCAAGCGCTGTACCGCCTGTTGCAAGAATATCATCGGTAACAACCACACGATTGTCTGGTTCCAAAGCGTCAACATGTATTTCTATCTTTTCTTTGGCATATTCAAGATAGTACTCCTCACTAACTGTAAAATAGGGAAGCTTTCCTGGCTTTCTGATGGGAACAAATCCGACACCAAGTTTGTATGCCACAGAAGAAGCAAATATAAATCCTCTTGCCTCAGCCGCCACAATTATATTTGGTTTGAATTCAGATACCAATTCCGACATCTTATCAACTGCAAATGAGAAAGCCTTAGGCTCTTTTAGAAGGGGAGTTATGTCCTTGAAAAGTACCCCCTTCGTCGGAAAATCCGGTATATCCCTTATATAGGATTTTAGTTCCATATCTTTAGCACTCCTTCACATTGAATTATCAATTTCCATTTCTCAAAACTCATCCAGCAATATCATAACACAAATCAAGAACGTGCATTCTCTTGTCATATTTTAAGCATTATCACAGCTGTAAAGCATCTTCAAGAAACTTTATATCCTCAGCAAGTTTTTCATTCTTCGTGTTGAATCCTATTATCTTCTGTCCAACTTGATAAAGGGGAGGAGGCAACAATTCATATTTTTCAAAATCACTCGACTTCACAAATCCTTGAATGTTCCCATCAAATGTTATCTTGCCCTTTGACATGATCAAGGCTCTATCAGCATTTTGAAGTGAAAAATCAACAGAATGCGTTACCACGATAATGGTTTTCCCCATTTTCTTAAGGCTCTCCAAAGTCTTAACAAAATTCTTCACACTTGCAGGATCCAAACCTGAAGTCGGTTCATCTAAGATTATGTACTGTGGTTCACAAGCAATTACAGACGCTATGGCGACTTTACGTTTTTCTCCGCCTGATAAAGTAAAAGGTGATTTTGAAAGTACACTGGTTGAAAGGCCTATCATGTTCAAAGATTTAAGAATTGTGTTGTTTAATTTTGAACCTTCAAATCCAAAATTTTTAGGTCCAAACGCTATTTCTTTGTAAATATTTTCCTCAAAGAATTGATGCTCCGGATATTGAAAAACTATTCCAACCTTTTTCCTTATTTCAAAGATGGAAGCATCGTTTTTTGTGGTGGATACGCCATCTATTAAAACCTTTCCAGACGTGGGCTTAAGGATTCCATTTGTGAGCTGAATAAGTGTTGATTTTCCAGAGCCAGTTCTTCCAAGAATGGTGACAAACTCACCCTTCGAAATGTTAAGAGTGACATCATCAAGTGCTTTTTTTTCAAAGGGTGTATGAAGTTCATATGTGTACTTCACATTTTTGAATTCTATCGACAAAGCTCTCTCAACCTTTCACTTAACTCATCTGGTTTCATGAAATGTTTTATGAAGCCATGGCGATACAATCTATATTGGAATTCGATGAAATCGGAAGTTCCAAATTCTTCTTTAACCTTTTTCATGATTTCCATTGGTTTCCCATCAAACACAATTTCCCCATTTCTCAAATAGACAACTCTTTTGGACACGACTATTTCATCTAGAATGTGTGTGGAGAACATCAACGTTTTTCCCATTTTATTCATATCGTTCATGGTGGCCAATATTCTCTCACGTCCTATGGGATCTATCATCGAAGTCGGTTCATCCATGATCACGTATTTCGGTTTCATGGCAAGGATCGATGCAACGCAAAGAAGTTGTTTTTGTCCACCGGACAGATGATACGGTTCCGCTTTTTTCAAGTCTTCCATATCCACAAATCTTAAAACCTCGTCAACTCTTTTAACCATCTCAACTCTTGGGACCCCTATGTTTTCCATACCAAATGCGATATCTTCTTCGACGGTTGTCCCAACAATTTGGCTTTCAGGGTTTTGAAAGATCATTCCCACTTTTTTCCGAATTTCCCACAACTTTTCTTCTTCATCTGTTCTCATCCCATCTACGGAAACATAGCCGTCATTTGGCATGAGAAGACCGTTGATCATTTGGAAAAGAGAAGTTTTACCAGATCCATTTAATCCCAAAAATGCGATCGACTCTCCTTCTGATATTTTTAAATTGACGTTGTTTAAAGCGATATCTTCGCCGTATTTAAAATTCACATTTTTAAATTCGATCATCTTTCCTTCCTTGAAGAATAAACTCTTACTCCTCCACTTTTGACAAGCGTTTTCACATTCCCGAAGATGATTTTCATTTCTCTTTCAACGGTTTTGCCAGCTTTGCTGTGAAACCCAACACAGATAAGTTTTCCACCAATTTCAAGATGTGCCAAAGATCCGTTGATAAGTCTTACCCAAACTTTTTTCCCGGCAGAAATTGGAGGGTTAAACGCTATCACATCGAAAAGTTTCTCACTCCATGGAGAAAAACCATCTCCGCTTTTGACAGTGACGTTCGCATTGTTATCTTTTGCGTTTATTCTAGTATAACGTACTGCTCTTTCGTTAACATCGCTCATAAAAAGATTGAGTTCTGGATTCGTTACTTTCAGAGTGATTCCTATCAAGCCGTAACCACATCCAATATCTAAAATATTTCCATGTACTTTTGGAAAATATTTAAGTAAAGTCAACGATGCCCTATCTGGTTTCCCAAAAGAAAAAACACCACTCACACTTTTAAACACGATCTTCATATCGTTGATCTTCATCTCAAAATCTTTCTCTACGATTTTACTTGTCGGCTTTTCAGAGAAATAATGTTCATTCATGAGTTACACCACCGAATCCACAAATATCACTCAATGGACATTCCCCACAAAGTGGTTTTACCTTACAATGGACTTTGGAATGCCGTACTATAAGAGCATGAAACTCCCCTAAAACATCGGGTTTACTTCCAAGAGTTTGAACAAAGTTCAACTTCTCACTTTCTTTTGAAAGTGAGAATGAATATCCTAACCTATAAAAGAAACGTTCGGTATAGGCATCGACTATCAGAACAGGACGTCCGAATATGTACAACAACAAAGAATCGGCAGTTTCCTTTCCAATGCCATTTACAGATAGTAAAGATTTACGTAGAGAATACGTATCGAGTTTTTTCATCTCTTCGAAATCAAAGGAAAATTTTTCGAAGAATTTCAGAAAATTCCTCAGCCGATCCGTTTTCAATCTCGGAAAACCAGAAGGCTTAATAGCAGTGGCAATTTTCTGAGGAGAAGCTATGTACATTCTGTATGGCTCTAAAAGCCCTGATCTTTCCAAGTTCTTGATTGACACTTTTACGTTTCGCCACATGGTATTTTGAACCAAGATAGCTCCAACGGCTATTTCGAAAGAAGTAAACGCAGGCCACCATCCTTGAGCTCCATAAGTGTCAAGAAGCATCCTAAAAATATATTTTATCCTCTGATCGTCAATTTTTTGCATGATTCACCTTTTGATTTTAAAGGAAAAGTTCAGAACTCGATCGTAAGAATCCTTCAATCCTATGATCCTTGCAAAACAAGGTTTTGTAATAATTGAAGAAGGAATAAAAACTTTGTTTCCATCAACAATTACATCTTTTTTATTCAGTAAAAGCGTTGAACCTATAAAATCAATTTCAAACACCGGATTCGCATAAAATTTCACCTTGTTTGAGAATTCAACTATCACTTGAGTGGAAGTGTTGGTAACTCCGATAACTCTTGTTTCAGGAATGATGGAAGAAAAGTTTATCTTCTTAAGAACATGATTATCACAAGCAATTCCAAATACATGATTACCAGGTGACGATTCCCATAAAGCTGTCATTCGTGGAAATCTTCCTTCAATATCCACAGGAATTCCATCCACCAAAGCCGATATTTTAACCCTTTTAGAAGATGCAATGAAGAAAGGTATTCGCGCCCTTTTGGTGTCTACACTGAACTTTGGTATTATGACGGCAATCGTAGAGTTTTTTGAAAGCACCACCAGGTCTTTATGAATGATTTTTTCAATTCCAACACCATCGTATACGGTACATGTAGCCTGAACCAACCTGCTTTTAGCATCATCAGTTTTCAACACAAAAGTGTAAAGGTTGTTAGTGTTAGCATACAGTTTTCTTTCACTCTTATCAATCTTTAAACCAACATCACCAATTCCGTTTGGAGAATATGCATAAATCGTGAAAGTTGCACTTCGACCACTTTTGACAACAGATGGAAAGTTCACGAATTGTGCGTATGGTGGAGCATTTCTCGCACTTATCGACATTATGTCAATTTTCTTCGTATTCACAAGTCCTTGTCCGTTGACGGCTGTGACTAAGATTTTATGTTTTCCAATTTTTGAAAACGTCCAATCAATAGTATCGTCATTGGTAATTGGAACATTTTCACCGTCTATTTCTAACGAAACACTTTTTACACCACTTTGAATATCGTAAGCCTTCAACGCGATTGGAAATTTCACTCCCACGGCAACCGTTTTAGGTGCGTTAAATTCTATAATTGGTGGTGTGGAATCGTTTACAAAAAAAGTATCCGTTTTCGTTGCTAAATTACCAGCCTTGTCCTGAGCCAAAATGGTTACATTGTACGATCCATAAACTCCGATCCAATTGGCCACGTAAACAGACGTACCCGTTTTAAATGTGGGAAGTGGTGAATCGTCTATTTCAAAAACAACATTTTCTAACCCACTTCCTGTATCTATCACATTGGCACTAAAAGAGATGTTCTTTTGTGAAAGTAAAGTGGCAGATTTTGTGAAATTCGATATCAAGGGCTTCACATTATCCTTTATAAGGACACATGAAGATAAGGATAATATGACAAAAATCAAAACTGAAAAAAGTGCGAACTTCTTCATTTTAGAATGCCAATCCAATACCAAATACCCATTCTTTTATTCCATTAAGTTGAAATTTTGGTTGATATGTGAACGAGCCTTTTGCCTCTGCAAAGATGGAAAAACTGTTTATGAATATATCAACTCCGCTTTTATAGTACAAAGTGCTAAGAGAAATAGGGGCGAAGTTGCCATCAGAAACGTTGTAAGTTGTTAGCACACCAACACCAGCGTAAGGTCTTATTTCTCCACTTGGAAGAGAGAAATAAATAGAAGGCATAAGATTCCACTTCTTAACATTCCCAACTTGGCTTAGATCGAAATTGCTTCCCAAATTCCCTTCTATCGTTAATTCGAAACCTACAGCCCCTATGGATTTTATCGTCATCCCTATGGTATAGGTTGGTGTAGGATTACTTGTGATCAATCCCACATTTGCATCCACCGACGCCACCGCAAAGATTCCGACACTTAGTAATGTTAAAATCAAAATCAACAACACGCTGAACCTCTTCACTAAGAAATCCACCTCACTCTCCTAACATTCTTTGTCACTATAATACCTTGAAATTGTAACTTTTAAGTGAAGAACTGCCGTTCTCAACACCTATGATAGGGAACGGCAGAAAATCACGAAATCAATGAAGTGTGAACAGCAAAAGCACAAGTGTACCAACGAAAAACATCACAAGTGCCCAAAAAGGAATTGGTGCTTCTGATTTCACAACTTTGAACTTGTAATGGTCGTTGATGATCTTACCGTTGACCGGATTGATCGCGCTTACCGCCAAAATATGTTCGCCAACCCGATCAATTCTTATTGTTGTTCCCGCAGGACTGCCGTCATACAGTATTTTCACATCTATTGGAGTAACACCTGAATCCGTCCATAATTTAACCTTTACCGTTGTCGGAGTCACATATGTGTGCTTCAAAGGCAAGACTTGACAATGTGGCGAGTTAACATCTACGAATATATCTGTCGATACCGATGTTGTCGTTGCGTTGTTGAAAGTATCACTTACCATGATCGATAAATTCAAAATTTTATATCCACTTTTGGCAATTTTATTGAACGGTTTTTTTAAAGTTACAAGCCATCTTCCGCTTTTCAAAGTGGCTTTGACGCCGTTGATGCTGACTGACCTCACAGCGCTTTGATCTGTTGCCAAGATAGAAATTCGTAAGTCGCCTTTTGGACCCACGACTTTGGGAGTTACATCTACGTTGGAGATCTTGGGAGGCGTTTTGTCTAAGGTATAACTCAGCGTGGTAGCCGTTGTAATGGTTTGTCCCGTGATCAAAGACAGCTGAGCTTTGACTTCGTAAATCCCATTTGTTATATTTTCAATTGGTATTTCGAACATCTTTGCAGAATCCTCAGTTGGAGAGAGTTGATAATCTCCAACCTTGTTGGTGTTCAAAAAGACCTTCAAGCTTTCCCTACCAAAAGAAGAATTCACAAAAATATACAAATTCTTTGGAATTTTAATGGGCTGCAAAAAAATGGATAATTGCTTGTTCGTATTGACTTTACTCATATGCGGAGAAAGGATCAACAGAGTTGCCGTAGACATGCTCCAATCTTTTATTCCCTTAACGGTTAAGTAGGTAAATGAATTGTCAAACGGTATGTTCAAATTAAAAACATCAGAATTCTTTAAACGTATTTTCTGGCTTTTTAACAAAACATCATACTGAACATCCTCTTCTGGAGAAATGATCTTGAACTTTATTTGGTTTCCTTTTCCTGCAACGATAGCAGATGGATAAATCACAAAGTTGGGACCATTTCCAAAGGAATGGACCTCTCCCCAGCTTAAGGCCGTCATCGTCAATACAAGAAGAAAACTACCAATAAGGAATGTTGCCTTAGAAAGACCAAGGCGCAAAATTGTTACCGATTTTGTTTCCGACTTTGTCCGTGACATTTTTGATCTCCACCTCGTAAGTGTTAAAAGATAATTTTACATTTGGTTTTGCCACCACAAAATCCCCTGAATTTGATATGGTCGCAATTCCATCCCAAATGATCTTTCCGTTCCGGACCACTTTTACATACGGCTTTCCAAAAACGGGTTCGCTGAATTTGATGGTTAACTCGCCTTTCTCAAAATGGACATCTTGAATGTAAGGCGGCATTGTATCAACATAGACATGCTTGGTCACCGATGAGATATTTCCACATAGATCCTCTGCCGTCAAGATCAATTCAACATCTTGTCCGTTTATTCCCGCAAGTACTTTCTTAAGATCAACAACTTTCTCATCTTCATTTTTCGTGTAAAGTTTGGAATATATAATCTTGTTTTTAAGTTTTACTTCGAATGAGCTGTAACGCAAATGGGAATCCTTCACGGTGATTTTAACACGATTCGTCTGTGTGACGTTTATATTCTGAGAAGAGTCAATATCGACATAAGGTGGCTCGTTGTCCACAGCTATGAAAAGCTTTGCGTTGAAACTCGCCTTTTTACCGCTTATTGGATCTACAGCTTCAGCTTTGACAAAATGAATTCCACTTATTTTTAAGGGAAGTGTAATACCCTCACTACAGTCCAAAAACACATCAACTTCAGCTTTTACTTTTCCATCGGTAAAAGCTGTGTATTTAAGGACGGGCTTGGACTTGAAGTAAAGTACTCCTTCGAATCCGTTCGGAATTTCCTTGTTTCCCACATAAAATCTGATCGTCGGCAAACCTGCATCTATGAAAACGCTCAATTTTTTGACTTCAACGTTTCCAAATTTGTCAACGGCTGAAATTTTTAAATTCCATTTTTTACTCGTATTCCAATCTGGTGTTGTCAGAGTCGCACACCAACTATCTTTGCCCTGGTTTTTCATCAGCTCATCGTTAACTCTCACGTACTTAACACCTATACCTTCATCTCTTGCATTCACAGAAACTCTGAAGCGTTTATTTGGACCAAGAGTTGCCGGTACATCTATTGACGAGATATCAGGTGGCACGTTATCGAATCCGAGTTTTAAAGTTTTTGATCGTTTAGACGACTTACCGTTGACAGGATTTTTGGCAACGCAGCTTAAAACGTACGTGCCACTCATCGAAACCAATGTGGCCTCTGAGAACGATTTGCCGTTTAAATCACATTTAACCATCGGATCAACTTTAGAATCGGTTACGGCCTTAACTCCTATGTAGAAAGGAACGTTTCTTTTACTCCAATATACACCGTTTCTTAAAGAATTATCAGGCCATAGTGTACATGTTATCGTTGGAGGGTTCTCATCCACGAAAACAAATGTGGATCTGTTGGAAATGTTGCCGAGATAATCCGTTGCCTTTATATTCAACGGGTATAATCCGCTTTTCTCTGCTTTAAGATTAATTTTGACAAAATAAGATCCGTCTTTCAATGATGCATCAACACCATTCACACTCACATGCTTAACACCTATACTGGCATCTATCACTTTGGCTTTTACGGTTAAAGTAGCGCCAGGTTTGACCACGATCTCACCGTCTTTTGTTTTGAAACTATCTGGGAGGATCTTAACATCTGATATTTGAGGGGGCGTATCGTAAAATTTAACGGAGAATTTTTTGTTCAAAGTGGCCTTTTCGTTGTTGACCAAATCCATAACTGTCGCTTCAACCGTATACATATCGGGAGTTGAAATCTTAACCGATATTGATTTTGATACGATCTCCCCTTTTGAGTTCTTCCATTTTACAGTCACTTCTGGTTTTATTCCACATCTTTCACTGAAGGTTGAGAAGAAGATTTTCGCGGATAACGGTTCCCCACGTTTCAAAAATGTAGATCCTTCAACGAAAATGGCATCTTTTGTGAGCCTTACGGTGGGCTTCTGACCGTCAACATACACAGAAACTCTTGTAGACGATGTGTTACCGGCAAGATCCGAAGCTACCACATTTAAAATCCATTTTCCTGTTGTGGCAGGGGTGGTTATGCGAGCATTCCAAGTGTTCTTTCCGCTTCGATTTGCCGCCTGACCATTCACATCAACTTCATGTACGCCTATAGGGGATAAAATTTTCGTGTTCACGCGTACACAAGTTCCCGCCGCCAAGCATTTGGCGATCTTTGATAGCTTTATAATCGGTGGCTTGTTGTTAACGTAATAACTGGTGATCTTAGAATAAACTTGGCCGGTAACCGATATAACTTTAACAGAAAAGGTATGCCATCCATTTGTGAGTTTTATCTTTTCCGTATTGATCTTGTAAGTTTTCGAGTAAACTCCCAACATCTGTGTGGACAATTCACTTTTAGAATTCACAACCCTTTTATCAATCATAAAGTCCACTTCACTTACCCCAAAGCCAGCGTAGACTTTTATCGGGAAAGAAACCGTTTTGCTTATGTATCCGTTGTTTGATGGAGAAGCTTTTCCAATTGTTATTACCGGATTGGCAGCGTTATAAACGATGACACTCACATCTTTTGCCACTCTTTTTCCATCTTTGGTTAATATCATCACTTTCACTACCAACCGTTTTTGACTTTGCCCTTTTTTCAGAGTTGGAGCGCTAAACATAAGCTCTGCAGGAAAGGATCGAGCAGTTTGGGATATTCCATCACATGTGGCCACCACCGATATTCCGCTGAGATTATGAGAATTTGAGTCAACATATATCGTGAAAGGTGCTTGTGGCGGAAGAATTTGAGGATTGACGGTAACCGTAAAAGAAGGCTGTGAGAAAACGAAAACGCTTATAAGCAAAAATAGAGACAGAAAAACATACCTTTTCACATTGATTCCCCTCTCTAGTGACCTTGGTCTTAGCTAAAAGGCTGATTTACGGTCACTCACAAAAAACAGTGAATACATATTCTGGTGGAGGCGACGGGAATCGAACCCGTGTCCGAGGTGTACATTCCATGAACATCTCCGAGCGCAGTCCGTGCTTTAAAGTCGTGATCCGTCCCACACGGACACGGTACGAATCACCTTAGCTCTCTTGATCTCTCCGAATCAGCCAAGAGCAATTCTGACCGGAAAAGATTGAATTTTTGACGCTTTGTCCTTTTCTCCAATCAAAAAAAGGGAAGCGGCTGCTATCTACTATTAAGCAGCAAGTGCGTAATTGTTATTGACGTTTATTTTTCTTTCCGCCTTTTTCACGAGGAGGCAGGCACCCTCGGCTCGCTTTTCACGACTTATACACCCCGTCGAAACCATTTCGCCCCCAGTTGCATTTTATCATAAATTCCTTTCAATCAGAAATTGAAGATCTTTCAAAATATTTTTCAAAAAATTATATATTTTTATGTTTATGGCTTGACAAATCAATTTTTTTGATTTATACTTCAATAAAATTAATTAAAAAACAATAATTTTTCATCACGTTTTGGGAGATGTATTTCATGGAAAGAACCGATTTGTTAGGCGTGTTAACCATGGTCAAAAGTGGTCAGACGAGCGTGAAAAATGCCGCAAAGATGATAGAATTACTTGAAAGACACCGCATTGCCAAAAATCCAAAAGATAGCCAAATCAAATATCATGAGAGAACAAACGCTGTAGTTTCGCCGACATGCACTAAGGCGTACGTGATTCTGTCCCAAAAATTCTTAAAACTTTAGGAGGTGGTGAAATGTCTGTGGTAATCCATTGCCCCGCTTGCGGACATAAAATGGACGTTATAACTTTAAAATGCCCTGTCTGTGGCACAGGAGTCACCGGAAGGTTTGAAATGGACGAAATTTTCAATATTTCAGAAGAACAGATGAAGTTCGTAAAGGTCTTTTTGAAAAACAGAGGCAATCTAAGCGAGGTACAAAAGGAACTCGGGATATCTTATCCCACGGCACGAAACCGATTAAATGATATTGTAAAGGCTCTTGGATACGATGTAGCAGATGAAGAAAAAATAAACGAGCGTGAGATCCTTGAGAAGGTGAAGAACGGTGAAATAGATGCCGCCGCCGCCATATCCATATTGAAAGGAGAGAAAAAGAATGAAGGAAATCAGGAATTTTGAAAAAGACATTCCAGATATTAAAAGTATCACCCTTCACATGATCTCAACTGATCTTAAAATCGTATCTTTGGATGAACCAAGAATTTCCATAGAAGTAGAACTATCTGGATTCAAAAAAGATGTTGAAGAGTATGAGCCAAAGGTAAAAGTTCGTGGGGATATATTAGATCTTTCTTTCATTTCCAGTGGATCGATTTCCATTTCTCTATTTGGAGCAACTTTTCCTGGAGTAAAGGTTTTAAGGGCTAAAATCGGCATCCCAAAAGTCGTTTCTTCGGTGATCGAAACGACATCAGGTGACATACTTGTTGATGATGTCACTTTAAAAAAATTGGAGATCACAAGCGTCTCAGGAGATTTAAGAATTTCAAATGGAGAATTCGAGAAAATTTTCCTCAAATCCACCAGCGGAGATGTTGATATTCTTCAAACGTCATCGCCAATAGAAGATGTTGAAGCACATACGGTTTCTGGAGATATCCAAATAAAAAAGGTTAGCTTTTCAAAAGCTTATTTCAAAACAGTCTCAGGGGATATAAAAGCAATTCATGTGAATGCAAACATGAGATCTTTGGAAGTCAAAACGACTTCCGGCGATGTAGAAGTTCTTTACTCTTCTCGCCCATCAATTCACGTTGAATTTTCAACTGTGAGTGGAGATGTTCAAGCAGACGGTAGAAGGTTCCCCTCCAAAATGCGAAATGGCTCCTTTGACATCGGTGAAAAGCCAAAATCCATCTTGAAATTCAAAAGTGTGTCAGGTGACGCTAAGATCGATTTCGGGAAAGGAGAAAAGATTAATTTTTCAAAAGATAATTCCGACGAAAATGAAGGGATTTTCAAAGAAATACTCAAATCAAAGAGAGCAACACTTTATGAAGTCAAGGAGTTAATGAACACTCTCAGGTACTCTCAAGAGGATATAAAGAAATTTTTTGAAAAGGAGAAAAGAAAATGAAAGCGTTTTCCATATTTTTGATCTTGGTAGGAATTTTGAGTTTTCTTTCCATATTTGGGATGATGAACATGACCTTTGGAATATTCGTTTCCGTACTTTTCGCGATCATATTCGGCGTTGAAGGCATAAGGGAAGTTGTAAAGGGAAGCTTGGTAGGAATAGGAGGAATACTTTTTTCTATTTTTCTATTCGCAAAGGTTTTTGGACTTCAAACGACGGGAGGACAAGTTTTCATGGCACTCGTTGCTTCCTATCTCATCGGTATAGGAATTCATATACTCTTTAAGAAGAGTCGCAAATTCGATTTTTGGCAGGATTAGACAAAACGGCAAATTCCAAAGGGAAGGAAAAAAATATGTCAAATGAAAGCCCATCAAAAATTCCAGCTTTACCAACTAAACTCTTCAACAAAAATTACGTGCTTTTATGGTTAGGCCAAATGGTTTCTGCCACAGGAAATTCCATTCAATATATAGCGTTGATGTGGTGGATCCTGGAAAAATTTCCATCGGACCAATCTGGTATCGTTATGGGATGGATGTTCGCTTCTAACATGATACCAGTTGCGGTGATAGGACCATTTGCGGGTGTGCTCGTTGACAGAATAAGCAGGAAAGCGATCGTGGTGCTTTCAGACGCATCAAGGGGAGGGCTGATATTGTGGATGGCGTACCTTGCATACACAAATCAATTGACCACCTGGTGGATATACACCATAGCCGCCCTTATGGGAGCTGGAGCCGCTTTTTTCAGACCGTCTCTGCAAGCTACAATACCCAACATAGTTCCTGATAGGCATTTGACAAGAGCCAACAGCTTGTTTCAAACAGGAATGCAATTCACACAGATCATAGGGCCCGCGATTGGTGGAATTTTAGTCGGATTCTTTGGAGCGTTTTTTGTTTTCGCTGTGAACGGCATATCCTTTCTTGTGTCAGCATTTACGGAACTTTTCATAAATTTCAGGCAAAATTTCAGAAAATCCGAGAAGATCAAATCTTTCCTTGGCGATTTCAAAGAAGGGTTGAAGTTCACGTATAGCAAGAAATTGATATTTTGGACCATGATCATAGTATCACTTTTGAATTTCGCTTTTGCCCCAATAGATATTCTCATAGCCAAACAGGTTAAAGTCATCTACGGTCTTGGCGCGTTAGAGCTTGGGTATGTTGTCAGCGCATTTGCAGTGGGAATGATAATCGGTGCCGGATCGCTTTCAATCCTTCCAGAGCTAAAAAAGAAGCACAATGTGATAATCCTGAACATGTTCGTGGCTGGAGCCTTCTTTTCGGTAATGGGTTTTGCCCCAAGTCTTATCGCTTTTTTGATCTTATCCCTACTCATAGGGATCAGCATTTCAATTTCAGATGTGCTTTTCATGGTCGTTTTACAAAGAATTGTTCCAGATGAAAAACGTGGGCGAGTTTTCAGCGTTCTTACAACATTTGGTACCGTTTTACAGCCAATATCTCTCGCTCTAATTGGAGGTGTATCGGCAATTTTAACCAACAAGGTGATATTTCTTGTGCTTGGCATAATGGTAGCAGTTGGTTCGCTTTTCATGTATCTTGTGCCAGGAATGAAAGAAATATAGGAGGCGATTTTAATCATGGATAAAGAATCTATTCTGAACATAATGAATATGGTAAAAGATGGAACCGTAACTCCAGACGAAGCCACAGAATTGATAAAAGCATTAACCGATAAAACGACGGAAAACGTGGTCAACGTTCACAAGTCAAAAAAAGGAAAGCTTGTAATCCGCGTAGTTCCTAAGAGTAAAAAAGGGGAAAAGGCAAATATAACGATCCCTTTGGGAATGGCAAAAATTTTTTTGAGAAAATTTGTGATGGATAAAGGAATAGATATGGATTTGAAGGATGTGGAAGAAAGCGGAGTACATGTTGAAACTGACGACGAAATTGTGGATATTCATGTTGAATAGTTGAACGGAATCAATGGTGTTATAATTTCCTCATGAACGATAAAAATAACATAAAAGATATTCTCGGTAAGCTAAAAGATGAAGTGGCAAATGGGGCACTTTGGAAAATCATGGGACGTGTAGACAAAGCCGTTGGTTTGACGATAGAATCGGTAGGCCCAAATGCTCCGTTGGGAGAATTGTGCGAAATAGACACGGTTAAAGGTAAAGTTCTTGCAGAAATAGTTGGATTCAAGGAAAACAAAGTGATTTTGATGCCTCTAAACGATACTGAAGGGTTGTCGGTTGGGGCTCCTATAATGTCTACAGGCGAAAGGCTCTCAGTTCCTGTAGGTAATTCAGTGCTTGGAAGGATCATAGACGGTCTTGGAAATTCATTGGATGGGAAACCTTTAACCTCATACAAATCTTATCCTTTGAACGCCCCGCCACCTAACCCCATAACACGAAAGATGATAACTCAACCTCTTCCAGTTGGCATAAGGGTAATAGATGCACTCTTGACAATCGGAAAAGGCCAAAGGATAGGTATTTTTTCTGGAAGTGGTGTTGGAAAATCCACCTTGATGGGCATGATCGCTCGTAATGCCGAATCAGATGTGAATGTCATATGTTTGGTTGGTGAGCGCGGAAGAGAAGTTAGGGAATTCATAGAAAGAGATCTTGGAAGTGGCTTGAAAAGATCCATAGTGGTGGTGGCAACGAGTGACAAACCGGCATTGGTAAGAGTAAAGGCAATATTTACCGCCACCGCGATAGCGGAATATTTCAGAGATCAAGGCAAGGATGTTTTACTAATGGCTGATTCATTGACAAGATTCGCACTTGCCCAAAGAGAAGTGGGACTTGCCATAGGCGAGCCTCCAGCAACGCGCGGGTACACTCCAAGTGTGTTCGCTTTATTTCCAAAGCTTCTCGAGCGTGCTGGAAATTCAGACAAAGGGTCAATAACCGGTATATACACCATACTCGTCGAGGGAGACGATATAAACGAGCCTGTTAGCGATACCGCACGTGGAATATTAGACGGTCATATCGTTCTTACAAGAGAGCTTTCCAATGCCAACCATTATCCAGCCATCGATGTTCTCAAAAGTGTCAGCAGGGTTATGCCATCTGTTGTTGATCCTTCAACCATGAAAAGCGCCATGTTTTTACGAGAACTCATGTCGACTTACAATTCCTCAAAAGATATGATAAGCATTGGAGCTTACAAGAAAGGGACGGACCCTAAAATAGACCGTTCTATAGAGATTCACGACGAAATAGAAAAGTTTTTAAGGCAGTCCGTTGATGAATCCGCTCCCTTCGACGAAACCATTCAAAAACTTCAGAAAATAGTGGAGACGGCAAGGGCTAAAGAATGAGAATATCGGGTCGTTTGTATTTTTTGCCGTTTATTTCAAATTTCAAATACGGCCAGTTTCCACGGTTGTTGACACTCAGCAACTTCATTTCTTTTTCTGTGCGAACGTAAGTGTCCTCTGATTTTGTTCCGGTAATCGTTGGGTTCCAAGCAAAGGCCATTCCTTTTTCTGTCCCAAATGGAAAGTGTGGGATTGCAACGAATTCTCTTGTTCTGTAACCTGTTACGCCGCCTTGATGATGTAGTTTCCATTCTTCGGGATATCCATATGATTCGTAAGATTTTTCTATAGCGAAAAAAATTTGAGACATCGAAGACTTCTCAAAAGAAGCGTTTATTATCTCAGCGTCTATTTGAGCATTTACTCTGTGTTGATTCTCGTACTCTCCGTCTCTTTTGAATTCAATTGCTCTGGTAGCCGATATGACAAGTCCATACATCTTCACGCACACTGAGGCAAGACATTTATCTCTGATTTCGGCATTCCGAGGCAGATTGTGTCTGTAAAGCAAGCGGCTTTCTTCACCGAATACCAGCACGAGGAGAACGTCCAATCCTTTTTTTGACAGTTCACCTTCTATCTTGGCTTTAGCCTGAATTTCCGTCATTTTTGGAGTTAGACTTCTCATTCCTTTTTCAAGGGCACGCGCCGCTTTCTCTCCTACTTGGGCATATTTTTCTTGTTCGTATGAGCTTAACCTTGTTCTGGTTCTGAGCAAAAAATTGTTGAACTTAGGATCCTCTTCGTAAAGAATTTTATTGCCATCCTCTATTTGAGAAATCACATCATCGAGTTTTGCAAACCAAGGATACTCTACAACAAAGAAATTTTTCGGGAGTTCTTCACGTTTCAAACGCTCCGTTTCGGGATTCTGCGATATAACGTAGGACTTATCCTTCGTCACAAACACCGAAGCTATACCATTTTCATCACTTAAAGCAACGTAAGAACGGGCTCCAGAAGTTATCCACGAAAAATTCTCTACACTTGTAATTAACGCTCCTTCAGCATTGCGCTCCCTTGTATATTCTTTGATAGAATTCAATTTCCTTTCAACATCTTCTTCTCTATTCATAGAATTCACCTCGAGTAAATGCACTTGTTTGCATTATATACTCCGATTGTGCATGAATGTAACGGAATCAAAGTGATATGAGTCAACGTCTTCTCTTGACACGTTACGAATTTTGTTGTAAAATATTGTTGTTGGTCGTAATGGGCCATTAGCTCAGTTGGTAGAGCAACTGACTCTTAATCAGTAGGCCGCAGGTTCGAACCCTGCATGGCTCACCATTCAAAGTAGAAGCCGCCGCTTCTCACCTCCACCTTCGGGGAAGAGGTCGATGTAAAGTGTTTCTTTCGTTTGAAAGGATAAGGTGGCGTGATGCCACCTATTTTTTTTGTAGAGGAGTGTGATAGGTATAAAAAAATCAGGACCGTTAAAAAATGAGGAAATTCGTTATTCTACAATTCGGTTAATAGGCCCCAGAGGGGCACAACTCGGAATTGTGTCCAAAAGAGAGGCGCTTGAAAAGGCAAAAGAGTACAGTTTAGATCTTGTTTTGGTATCTCCAAACTCAAATCCACCAGTCTGTAAGATAATGGATTTTGGAAGGTACATGTACGAACAAAGTAAGAAACAAAAGAAGACCAAACTCAGTACGAATGTGCTGAAACAAATGAAATTCAGACCAAAGATCGATGAACACGATTATCAAACAAAACTTTCTCACGTCAAAAGATTCTTGCAGGGTGGAAATAAAGTAAGGATCACGATAATGTTCAGGGGTCGTGAAATGGCTTTCACGGATAAAGGAAGAGAGATTCTTGATAGAATAGCCAAAGATCTTCAGGACATTGCAGAAGTTGATTCTCCTCCACTTCTTGAGGGGAGAGATATGAGAATGGGATTAAAGCCTAAGAAGATCTCTGCTAAGGAGGATGAAAATGAATGAAATCCAAAATGAAAACAAATAAGAGCGTCGCGAAGCGTTTTCGAGTGACGAAAAATGGGAAGATTTTACACGAATCTGCCAATAGAAGTCATAAAAATTATCATAAAAGTGCTTCCAGAAAGAGAAGGCTTGATGTTGGTTCAGAGCTTCAGCAATCTGATAAAAGAAGAATCAAAAAAGCCCTCGGAATTTGACAAAAGGATGTGAAATAAGATGAGAATCAAAAGAGGTACGGTAAAAAAGAGGAAGCATAACAAGGTTCTCAAGGCCGCAAAGGGATATCGTGGTGCAAGAGGTAAGAGGTATAATTTAGCGAAAGAGTCCACAACACGAGCCGGCGTTTACGCTTATGAAGGAAGAAAACTCAAAAAGAGAGATATGAGATCCCTTTGGATAACGAGAATAAACATAGCAGCAAGAAATGCAGGTGTTAAGTACAGCGATCTTATCCATGGATTGAATCTAGCTGGAGTGGCTATTAACAGGAAAATGCTCTCTGAAATGGCCGTGTCAGATCCGGATATATTCAATTCATACATTGAGATTGCAAAGAAACATTTGTCCGCTCAGCAGTGAGCGGAGCTTATTTTTTAACGAATCGGGAGGTGCAAAAAATGTTGAAGAAATACGTGTACTTTTTCGGAAACGGAAAAGCGGAAGGCAACGCTAAAATGAAAAACACACTTGGCGGAAAAGGTGCTAACTTGGCTGAAATGACCAGCTTAGGCATCTCTGTTCCACCAGGATTCACGATAAGCGCGGAGGTTTGTAACCATTACTACAAGCACTCCGAAAAATACCCTGACGGACTCAAAGAAGAAGTCGAAAAAAACTTATCTGAACTTGAAGAAACTTCCCAAAAAAAGTTTGGGGATGTCGAAAATCCCCTTCTCGTTTCTGTTAGATCTGGTGCAGCGATCTCAATGCCTGGAATGATGGATACCATCCTCAATCTTGGTTTGAATGATAAGAGCGTCGTTGGCCTCGCAAAACTTACAGACAACGAAAGATTTGCGTACGATGCTTACAGAAGGTTCATTCAAATGTTTGGTGATGTGGCACTTGGAATAGAACATAAGAAATTCGAACAAGAAATAGAAGCCATAAAAGAGAAACATGACATAGAACTTGATACCGATATGACGATAAACGATTTGAAAGAACTTGTTGAGCGATACAAAGAACTTTATAAAAGAGAGGGAAAAGAATTTCCTCAAGATCCGCTGAAACAACTATGGGTGGCCATAGATGCCGTTTTTGGTTCATGGATGAACAAAAGGGCCGTTGATTACAGGAGGTTGAATAAGATACCGGAAGATGCACTTCTTGGAACGGCTGTCAGTGTTGTTTCTATGGTCTTCGGGAATATGGGGAACAACAGCGGAACAGGTGTGGCTTTCACAAGAGATCCATCTACCGGCGAGAAACTCAGATACGGGGAATTTTTGAGAAACGCTCAAGGTGAAGATGTTGTTGCCGGTATAAGAACTCCCGAAAGCCTTGAAGGTTTGAAAAAAGTTTCTGAAGAAGCTTACAACGAACTTTTCAAAATCTTTGATGTTCTTGAAAATCATTACAGAGACATGCAAGACGTTGAATTCACCGTTGAAAGAGGAAAGCTTTACATGCTTCAAACACGTTCTGCTAAGAGAACGGCAATGGCCGCGGTTAAAGTTGCAATTGATATGGTTGATGAAAAGCTCATAACAAAAGAAGAAGCCGTCATGAGGGTAACTCCAGATCATGTCGATCAGCTCCTTCACCCAATGTTTGACCCTCACGAAAAGAAAAGGGTTATCGAAGAAAACAAGCTTATAGCCAAAGGCTTGCCAGCTTCCCCAGGAGCTGCAGCTGGAAAGGTTGTTTTTTCAGCAAAGCTCGCCGAAGAAATGGGCACAAATGAACCTGTGGTACTCGTAAGACCGGAAACTTCTCCTGAAGACGTTGCTGGAATGGTAGCTGCTCAAGGAATTCTCACTGCTCGTGGTGGGAGAACTTCGCATGCTGCAGTTGTCGCAAGGGGTATGGGGAAATGTGCCGTGGTTGGTTGTGAAGCCATAGATGTTGACGAAGAGAGCAAAGAGTTCCATGTCGCAAATACATCTGTTAAGGAGGGAGAGTGGATATCCATCGACGGTTCAACTGGTGAAGTCTTCGTTGGAAATATCAAAACCATAAAGCCAAAAGGTCTTGAAGGCAATTTATCCACCCTTCTTGAATGGGCGGATGAAATAAGAAGGCTTGGCATCAGGACAAATGCGGATATTCCAAGAGATGCAAAAGTTGCAAGAGCTTTTGGCGCGGAAGGCATAGGGCTTTGCAGAACAGAGCATATGTTCTTTCAAAACGATAGAATACCTGCTGTCCGCGAAATGATAGCCTCTGAAACAAAGGAACAGAGAGAAAAAGCACTTTCCAAATTGCTTCCAATACAAAAAGAAGATTTCAAAGGTCTGTTCAGAGTGATGAAAGGACTTCCCGTTACCATTCGTCTCATAGATCCGCCACTTCATGAATTTTTGCCTAAGGAAGAAAAAGCTCAAAAGAAGCTCGCCGTTGATCTTGGAATTTCATTTGATAGAGTCAAAGAAATAGTTGAAACGCTTCACGAATTTAACCCGATGATGGGACATAGAGGATGCCGCTTGACGATTACCTATCCTGAAATTGCCGTCATGCAAACGAAGGCTATCATTCTCGCTTCAATAGAATTGAAAAAAGAAGAAAACATAGAAGTGATTCCAGAGATCATGGTCCCCCTCGTAGGCCATGTTAACGAATTGAAATATGTGAAAAACATAATCACAGAAACCGCAGACGGCTTGATTGAAGGAAGCGGTGTAGATCTAAAATATCTCGTTGGAACGATGATAGAGGTTCCAAGAGCTGCCGTAACAGCCGATCAAATCGCGAAAGAAGCTGAGTTCTTCTCCTTTGGAACCAACGATCTTACCCAAATGACATTTGGATTCAGCAGAGATGACAGCGGGAAGTTCCTCAAAGACTACTTGGATAAAGGAATTCTCAAAGTCGATCCTTTCAAAACACTTGACAAAGATGGGGTTGGTGCCCTCGTGAAGATGGCTAAGGAAAAAGGGAGAAGCGTCAAGCACGATCTTCAACTCGGAATATGTGGGGAGCACGGAGGAGACCCAGAATCCATAAAAACAGTTGATGAAATAGGGTTGGATTACGTAAGTTGTTCGCCGTATAGAGTACCTATTGCAAGGCTTTCGGCAGCGCAATCAGCACTCCAGTTAAATCAACAAAAGTGAGAATTTCCAAATGTAGGGGGTACACAACAACGTGTACCCTTGACTTTTTAAGAAGTAAAAAGGAGATGTGAATCGGTGGAACTGTTGGCCGAACTTCAAAAAGCATTTTCCGCAAGCGCTGTTTACACTTTCAGCGTTGGGAACTTATTCATGATAATAATTGCGCTGTTTATGATGTACATGTCGTACAAGCGCCATGCTGAGCCTTTGCTTCTTATACCACTTGCGTTTGGAATGATAATTTCGAATATCCCGGCAATATCATCTGGTATTTTCGCCACCTCAAGCGTTGTGAATGGTGTATCGATCCCTGGTGGAATAATGTGGTACATTCAGCAAGGTATGTACACTGGAATATATCCTCCGTTGATATTTCTCGGAATAGGAGCTATTACCGACTTTTCATTTGTTTTGGCAAGTCCGATACTATTTCTTATTGGCGGTGCAGCTCAAATAGGCATAATGATCGCTTTTATGACGGCAAATGCTATGGGTTTCAACATATTTCAAAGTGCTTCTATAGGTATCATAGGCGGTGCAGATGGACCTACAACCATATTTGTCACGTCGCATCTTGCCCCAAAGATCCTTGGAACGGTTGCCGTTGCGGCTTACACTTATATCGCACTGATCCCATTCATAGAACCACCTATTCAGCGATTGCTTACCACGAGAAAAGAAAGAATGATACGAATGAAGCAGCCTCGTGTTGTTTCCAAAACAGAAAGAATGATATTCCCAATAGCCACAACACTTATAGCAGGCATCTTAGTTCCTAAAGCTCTTCCGTTAATAGGAATGCTGATGCTTGGAAATCTTTTGTATGAAATACCGCTTACCAAGAGACTCGCCGATACATCTGGCCACGCTTTGCTCGATGTTGTTGACATACTTCTCATGCTTTCAGTTGGCGGTACGACAAAAGCCAGCACGTTCCTCACTTCAGCCACTTTGGAAATATTAGGTCTTGGGCTTTTGGCTTTTTCGTGTTCGCTTGCAGGTGGCGTGCTTTTCGTCAAATTCTTGAATCTTTTCCTCAAGAAAAAGATAAATCCCCTCATAGGAGCTGCCGGTGTTTCGGCCGTGCCTGATGCCGCCCGTGTAGCTCAACAAACAGCCCAGAAAGACGATCCTCATAACTTCATTTTAATGCAAGCCATGGGACCAAACGTAGCCGGGGTAATAGGTTCAGCGTTGGTTGCAGGGGTTTTCCTTTCGTTGTTAAAATAACACCATTGGAGGTGTAAATGAATGACAAAAAAACTTTTCAATGTGGATATTGATTACAAAGTTTGTAAATCATGTGGTATATGTTATTGGGTATGTCCAACGCATACGATAGTAGAAGGCGAACTTCAGTTTCCGAAGATATCGGATATGGATAAATGTATAGGTTGCATGCAATGCGTTAACCTTTGTCCAGATTTTGCCATAGAGGTTACTTTAAAGGAAGCCGTGTTGAAAAATGGATAAAAAATTCACGATAATGCAGGGGGATGAAGCATGTGCCATGGGAGCTATCGTTGCTGGATGCAGATTTTTTGCGGGATATCCCATCACACCTGCAACGGATATAGCCGAGGTCATGTCAAGTGAACTACCCAAAGTTGGTGGGACTTTTATTCAAATGGAAGATGAACTCGGCAGTGCCGCGGCGATAATAGGCGCTTCGCTTGCCGGAGTCAAATCTTTGACGGCAACAAGCGGTCCTGGCTTTAGTTTGATGCAAGAAGCTTTTGGATACGCTTCAATGACCGAAACACCAACGGTTTTTGTTGATGTACAACGTGGTAGTCCAAGCACCGGCTTGCCGACTAGACCAGCTCAAGGCGATATAATGCAGGCAAGATGGGGTACACATGGCGATCATGCGGTTATAGCCTTATATCCTTCTACTGTTGAAGAGACTTATCGTTACATAGTGACGGCTTTCAATTTCGCGGAGCTTTACAGAACACCGGTGGTTTTTCTTATGGACGAGACGTTAGGTCATATGCGTGAAAGCTTTTATCTTCCTCATACAGATGAATTTGACACCGTTGAAAGAATTCAAACAGAAGATTTAAAGAGTGAGACAGTTTATCAACCATTTCTCGAAGATTCTGAACTGTATGATGATATACAACCTTTGGTTTCAATGGGACGCTCAAGGTTCCATGTATCAGGTTTGTTTCACGATGAAAGTGGATTTCCGATCGGAGAATCTGATCTTGCCTCCAAGTTAATGAAACATTTCACGAATAAAATAAAATTGCATCTTGACGATATTCTTATATATGATACCTACATGATGGATGATGCCGAGTACGTGATCGTAGCATATGGAATTACGGCGAGGAGTGCATACCGTGCAATGAAATTGGCCAGATCAAATGGAATAAAAGTTGGCATGTTCAAACCCATAACCATTTGGCCATTTCCCACCATCCCGTTGAAAAAAATACTCTCTAAAGTCTCAGGTATAGTCGTTGCTGAATTGAACATGGGACAATTCGCTCACGAGATGAGTAGAATTAACAGAAATATGGTTCCGATGCAAACCGTACTTAGAGAAGATGGACAGTTGATACAGCCATTTGATATAGTTGACGCTCTGACAAAATTGGAAGGGGAAAGTGAAGAATAAATTAGCCTTTTTACTGTCTATACTTACCATTCTATTTTGGGGAATCTCGTTCGTGGCGACGAAAGTCGTCGTGAAGGAGATTCCTCCTATAACATTGGCAACTTTACGATTTTTCATATCTTTTTTCATCTTAGCAATTGCAATGCTTCTTTCATCAAAAAAGAAGACAAATCTTTCAAAAATAGAGAAAAAACATGCTGCTCTTGCGGGTTTTTGGGGAGTAACGATGTATTTCATATTTGAAAATCTTGGAGTTAAGTTCACGACTCCATCTCAAGCTTCACTACTTATAAGTGCCGTTCCGATATTCACGATAGTCATCGCGGATGTTCAAAGAAGAAAAAAAAGCTCGATTGTACTCTATCTCATGTCATTTGTTTCTTTGTTTGGGGTTGCCTTAATAGTATTTTCAGAAGGTTTCAAATTCAATTACGGCATGTTAGGAGATATTCTCATACTCTTCGCAGCTTTTTCCTGGGGAATGTACACACTTTATGTGGACAAACTTGAAAAAGCTGATAATTTGGCTTCGACCCTTGAAATGACGAAGTGGGGATTGTTGTTCTTGACTCCATTCTCTTTGATCGAGGTGATCGTTGAAAAACCAAATTTTTCCCAGTTTATCAGGGCTGATATTGTTTTGTGGCTACTATTTTTAGGGATACTTTGCTCAGGATTTGGATATCTCATGTGGAATTATGGTGTAAAGATCTTAGGATCTCGCACAACCAGCATTTTTTTGTATTTGATACCGTTAGTTTCGATTAGCGCAGATTCCATAATGTTAAAAAACCCTCCCACCATCAGCATTTATATCGGTGGCACGCTCATAATATTGGGGGTTATCCTAGGCAAAAAATCTGCAAAAAAAGAGGATGTCAAAGCACTCGATTGATCTTGTTTTGTGAGTTCACAACAACCGTTTTCGCCTTATGAGACTCATCAGCATCGAAAAGTCCATAAGCCATGATTATCACCTTATCTCCGAGCTCTCCCATTCTTGCAGCAGCACCGTTGAGCTCTATCGCGCCTGAATTTTCTGGGCCCTTTATCACATAAGTTTCAAATCGAGAACCATTTTCTATGTCCACAACTTGAACCAATTCACCTTCTTCTATCTCAACAGCTTTCATAAGCACTTCATCTACGGTTATGGAACCTTCGTAATCAAGACTTTTCCCAGTTATCTTTGCACGATGTATCTTGGCATGAAGAAAGAATTTTTTCACCAAAATCTCTCCCTTATTTTTCACTTTTTAACAGATCTTACCATTTTTACCAAAAAAATTCAAAAAGAGCATTTTTTTTAAATTTACTGAACGTGGCGATTCACTCCCCCTCCAAGCAGGTATTCCCCGTCGTAGAAAGCAACTATTTGGCCAGGAACAGGGATGACCGGTTTTGAAAATCGTACTTTCACCACTTCGCCAACTTCGACATGGCATCGCACACGTGGAGCTGTACTACGAATTTTACATTCACATTCGAATTCGTTTGGCAAATCGATCAAAAAATTCGTTGAGACAAGTTCCGTGTAACTTTTGAACAGTTCGTTTTTCCCACCCACAGTTATGATGTTGGTCTTTGAATTGATATCAACTACATATGCTTTTTTACCGGTGGCAATACCAAGCCCTTTTCGCTGACCAACGGTGTAAAGTTGATAACCTATATGTTTTCCGATCGCCTTTCCCTCTGCATCAACTACAAGACCTGGAGATAACTTTTCTCCTTGAGAGCTAAAGAAATTTCCGAGTTTTCCATCAGGCACGAAGCATACATCTTGACTATCTGGTTTGGAAGATACTTCTAACCCATTCTTTTTCGCTATTTCTCTCACCTTGTTCTTATCGAGTTCACCTATTGGTAAGATCAATCCGGTTACGTCGGATTTCTTCACCAAAGCAAGAAAATACGATTGGTCCTTTCTACCATCGATTGCAACCATTATTCTTCCATTTTTAACTCTTGAATAATGACCTGTGGCCCAGATCTTGGCGTTCACACGTTTTGAAAAATTTCTTAACATCGAAAATTTGATCTTTCTGTTGCATATCACACATGGGTTGGGTGTGAGTCCCATTTCATACCCTTTAACGAACTCGCTTATAACCTCTCTTTTAAATTCTTCATGAACATCTAAAATATGTAATTCAATTCCCAATTTTTTTGTGATCTTTCTTGCGTCCATCGTATCATCAGGACTGCAACATACTTTATGGGTTAATTTGAATTTAGAAAAGAATGTATCCTCCTCTGTCTTGAAATGAATACCTATAACTTCGTACCCTCTTAACTTTAGCAGTAGCGCACTCACCGCACTGTCTACTCCCCCACTCATCGCAACTACAACTCTCATCTTTCACCTCTTTAACACGAATTGAAGATAATTGTCAGAATTGTCAGCACGCTCCTTATTAGAAGATGAACAATCCTAAATTCAGATCGTGATCTTGTATTTTGATAACGGTAATGATATAATTTTTTCAACGAAAGGTGATGAATTTGAAAAGATTTTCTTGGACTATTTCGATCATACTCGTTAATTTTATCATTCTGTTGTCAATTGAATTTCTTGGTGGACCAAATATTTACAACCTCTTGAAATTTGGTGGGCAATACGGGCCTTTTGTTTCAACTGGAGATTGGTACAGAATCGTGACGGCCATCTTCGTTCACGCAGGTTGGATACACTTGCTGTTTAACATGTATGCTTTGTATTATCTTGGAATCTTAGTTGAAGGCATATACGGTCCATCCAAATTGTTGGTAGTTTATTTTTCGTCTGGAATAATTGGAAATCTTTTAAGCGAGGTTTTCTATTATTCCTCCCCATCTGTCGGAGCAAGTGGTGCAATATTTGGTCTTGTTGGTTTGTTACTTGCGGCGACTTACTTTAGAAATGATTTTCCTCCAACGATAAAACGTGCACTTTATATATTGTTGTTGCCCATGGTGATATTCAACATCGTGTATGGGTTTATTCCAGGCACCGATATAAACAACGCGGCTCACTTGGGAGGTTTCGGGACAGGTTTACTTTTAGGCTATTTAATCCCGGTGAGACGTAGCTGGGGGATCAAGAGAAAAACATGGAATGTGCTTGCCGCTTTTTCACTTGCCGTGGTCGTAGCATCGTTTATCGGGCTGTCAACTAACAACGCCATGATCAAACTTCCATCAACTATAGATTTCGCAAATACCTATTCTCGAGCGCTTTTTAGCGGTGCAAATGCGGGATTTACGCCACTTCCAAGTGAAATCAAGGCGATCAAGCCATTTGACAAAAAGACCGAGAAGCTAAAAAATGATCTTTTATCTTACTCAAAAGTTGGAACTCCAAAATTGCAGGAGTTGAATTTAGAATACGAGTCATGGATAAAGTTCGTGAAAAAAAGATATAAAGGGTTGATAGGTGTGAAAAAATGAGAAATAAAATATCACAAAATTTAAAACTATCGAACAAACTCATTTTGAGTAATAAAGTATTGCTTTCGCTACATTTACTTGAACAAAACATCATGAACTTAGAGAATGAAATCATGGAAATTGTAGAAGAAAATCCTTTTTTGGAAATAGATGTTCAACCAATTTCCGATCCTTACAGAAGAGTGAAAAAAGCGGATGGAACAGACGATTTTATGGAGAATATTGGGGTACGTGTAAACACGTTGAGAAGTCACTTGATCGATCAGATTTACGCTTTGAGCATGGATCAAGAATTGGAGCACATCATGATGACGCTGCTGGACTTTTTGGATATTCATGGATTCCTAATCGTTGAATCTGAAGAAATAGCGAAAGACCTTAAAGTGTCAAAACAAAAAGTGGAAAAGGCAACGAAAATTCTGAAAAGTTTGGATCCACCAGGAGTTGGCAGTATAAATGTGAAAGAAGCTCTTGAATTTCAAACGGAAGACCCAATTGTCAAAACCTTGATAAATCATCTTGAAGAAGTTCAAAACGATCCGCACATTCTCATGAAGAAACTGAATCTATCCAACGTAGAATTCGATAAAGCCTTTCAAAATCTACGATCTTTGAACCCTTATCCAGCTAATGGATTCGCGGATTCCTCGTACACTCGCTACATAGAACCGGATATACTTGTTTTCGAAAGTGATGAAGGGTATATCGTTGCTGTAAACGAAATTTTCGAAGTTAAATTCACATCCAAAAATCTTTACGAAAAACTCATGGAGTCGAAAGAAGAATCCAGCAAAAAATTTGCAAAACAGCTTTACGATCGTGCCTCAGCTCTTGTCGAAGCTTTAAATAGGCGAAAAGAAACTTTGGTAAAGATCGGGAAAACACTGGTAAAGCATGAAATTAACTTCTTAAGAGGTGGAGAGATCGTACCATTAAGAATTTCCGAAATAGCAATTGAAATGGATTTGAGCCTTTCAACCGTTGCCAGAGCAGTTTCAACCAAGTACATGAAAACCCCTGTAGGGGTCCACTCTTTGAAAGCTTTTTTCTCAAGGGCAGTTTATCTGTCAGACAATGGAAAGATTTCAAGAGATCAAATAAAAGAAAAGATCAAGGAACTCATAATGAAGGAAAACAAAGCTAAGCCTTTTACCGATAATCAAATCACAAAAGAGCTTAAGAACGAGGGCATTAAGCTTAGCCGTCGTGTTGTGTCCAAATACAGAGAAGAGCTGATGATTCCTTCATCCAACAGGAGGAGAGTACGTTGAAAACCATCGTATTTGCTGGCGGGATGTATGAAAATGTTGATTTTTACGGTCGTGTCGTAGAAAAATGCGATCTTAAAATAGCCGCTGATTCTGGTGCCGAATTCATGAGAAAAATGAATTTACTTCCGGATGTGTTGATAGGCGACATGGATTCAATAAGCGTTGAAACACTTGAAAAGTGTGAAAAAGAAGATGTTAAGATACTGAGATTTCCAACTCAAAAAGATGAAATTGACACGGAATTGGCGTTGATGGAGGCTAAAAAAAGAGGTGCAAAAATCATATTCGTAGCGGGCGCATTTGGAAGTAGATTAGATCAAACCATAGCGGTTTTTAGGTTGATGGAACGGTTCAAAAATGTCGTTTTGTTCAATGAAAAACTTTATTCCATCGTCATTGATTCACCGATAACTCTTAAAAGTATTCCGGGTGAGATATGGTCTGTAATATCTTTAAAAAATGACGTGAATACGGTGTCGTTAAGAGGATTTAAATACCCCCTTACGAGGGAAAAAATGGGATATCTTCATCCGTATGGAGTGAGCAACGAAGCAATTTTTCAAGAGGTCAGGATCGATCCAGGCGATGGAAAATTGCTGATTTTCAGGTATCATAATGGACTTGTTGATTGGTTTGATGAGCTTACCAAGACTTTAAAATAAAGTGGGGGTGGTTTGGAAATGGATGGCGGAAAAACCATAAGACAGTTGAAGAAAGAGGCTATGCAATTGAAGATCAAAGGTTACTACAACATGAGAAAAGTCGAGTTGGGAGAGGCCATTTCAAGGCGAAAAACTGAATTGGCGAAGATGATTCGTGACATTGATAACATGCGGATTGGTCAGCTTAGATCGTTTGCAAAAAAAGTGGGACTGAAAATGTCAAGACGTGCCACTAAAACCGACTTAGTAGAGGCCATATCCAAGATGTTCTCTTCATGGAAAAAAGAAAACGAAAGGAAAATTCCAGGTCAAATAACATCCTCTTTCTCAATGCCATCAAACGAAAATAAAGAAACAAAATCGAAAATAGAACTTCCCAAAACATATAAGAAGGATAAATTGGTTGGTCTGGAAGTGAACCCGAGTTGGATCCACTTTTATTGGGATTTTTCGGAAAAAACGAAAGAAATCTTAAAAGCACATTCTTCTCTTGTCCTCAGAGTTTACGACGTTACATACATAGAGTTCAACGGAACAAATGCTCACAGGACATTCGAGATGGAAATGGGCATATCAACTCAAAAATATTACGTACAGGTACCGCAGCCAAATGCGGATTATATCGCTGAAATAGGTTACAAAGAGCGGAATAAATTCGTTCCACTTTTGAGATCGAATTTGGTGACAACGCCTCCTTCATCACCAAAATTGGCACAGATGGAATTATGGATGGATTTAAGGACATACCAGAGATTTTCTGAAATGAGTTCAGGAAAAGCCGTTACAAGGATAGAAAGACTTGTTGGAATTTCCTCTATTCCTTCATCACCCTCCAAAATTTCTGGGAGAGGATCATTCTTTTGGCTTAGTGGGAGATCATGATGAAAGGGAAATTGTTGGTAATGCTTCATGCTCATCTTCCGTATATAAATCATCCAGATCACCCATACTTCATGGAAGAGAACTGGCTGTTTGAAGCGATAACGGAAACGTACATTCCACTTTTGATGGCATTCAATCGCCTGATAAAAGACAACATACCTTTTGGCTTGTCAATGTCTCTCACGCCTCCATTGCTTGAAATGCTCTCAAACCAAACGCTGCAAGACAAGTACAGAAAGTACATCACTTCACTTGTGGATTTAGCAAAAAAAGAAGTTGAAGCTACACAAAAAGAAGAAGGATTAAAGCATAAATGCGCTCTGAAGTATTTGGAAGATTTTCAAGGAACTTTGGATTTTTTTGAATCGTGTAAAGGAAACCTTATAACGGAGTTCAAGAAGATTGAAGACACCGGTTCGCTGGAGCTGATCACCTGTAATGCAACTCATGGCTTTTTGCCACTTATGAAAGTTAATCCTCAAGCGGTTCACGCCCAAGTGGCAATGGGGACAAAAGCGTTTGAAGAAAGAGTTCAAGAACATCCAAAAGGCATGTGGCTTGCTGAGTGTGGCTACTATCCAGGATTGGATAAAGAGTTGGCCGATCAGAACATCGATTTCTTCTTTGTAGATTCCCACGCTCTCTGGTATGCCGACATTCCACCAAAGTATGATGTTTACAGACCTGTGATAACACCAAACCACGTTTTCGTTTTTGCACGTGATCCGGAATCAAGTGAACAAGTTTGGTCGGCCCAATTCGGTTACCCTGGCGATCCAAATTACAGGGAATTCTACAGAGATGTGGGCTTTGACAGGCCTATCGATTACATAAAACCATATATAGATCCAGCTGGAAACAGGATCAACACAGGGATAAAATATTACAAGGTAACTGGCAATGTTCCATTGGGCACAAAGGAACTTTACGATCCAGATAAAGCTTTGGAAACGGCGAAGCGTCATGCAAAAGATTTTTCTCAGAAGAAAGCCGAACAATCTCAAAGACTTATGAATGCAATAGAAATAGAACCGGTGATAACTGCACCTTTTGATGCGGAGCTCTATGGTCATTGGTGGTACGAAGGGCCGATGTTCTTGGAATTCCTGTTCAGAGAAGTTGCAAATTCCAACACCGTTGAATCTTCTACTCCGCATAAAATTATATCCAAAATGGATAGCGTACAAGTTGTTACCCCGGCGATGTCAACATGGGGGGCAAACGGTTACAACGAAACGTGGTTGAATGGGGCAAATGATTGGATATATCCCCATATTCATGAAGCGGAAACGCGGATGGTAGAATTGGCAACTCAGTACGAAGATGCGACTGATCCACTTTACATTCGTGCACTTAACATGTGCGCACGTGAGTTGATGCTCGCCGAATCAAGCGATTGGGCGTTCATAATGACTACAGGAACAACTGTTGAATACGCTGTTAACAGAACCAAAACACATTTATCACGTTTTCTTGAGTTATATGAAGCAATAAAGGCACATAATATAAACGAGAGAGCTCTTGAGCTTGACGAGTGGATTGATCCGATTTTCCCTTATATGAACTACAAACTCTACTCTTCAAATTAGGTGTATGTGTTGAATTTTTTTAGGATTAGGAGGCAAAAAAATGACAAAAGAAATGAAAACGATGGATGGGAATACCGCAGCTGCTCATGTGGCTTACGCTTTTACGGAAGTCGCGGCTATATTTCCGATTACCCCATCTTCACCTATGGCAGAGTTGATCGATCTTTGGTCTGCCAAAGACAGAAAAAATATTTTTGGACAAAACGTAAGAGTTATCGAAATGCAATCGGAAGGTGGTGCTTCAGGAGCAGTTCACGGTTCTTTGGCGGCAGGAGCTCTTACCAGCACTTTCACGGCATCACAAGGGCTTCTCCTTATGATCCCAAATATGTATAAAGTCGCCGCTGAACTTCTACCGGGTGTTTTCCACGTTGCCGCTCGTTCTGTCGCCGCGCATGCACTTTCAATATTTGGAGATCACTCTGACGTGATGGCGACAAGGCAAACTGGCTTTGCCCTTCTTGCATCCGGTGGCGTCCAAGAAGTGATGGATCTTGCGAGTATCGCGCATCTTTCGGCTATAAGATCACGGATCCCTTTTCTTCACTTTTTTGACGGGTTTAGGACATCTCACGAGATTCAAAAAATAGAGGTTCTGAATTACGATGATCTGGCAAAGCTTGTTGATATGGATGCGGTCAAAGCCTTCAAAGATAGGGCTTTAAATCCGGAACATCCAAAGACGATGGGAACAGCCCAAAACCCAGATATATATTTTCAAGCAAAAGAATCGATAAACAGCTTCTACGAAGCAACACCAGATATCGTGGCAAATTACATGAAAGAGATCTCAACTTTGACCGGAAGGGAATACAGGCCTTTTAATTATTACGGTGATCCAAAAGCAGAACGCGTAATAATCGCCATGGGATCCGTAACCGAAACTGCCGAAGAAACGGTGGACTACCTCAGAGGTAAAGGCGAAAAAGTTGGACTTATCAAAGTTCATCTTTATAGACCTTTCTCAGAAAAATACTTCTTCGACGTTCTTCCTTCAACTGTGAAGGTCATCGGTGTGCTGGATAGAACGAAGGAACCAGGCGCATTGGGCGAACCATTGTACGAAGATATTCGCACGCTTTTCTACGATAAAAAAGATGCTCCAGTCATCGTCGGTGGACGTTACGGCCTTAGTTCAAAAGATACAACACCCTCTCAGATTAACACTGTATACGAAAACTTAAAAGAATCTGAACCGAAAGATCATTTTACGATAGGAATCGTCGATGATGTAACACATACTTCTTTGAATGTCAAAAAAGAGATCTCCACCGAATCGGATGACACAATTCGTTGCAAATTCTGGGGATTTGGATCTGATGGAACCGTTGGCGCTAACAAACAAGCCATAAAGATCATAGGTGATAACACCGATCTTTACGCTCAAGGATACTTTTCTTACGATTCCAAAAAATCAGGTGGTGTTACCGTTTCTCATTTAAGATTCGGGAAAAGTCCGATAAGATCAACCTACCTGATAAATACGGCTGATTACATCGCGTGTCACAAACAATCTTATGTGTACAGGTATAACGTCCTGGATGGTTTGAAAAAAGGTGGTACTTTTGTTCTCAACACACCATGGAAAGAAAAAGAACTTGACACTTATCTTCCCACAAACATGAAAAGGTACATAGCTGAGAACAACATCAATTTTTACATAATAGACGCGACCAAGATTGCCATGGAAATAGGCCTTGGAACGAGAATAAATATGATAATGCAAGCCGCTTTCTTCAAACTCGCAGATGTCATACCAATAGAAGATGCCGTCAAATATCTCAAAGATGCCATAAAGAAAACTTATGGCAGAAAAGGTGAAGACGTCGTCGAAATGAATTACAAGGCAGTCGATCGCGGAATTGGCGCACTTGTGAAAGTCAACGTTCTTGATTCTTGGAAGAATGCTAAAAGCAAGAAAAAAGTAGAGGCAGGAGAAGACAAACCAAAATTTGTAAAAGAGGTTGCCGACGTTATAAACAGATTGGAAGGTGACAAATTACCTGTTTCTGCATTTGTAGGAAGGGAAAATGGTGAATTCCCTGCCGGAACAGCCGCTTACGAAAAGAGAGGAGTCGCGGTGATGGTTCCAGAGTGGGATGTCGACAAATGTATCCAATGTACCATGTGCGCGTTCGCATGTCCACACGCCGTCATCAGACCTTTCTTGTTGAATGAGGAAGAGGTGAGTAAAGCACCCGATAGTTTCGTCACGAAGAAAGCGATCGGAAAAGGCATGGAGAGGATGAGATACAAAATTCAAATCTCTCCGCTTGATTGCACAGGCTGCGGAGTTTGCGTTGATGTTTGTCCAGCCCCTGGAAAAGCTTTGAAGTTGAAACCACTTGAAACTCAGGAAAAAGAGATAAAGAACTGGGAGTTTGCGATAAAAGAAGTTTCAGAAAAGAAAGATATCATATCACGCGAAACCCTCAAAGGAAGCCAATTGATAAAACCTTTGATGGAGTTCTCAGGTGCTTGTGCCGGATGCGGTGAAACACCTTACGTCAAGTTGGCAACCCAGTTATTTGGCGATAGGATGATAATAGCAAATGCCACCGGCTGTTCTTCAGTTTGGGGTGCTTCGGCTCCTTCAACGCCATACACCGTAAACTCACAGGGATACGGTCCAGCGTGGGCCAATTCTCTTTTTGAAGATAACGCCGAATACGGTCTTGGAATGGTGGTCGCCGTGAGACACATCAGGGATAGACTTGAGGAACTCATGAAAGAGTTTATAACTCTTGATGTTCCAGATGAAATGAAAAAACCTTTCCAAACATGGATCAACGGAAAAGATGATGCCAGCGCTTCCAAAGCCGCGACTTTGGAAATACTTAAAGTGCTGAACATGAAGGTTCAAAACACAAGGGCAAAGAAAATTCTCGAAGAAATCAACGACAGAAAAGACATGCTCGTGAAAAAATCCATCTGGTCAATTGGTGGAGATGGCTGGGCTTACGACATTGGTTACGGTGGCCTTGATCATGCACTGGCATCCGATGAAGATATAAACGTTCTAGTGCTTGATACCGAAGTTTATTCCAACACAGGAGGGCAATCCTCTAAAGCAACGCCGGAAGCCGCGGTGGCAAAATTCGCGGCGTCTGGTAAGAGAACTAAGAAGAAGGATCTTGGCAGAATGGCCATGGCTTATGGATATGTCTACGTGGCTCAAGTGGCAATGGGGGCAAACAACAACCAACTTGTCAAAGCGATGGTTGAAGCCGAAAGCTATCATGGCCCATCACTCATAATCGCATATGCCCCGTGTATAAGTCATGGAATAAAAGCCGGAATGGGTAAGACACAAGATCAAGAGAAGAGAGCTGTAAAAGCAGGTTATTGGCACCTTTACAGACATAATCCGATGTTGAAAAAGGACGGAAAGAATCCATTCATTTTGGACTCCAAAGAACCTACAGAATCGTTCAAGGATTTCTTGATGAGCGAGGTAAGGTACTCATCGTTGAAGATAGAATTTCCTGAAGTTGCAGATGAATTGTACAAAAAATCGGAAGAAGACGCGAAAGAACGTTATGAAACGTATAAAAGACTTGCGTCTCAGTAAAAAAAAATAGAAAAGATGTTAAAATAGAGCAAATCCAAGATTTGCTCTATTTTTTCAAGGGAGAAAAACATGGGGGAAAAATCAAGAGAATATCTGGCAGCATGGTTGGCATCTCACAGACCAAATTTTGTTGTAATACACACCGAAAAGTTCACGAAATTCTTTAAATTTCCAGTTTTCTTGGGGATAGAGAGAAGAGGTGAAAACTACATTTTTTTGCTGCATACCTTTGACAGAACGATCACTGAAGTGGAACTGAATGAAAGGTTCAACGCGTTTTGTATAGATAAATATACAGAGCAAGAGCTTTCCATCATAGATATGAAAACCTCTATAGAGATCATAGAGAAATACGAAAAAATAGATTGAACATCTCCAATTTGATAAAAAGCGTCGATCGTTTTCAAAGCGTTCGATGCTTTTTTGTGGTAAAATCATATAAAGTTGAATTTTGGGAGGAAAACAGATGCGAATAAAAATCCTGGTAGATAGCACAGCAGATATTAGGAAAGATTGGTTAGAAAAATATGATGCGGATCTGGTTCCTTTAAAAGTTATTTGGCCGGATGGAACCTCTGAAGATGATAGTAGAGATCCAAAAGACCTAATGAAATTTTACAGCAAGTTGAAGATCTCTCCAGAAATACCGAAAACCTCCCAACCAACTGTGTTCGAATTTCTTCAAAAGTACAGGAGCGCCGAGCAATCCGGATACGAAGGGGTAATCGTCATAACGTTATCCTCAAAGATGTCAGGAACTCTCAACTCGGCCACCACAGCCGCAAAAGAATCCAAAATTCCGATCGAAGTTTGGGATACGAAATTAGCATCAAGTGTCAACGCTCTTGTTGTAAGACGTGTTAGAGAGTTGGCAAGTGAGGGGAAGACTCTCAAACAGATCGTGGATGAGCTTCAACGTGAAAGAGATACCAAAAAATTACAGGCATTTTTCTACGTTTCAGATTTTAATTACTTGGTTAAAGGTGGACGAGTATCAAAATTTCAAGGCTTTTTAGGAACTATGTTTAAAATAAAGGTTGGAATATGGATAAATTACGATGGAGAAATGGTTCCTTTTGACAAATCGCGTGGAAAATCCAGAGCATACGATCTACTTGTAGAAAAGGCTGGAAGTGAAATTCCTTTTGGGAGCCTTGTGAGGTTATCCATGATTTACGCTGATGCCGAAAATGAAGCTATGGAACTTTTAGAAAAGTTAAAAGAGAAATACGATGTCGTAGACTCCTCGTTTCACATGACAGGTAAGGTGATCACCACTCATGTAGGTCTGGGAATGTGTGGCTTCGGCGTGGAGCAGCTTGCATAGCTTTAAAAAACAAATTTCTCCTTGAAAATCACGACAGGAGTTGATTTTATGGAAAGGCAAAATCTATATGCAAAAAAAATAGTGAGACCTGAAGACTGTGCTTTAACGGTTAAAAGTGGAAATTTGGAAGTACTTTCCACACCTACCGTTTTGGCTTGGATGGAAGAAGTTTCCGCGGATCTTGCACGTCAATTTCTAAACGACAACGAAACTACTGTGGGAGTTCATGTCGAATTGGACCATCTTGCGCCAGCTTTTGTAGGGGATAACGTTGAAGTCAAAACCTTTCTTGAAAAGAGAGGGAAAAAGAAGCTCATATTTAGCGCCGAGGCTACCAAAAACGATGTGGTTATCGCAAAGGCTACTCACATTCGCGTGATAGTGAATAAAGGAATGTTTTCAAAGTGAAGATAGAAAACATCATTCCTGTGGCGCTTGGAAAAGCTCCAGCGGATGTTCTCTTTAAAAACTGTAAAATAGTCAACGTGTTCACAGGCGAAATTGAAGAAGGAAATATCGCTCTTTACCGAAAAAGGATCGCGGGAATAGGAAACTACGAATATGGGAAAAAGATCGTAGATCTGAAAGGAGATTACGTCGTACCTGGGCTCATAGATGCGCATTTACATATAGAAAGCTCCATGGTAGAACCGGTAGAATTCTCGCGTGCAGTCATTTCGCGTGGCACCACCACAGTGATAGCAGATCCACATGAAATAGCCAATGTGATGGGTATATCTGGTATAGAATACATGCTAAAATACACGGAAGGTGTCCCTTTAAACATATACATGATGATTCCCTCTTGCGTACCCGCTACCGATATGGAAACAAGTGGAGCCGATATTTCATCTATCGATACCATAACACTTGTCACCAAGTACCCGCGTGTCCTTGGATTGGGTGAGGTTATGAATTATATGGGAGTGTTGGATGCCGATTACGATCTGATGACTAAAATAGAGATCATTCGACATCTTTACAAAAGAACAGATGGACATGCACCTGGATTAAGTGGTAAAGAACTGAACGCTTACATTTCAGCATTCATACGCTCAGATCATGAATGTACAACGGAAAAGGAAGCACTTGAAAAAGTATCACGTGGTATGCAGGTGCTTATAAGAGAGGGAAGTGTGGCAAGAAACCTTGATGATCTGATAGGTGCTGTTAGTGAAAGGAATGAAAGATTCTTCTCTTTTTGTACAGACGATAGACATCCTGATGATATTGTCAAAGACGGGCATATAGACAACATGATACGTCGTGCCATATCAAGGGGAGTAAACCCAATCACCGCTATAAGAATGGCCACGATAAACAGTGCTTTGTTTTACGGGCTGAGAAGTATGGGAGCCATTGCTCCATCTTACAAGGCGGATATGATCGTAACGCATTCTCTTGAAAATTTCTTTCCTCACATGGTTATCAAAGATTCAAAAATAGTTGCCATGGATGGAAAGATAAAAGAGAATTTCACAGGCAACAAGGGATACAAATACATAGCCAAAATGGATGGGAACTTTAAAACTCCCCATATAATGGAGAGCGATTTGAAAATTTCATCCGCATTCAAAAAAACAAGGGCTATCCATCTTTTCAACAACAGTCTCGTAACCAAGGAAAAAGTATTTGACATACCACCTTCACGTTTGCCGAATTTAGAAAGCGATCTTTTGAAAATAGCCGTTGTTAGCAGATATACACCGGAAAAATCGGTATCAGTGGGCGCCGTTCATGGGACGGGGCTGAAAAATGGGGCAATTGCCACATCAGTTGGTCATGATTCCCATAACATGTCCGTTATAGGGACAAATGACGAAGATATGGTCAAAGCGATAAATAGAGTGATCGATATGCACGGTGGTATAGTGGTCATAAGAAGCGGGAAGATCTTATCGGAGCTTCCTCTCCCTATAGCCGGATTGATGTCCGAACTTCCTATGGAGGAAGCTGCAAAGAGAATTGAAGAATTGAAAGAAGCGGCCTATTCAATTAATTGCGTCATAGAGGATCCGTTCATGGTGCTTTCTTTCGTTCAACTTGCGGTGATACCGCAATTGAGGATAACCAACCTTGGACTTGTAAACACCGAAAAGCATCAATTTGTCGATTTGGGATGCTAACAGGGAGGTGTGCTGTGGGAACTTTTACGAAAAAACGCGATTATTCAGTGATAGGAAAGGAAATCCCTCGTGTTGATTCGCTGGTAAAGGTTAAAGGAAAGGCAAAGTTCGTAGCAGATTTTGACATGAAAGACATGCTGTATGGAGCATTAGTGCTATCGAAACGTGCACGTGGAAGAGTTAAAAAAATAGATGTTTCAAAGGCATCATCTCTAAAAGGTGTGAGAGCCATTTTGACGTATGAAGATATACCTGGCGAAAACCAAATTGGCGAAGTGGTAAATGATATGCCGTGTCTTGTACCTGTGGGTGAAGAGGTTAGGTACTATGGAGACGTTATCTCTTTGGTGGCAGCAGATTCTCTTGAAATTGCAAAAGAAGCTGTGAAATTGGTGAAGGTGGAATACGAAGATCTCGAACCCGTTTTGACGATAGAAAAAGCTTTAAAAAACGAAGTCAAAATTCATCCATCTGGAAACATTTTAACTTCAAAGAAGATCAGAAAAGGAAATGTAGAAAAAGGTTTCTTTGAGTCAGATTTTGTAATAGAAGATGATTTTTACGCTCATTACCAAGAGCAAGCCTACCTTGAACCACAGGGGATACTTTCGCTTTACGATAACAATTACGGCATAACGATATACGGTTCCATGCAATGCCCCTATTACGTACAAGAAATGGTACCTAAAGTGTTGGGAATGTCTATGCATTCGGTACGGGTCATTCAAGCTGAAACAGGGGGGGCTTTTGGAGGGAAGGAAGATGTTCCTTCATACGTTGCATCTCAGTGTGCCCTTTTAACTTATCACACAAAAAAACCTGTTTTACTCGTATACTCAAGGGAAGTCGACATTCAAACAACGAGCAAGCGTCATCCCATAAAATCCCATTACAAGCTCGGCGTGACTGAAGATGGAAAGATAAAAGCTGTTGAGATAACGGCCCATATGGACATGGGGGCTTACGCAACACTTTCTCCAATAGTCATGTACAGAAGTTTGGTCCATGCGGCTGGAGCTTACGATATAGAAAACGTAAAAGTGGATATAGATGGAGTGTATACCAACAAAGTGCCTTGCGGTGCATTTAGAGGATTCGGAAGTCCTCAAGTTTTGTTTGCTATGGAATCTATTGTAGACGAGGCTGCGGAGAAATTGAGAATGGATCCGATGGATATTCGATTGAAAAATGCCCTTCGCATCGGAAGTAGAACATCTACCGATCAGCTTCTAACAGAATCAGTTGGCGCAGTTAAAACCATTGAACACGCGATGGAAATATCCAATTACGCCGAGTTGAAGAAAGAAATGGCAGCTTTCAATTTGGAAAACAAATTCAAAAAACGTGGAATAGGAGTTTCTCATATAATATACGGCATTTCATTAGGTGCTGCCGGTCAACATCTTGATGCTGCAGGCTCTTTGGTCCAAGTTCATAGAGATGGAAGCGTCAACATTCATATAGGGAATACGGAAATGGGTCAAGGGGCTAAAACGGTAATAGCCATGATCGCTTCAGAAGCTCTCGGTCAAAGTATAGAAAAGATACGTGTTGACAATCCAGATACCTCTTACGTTCAAGATAGCGGTCCGACCGTTGCATCTCGAGCAACTGTTTTCAGCGGAAACGCGGTAAAGAAAGCCTGTGAAAAGATTAAAGCAAGAATGGAAGAGTATTTTTCTAAAACTCGAAATGTAAGTGTGGAGGAGATCGTGTTCAAAAACGGCGCTATCAAAACGGTTGATAACAAGCATAAAATCTTGTTTGACTCTCTTGCCAATGAGTGTTACAATTCGAATACGAAGATGGTTGAAAGAGGGTGGTTTGTTTCACCCAAACTTCGTTGGAATTCAGAAACAGGCTTGGGGGAAGCTTACATAACTTACGCTTACGCCACTCAAGTTGTCGTAGCTGAAGTGGATATGCTCACTGGAAAGAGCCAAGTTATAGAAGCTTACACATCCCATGATGTAGGAAAAAAACTCAATCCAGTTGGATTGGTTGGACAAGTTCAGGGTGGATTCGTCCAGGGAATGGGATATGGCCTTTTTGAGGAAATAAAAACCACTGATGGTAGAATAACGACCGATAATTTCAACACTTACATAATTCCAACGATAAGTGATATTCCACAAAAGCTTAAAATAGATTTCGTGGAAGATGCTTATTCTCAAGGGCCCTTTGGAGCAAAAGGAATAGGCGAACCATCACTTATGCCAGTGCCAGCGTCGATAGCAAATGCCATATCAAATGCTGTAAGAAAAAGGGTAAAACGTATCCCAGCAACAGCCGAATATGTTTTTAACATCATAGAGGAGGTAATAAAATGAGTTCCAAAAAAGTCATAGGACCAACATTTGAAGAGATGTTGCATCCTGATAAAATCGATCCGAAGGTAAGAAAATTAGCACTCAAAAAGTTCAAAGAAGATCCGCTTGACCCGATCAACTTTTTTAACATCACATGGCGTGGAATAGACAACAAAATAAAGTACGTTGTTTTGCCTAAAGCCTTAACCGGTGTAGCCGCCAATATAATAGTGATGTACGGCAGAGATTTTCCAACTGGTAGCCATAAAGTAGGAGCCACTTATTCAATAATGGCAGAAAAGGTCATTCGTAACGAAATAGATCCGTCGTATCATACACTCATATGGCCATCTACTGGAAATTATGGAATTGGCGGGGCATGGGTTGGATGTAGGATGAAATTCGATAGCGTTGTGATCTTGCCAGAAGAAATGAGCAAAGAAAGGTTTGAGATAATAAAATCCTATGGTGCCCGAGTTATCGCAACACCAGGGTGTGAATCAAACGTTAAAGAGATCTACGATAAAGCAAAAGAATTGAAGGCAGAAAATCCAGAAAAAGTTAGGATTTTAAATCAATTCGAAGAGTTTGGCAACTACCGTTTTCATTATTACGTAACGGGTAATACCATGTTGGAACTCGTTAAAAATGAGAAGATAGGAAATGGGAGAATAGCATCGATAGTCTCTGGGGTTGGATCTGCCGGAACCATCGCTTGTGGCGATAGGGTTAAGCAGGAATTCCCAGAAACAAAAGTTGTCACGCTTGAGCCTACACAATGCCCAACGATTTCCATGAACGGTTACGGTGGTCATGACATTCAAGGAATAGGAGACAAACATGTCACTTGGATTCACCACGTAACCAACAGTGATGCAGTTGTGGCAATTGATGACATGGAATCAAAGAAGGGCATGCAACTTTTGACGGATGAAGTGGGGAAATCGTTCCTTAAAGAATTCATCTCATCTGATCAAGTTGAAGAGCTTGCAACGATCTTCGGAATATCCGGTGTGGCTAACGTACTCGGCGCGATAAAAGTGGCCAAAGAATATGGATATGGTCCTGACGACAACGTCGTAACGATTGCAACTGACACGGTTGACAGATACCGATCGGTCATGTCAGATCTTGACAAGAAATATGGGAAAATGGACAGAGCCGAAGCAAAAGCGAGATTTGAATCTATATTCATGGGTGTAAAAACAGACTGGTTTTTCGAAGGCACCATTGAAAATAGAAGAAGATGGCATAACCTCAAATACTACACTTGGATAGAACAGCAGGGAAAGAGCATTGAAGAGCTCAATTCCCAGCTTGAAGATGAGTATTGGGAAAATCATCAAAAAATGGTTCAAGAAACCGATAAACTCATAATGGAATACAGAAAGAGAGAAGGAATATACGGTCTCTGATTTTTAGGAAAGGGAAAAGCTTTGAAAAAGACCGATAAAATTTACAGTATAAAATACACTTTAAACAAAACACCAAGTAAAACTTCAGATGAACTTGATGATGAACAACGTGCCGCTGTTCTAGATAACGGCGGCATATCTTTGGTCATCGCCGGACCTGGCTCTGGTAAAACGAAAACGATAACACATAAAATAGCCTATCTTGTATCAAATGGTGTTTCTCCAAATGAAATACTGCTTGTGACTTTCACAAGAGCCGCATCTCGTGAGATGATTTACAGAGCACAGCAAGTATCGCGAAACAAACTTGATGGCATGTTGGCTGGTACTTTTCATCACGTGTGTAATTATCTGCTCAGAAAGCACGCGGATGTCTTGAAAGTTGAGCCAAACTTTTCAATTCTTGATGAAGAAGACGTTAAAACGTTGATCAAACATGCAAGAACAGCTTTGATCTCAAAACAAGAGAAATTTCCATCCCCCGCTTTGATAAGAAGGATAATTTCTTTGAGCTTGAATTTGCAAAAGAATTTAGAGGATGTCGTTGCAGAGCGTTATCCATATTTGTACCACATCGTGGATAAAATAGAAGAGATAAGACAAAAATACGAAAATATGAAATCCGAGCAGTCAGCATTGGATTATGACGATCTTTTGAATTATACGAACCATCTGTTAAGTGTTGAAAAAGTCAGGATTGAAGAATCTTCTCGATTCAAGTGGGTGTTAGTAGATGAGTTCCAGGACACGAACAAGGTTCAATTTGAGATCATAAAGAAGTTATCTTCTATCCATAAAAATCTCATGGTTGTAGGTGACGATGCACAGAGCATTTATTCGTTTAGAGGGGCAAGATATGAAAATATATTCGATCTGTCTCAAGAGAAAAAAGTAAAACTCTACAAGATACAAACCAACTACCGCAGTTCTCCCCAGATCGTAGCACTGGTGAACAACGTGATACCCAACAACCTTTTTAAGAAGAAGTTGAGAGCCATCAAACCTCCTTCAACGAGGCCCGTTGTCGTCAGCACTTGGGATTCATTCGAAGAAGCCGAATTCGTTTCAAGCAGAATAACGGAGCTTGTTAATGAAGGCGTAAAGGAAAAAGAAATAGCCGTACTTTACCGCGCACATGCTCATTCAATGGACTTACAATTGGAACTTTCAAAATTGGATATCCCCTTCACGATAAAATCAGGAATTAAATTCACAGAATCAAAACACGTTAAAGATATCTTATCTTTTCTAAGAGCTCTGAATAACCCTCGTGATACTTTGTCATGGTTAAGGGCTTTACAACTTTTTACTGGGATAGGAAGGAAGGGAGCGGATACGCTTATATCTTTTATTCAAAGTGAAAAGCAACCGCTGTCAACTGTAAAGAGCATCTCAAAATTCGGGAAAAAATATGAAAATGTGGAGGAAAGGTTCGAAAATTTGTTAAAAGCGTCTACTCCATCCGATATGTTGAGATACGTTTACAGTTCATTTTATTCCGATTATTTGGCAATGACCTTCAACGATTTTCGAGATAGGCAATTGGATGTGGAAAGGTTGATAGAAATAGCGGAGAGATATCAAAATATAACTTCTTTCCTTTCTGACTTGGCCATAACAGAAGAAGCTGATCTTAAACGAGGTGGTAATAAGGAAGGTGATAAGATCACCCTTACCACTGTTCATCAAGCAAAAGGTTTGGAATGGGATGTCGTCTTCATATTGGCCATTAACCCTGGTGATTTTCCATCGTATATGGGTATTAAAAGTGAGAATTTTGAAGAAGAGCGGCGCGTGTTCTACGTGGCCGTAACAAGAGCAAAAAATCGATTATACCTTTGTCGTCAAAGAGGTGGATCTAGAACACCAATTTATGGCAACAGAATGCCGATAAATAATGGTGAGTATGATTTGATAGATATCATTTCCCCATCTTTATACGACCATTGGAGTGTTGACTGAAGGGAGAAAAAATGCCGACTGTTGTTGTCAACGACATTTTGAAAGCCAGAAGGCTGTTAAGAGAATTCCCGAGCTGCACCTGTTTTCCTAAGATGAGTGGGTTCAATCTCAAAGGAAACAAGATGGAAATCGTTTTCCCGGAGTTAAAAAACCATCCTGAGTTCATGAGCGAAGTAGAATTCGTTAACCTTATAAAATCAATACATAGCTGCGCTTTAAAAAACATTTCATTTGGCCCTATTTCCAAAGAATCTGTACGTATTTCTTACGGAAGAACGGTGATACTTCCGAACTTTGCTGCAACTTCACGAATAATAAGCGGGAGGATTGAAAACCCTTATTCTTTCTTCACGACAGTCCAAACTCTTGCGGATTCTTTCAAAAGCTCTGGGGGATTGATGGATAGAATATCCAGGGGTAAAATGCCGATAATACTTCAAGCAATGGAAGAGCTCTCCCTCGAAATTGCACCAACATCTGTCTTTCTTCCTTCACTGGGAGTTTGGCGTCATTCGAAGTTAGTGGAAAAGATTGAGAATGTGAAAGATCAAGTGTACATTCCGATGCGCGGTTCTGAAAGTTTCGTCTCTTTTTTATCGGAATCGGAAAAGGGATTGGTCTTCTCATCAATAGAAGATGTTAAAAAAGAGATTTCAAAAGGAAAATATTGGCACAACATCTTTTCCAACATCGAAGAACTTTCAGACGTCGATCCTTCACTTCTTGCACTCTTCATACCACTAAGAGATGTTCTGTATGTTTTTAATTCCGCGTGCTCCATCGAAATGCACACCGTCTGTCATGGATTTTCCAAATTCAATCCCCAATCTAAAATGGTCGAGATTTCAGATCCAATGTTCGTGTTCGATGCTCAAAAAGAAATGTATCCTCCCGTGATATCTGATGATGAACTCGAGTGGTTTTTAAAAACTTTTTTTGGAGCTCCCGCGATCTTCGAAGGAGACAAAAAACAGCTTTTTGAGACCACTAAGGGTGAATTGTTTGCCATCTCAGAACTCATCTCACATGGTAAATGGTGGATAGAAGATGGAATTTGGCACATTAAACCTGCCGTTTATAGATCCCCAAACCCTACATTTTTTCTAAGAAAAGCACGCCAGTTGTCAAAAAATGGTGAAAAACCAAATCTCGGACTTGAATTCGTCAACTTGGCACGGAGTTTGGCAAAAAGAAACACAGAAGCGTTTGAATCGTTAAGGGCTTTTTTTTACAAGGTACTTGGTGAGTATGACAAAATGGACGAGCATTTCAAGTTGGCAGAAGAGTTTGGCAAAAGAACGTTCAGGAATGCCTATTTTTCAGTAGTTTTGGCGATGAACAACATGAAATTCCCACTTCTTCAAGAAAAATCCAATGAATTAGTTGAAATAATCAGAAAGTATACCCTTATCGTTTCGAATGAAGGTGGAATTGAACCCATTTACAAAGAGGTGATCGCACCTCTTGAAAGATCAACCGATCAAATGGCACGAAGAATAGAAATAATGGCAAGGAATTACATCGGGGTGAGCTTCATGAGTATCGGAAGAAACGAGGAAGCTGTTGATGAGCTTGAAACGGCTTTGTCCATAGCCACAGAACACAACTTTAAAGATCTTGAACCCCTTATAGGGGTGAACATAGGTTATGCCATTTCTTCAATCTCCCCTTCGATTTCTTACAACAAAACTTTTAGCGCTTTGAAAAAATCCATGATAGAGGGTTTGGATAAAACAACCGGCAGAGCCCATCTCATATTGGCAAACAATTTGATTGAAAGAGGAGAATTCGAAAAAGCAACGTTATTTCTAAAAAATGCAGAAAAAGTTTCCCCTGAGCTCAAACCCGATATCGATGCTTTAAGAATAAGAATGAAAGTGGAAAACATGGAATTTGATGAGGTGGATGAAGTAGCCGACTCATACGAAAGAAGCAAACTGAAATTCTTAGAAGCCTTGTATAAAGATGATAAAAAACAAGCTTTGGAAATTTTGAAAACTCTTAAAATACCCGAGTTCAAAAGTTTAAAAGTAATCGCGTTTTCACAACTGGCCGAATTTGGCGATTCGAATCATGTAAACTATCTTGCATCTTATTTTTTGGCAAATCGGAATTCAAACAGAGCGCTGTTCTTTTTAAAGCTCATTGAAAGACAAATCTACAAAGATGATGCAAATCTCAGAAAAATCTTTTACGAAGAGCAACTTGCAAAAGCATACACAAGACATGGCCTGTTGAAAGCAGCTGATCATCATATGAATTTGGCGGCTTTGGTATCCAAGCATGTCGGCTTGAAAAGAAGATTTGAGTGGCTTTCAAAGAAAATAAATGACAAATCATCTCTAAAAGACTCATACGAATTGACGAAGCTTTCTTTGCTTTTCAGAGAATTCACGTCAACTTATGAAACGGTTAAAATGATGTGTAAAAACATCTCTAAATTTTTGGGGGAAGATGTGATGTGTCAATTGGAAGGTGTTGAAAAATTCATCATTCGTTCTGATCCAGACGGGACAACATGGGATGTTCTTGAAAAAGTAGATCTTGATTTTGTATGGGCACTTGACAGAAATAAGTTTGTCTATCCATATTACATTAAAGGTGGTGCTGTGTATTTGGAATTCAGTCCGTCGAACTTATCGATGGACGATGCCATTTTCTTTTTGGATCAAAGCGTGCCTTTTTACGCCCTTCACTTGGAAAAAAGCATGGCTGACAAGATGTCGAATATCGATTCACTTACCGGTCTTTACTCAAGAGGGTACATAATGAACAAATTGATCGAAGAAGTGGAAAGAGCTGAAAGGTACGATGAGTCTTTTAGCGTTGCCATGGTGGATATTGATGACTTCAAAAAGGTTAACGACAAGAACGGGCATGATATAGGAGATGAGGTCCTCAGAAGGATTTCTGAGTTGATGGTGGATAGCGTTAGAAACATCGATGCGGTTGGAAGGTACGGTGGCGAAGAATTTTTGATCTTATTTCCACATACTCCGTTAATACAAGCGATTAAAAGCTGTGAGAGAATAAGAAGAAAAATTGAAAAAGCGAAAATAATCCCTTCAAATTTGACCGTCTCAATAGGGGTTACAGAATTAAAAAAACCAATGAGTGCTGAAGAGCTTATCAAACATGCGGACATAGCATTGTATTTGGTAAAAGGTAGAGGAAAGAATCAAGTGGCTGAATATCCAAAAACGGAGGTTAAAAAATGAATCATTTCGTGATAAGACATCCATTAATTTTGCACAAACTTACAATTCTGAGAGACAAATCAACAGGTCCAAAAGAATTTCGTGAACTCGTAAGGGAAATTACGATGTTGATGACTTACGAGGCAACAAGGCATATCACGATACATGAAAAAGTTGTTGAAACTCCCTTAGAAAAGTGCAAAGGATATGAAATAGACGACAAAAGTGTCGTCGTTGTCCCTATACTTCGTGCCGGTCTTGGAATGCTGGACGGATTTCTTCAATTGCTACCAAATGCCTCCGTTGGATACGTTGGCTTGTATCGCGATGAAGAGACAAAATCTCCCATAGAGTATTACATGAAATTCCCCAAAATTCACGATAACACAGAGGTTTTCGTTCTTGACCCAATGCTGGCTACGGGCAATTCATCTTCCAAAGCGGTAGAACTCGTCAAAGAAAATGGCGGAAAAAAGATCACCATGCTGTCAGTCCTTGCAGCTCCAGAAGGTTTGAATGTGCTGGAATTGTCTCATCCAGATCTCACCATATACACTGGATCGGTAGACAAACGGTTAAATGCAAACGCCTACATCATTCCAGGATTGGGCGATGCAGGTGATCGTCTTTACAGGACGAAGTAAAGTGGTATAATCATCTACTCATGAAAGTGATGGGGTGAGAACATGTTTAAAAGACACACTCGAAGACAATTGAGAGAGAACATGACCGGCTATCTTTTCGTGTTGCCTGCACTGATTGCGATGTCCGTTTTCGTATTTTGGCCAGTAGGTTACTCTTTTTATTTGTCATTTTTCAATTGGAATTATGCACACCTAAAAAGCCCTGAATTCATCGGTCTTGGGAATTATATTCAACTCTTTCAACTTGATTCACCACCACCATACTCATTTTACAAAGCATTGGCTTACAGCGCCGTTTACATTTCAATGACGATTTTGATCGCCTATTCTATTTTTTTAATCGCTCAGTTGGTATCTCAAAAAAAATACAAATTCGTTGATACTTTTTACATATTGGGATCAAGCACAATAGGAATCCTGTTCTTAAAATCTACCATCGATCATTTACAACAGCGTCCTTACCTTTCGATCCCATTCGTGATCATCGCGCTGGGCCTTATGATGTTTAAGAAACGTTCTTTTGTGTCGAGCATGATCGAGCATGGCCTGTTGTTGACAATTACGCTTATAATCTCGTATGTGTTCTTACGTTTTATGTTTTCAAGCCCTTACGGTGTGTACCAATGGCTTAACATCGTTAAAGATAAAGGGGATTTTGTAAAATCTCTGTGGAATACCGCTTATTACGTGATTCTTTACGTGCCACTGAACATCACGTTGGCACTTTTTACGGCTTTACTCCTTAGCCGGCTGAAATGGTTCAAAGCTATCTTGAGGACTTCATATTTCATGCCATTTGTCACATCTGTGGTTGCAATAAGCTTAGTTTGGCAATGGATATACAACAATCAATTTGGTCTGTTGAATTACGCACTCTCGCTGATGGGACTTCCAAAGGAAGCATGGTTGAAAAACGAAATTTGGACGATACCAACGATAGCCATAATGTCCATATGGAAAACCATAGGGTACAATGCAATCATATTTTTAGCCGGCCTTCAATCTATAGACAAGTTTTACTACGAAGCCGCAGATATAGATGGTGCCACAAACACACAAAAGCTTTTTTACATTACGTGGCCTTTACTTTCTCCAATGACTTTCTTCGTTTTAATCGTATCGGTTATAGGAGCCTTCAAAGTTTTCACAGAAGTTTACGTTCTCTATCAAGGAGTCCCTGGTCCATACAACAACAGTGGATTGACAATCGTTTATTACATATTCAACACCTTCTATGGAGATCAACAAATGGGCTTAGCTTCGGCGGCTGCATATGTTTTGTTTGGCATAATACTATTTTTCACACTTATACAATTTAGAGCAAGCCGTAAAAAGGTAGAATATGTGTAAATACATGCGAGGTGAAAAACCGTGAGATTGAAAAATGGGCTTGTTGAACTTATATTGTACATCATTGCATTTGCTGGAGCCGCAATAATGTTGATGCCATTTGCATGGATGTTGGACACTTCTTTGAAATTGCCGGAAGAGGTTCAAGTATGGCCTCCTTCGTGGCAAAGCGAAGATGCGTTGAGTTCTCGACTTATACCTGTATCGATAGATCACCTCACGTATTCATCCGTGAATTACGGAGCCATGAGCTTACAACAAATGCTTACCTCAAATGTTTCAAGGAAAAAAGAACTTCCAAATGTTTTAACCGTAAATCTTGTCGGGACCGCCCCGATAAGGGGTGATTTTCGTCTTAATATGAGTGAAAACGATAGCCATATCTTGAAATATGCGACGTCTATAAACCGTGAGCGTTTGAATTCACTCATACTGAAAGTTGACTCCAAAAAATATCCTTCCAAGTTCAAAGACGATATGGAGAAATTGAGCTCTTTCGAATCTCAACCGATGGATTATTTAAAAACTTTCATAACGCTTTTTCGATACACCAGTTCACCTATCCTATCAAGGATCAATTTTATAAACGGACTGTCAAATTCGGCAAAGATCTCCATATCTTTTTTTGAAAGGTTCTCACCTGTACTTTCGAGAAATTCAAAGTTGTCCATAAAAAAAGACGATTCCACCTTGACAACGGAAGAAAAAAAATTCGTAAAAGACTACTTCTCATCCGATGACTACACCAAATCGGTTACGGATTTCGTTTCAAGGATTCAAAAATTCAAAAAAGGCCTTGGAACTTTGGCGTATGATGAACTCAATTTCAAATCACAAATCGATCATCTACTTTCTCGCATAGACCTCAAAGAAAAATTGACAGAAAAATTTGGTAAAATAAGTTCTTCATTGCTACCGATCTTGAATTTATATGACATGAGGGCGGTAGAACCGATAAGAGAATGGATGAACTTGATAGTTTCTTATGATAACATGAAAAAATTCTACAACTCTTCTAAAAATCTTACGATAAGAGATCCTGAAATAAATTTCACATTTCAGTCGCTTAAAGAAAAAAAAGAGGCCTTGGAAAAATCCTTTAAAAACTCCAAGGTTCCAAAATATTATCTTAAGATTGCAGACGAATTAATCGAAAAAGAGAATATCAAAGATTTTGCGAATTTATTTGTAAAAAGACTGAATTCACAGTTGAAATCATCAATGCTAAAAATGGGATACAACTCTAAGAAAGCCGCTCTTTTTCTCGGAAAACTTGATGCCATATCCGCAAGTATGAAAATTCTCTACTCTTCTTTATCAAAAAGTCAGAAAAAAGAATTGGATGATATGATTTCAAAGGAATCTGAAAACTTCGATAAACTTGCAAGTGACATAAAAAACGCTTTTTCTGGAGCCTATCCCACCACCGTAGGAGTTCTTGTCGGCCAACTTGAAGAAGATCACAATTACTTTCTGGGCTTTGATCCGAACACGGCTAAATTGGAAGGGATTATGGAGAAAAACTGGAAAAACCGAAAAAACGTTACCAAGTTGACTAACATTTACAACGATGTTTATTACACCATGAAAATCATCAAAGCATCATCACTGGTGTCCAAAATTCAATATTTTTCAAGTAATGGGAAGATAAAAATATTCTTCAAAAACATAAACAGCGTTTGGTTTTTTGACGCTAAAGCGTCCCTCAAAGTTTCTTTCTCATTTGGGGAAGTGTTGGCTAATTTGTTTCAAAATTACGTGGATGCTTGGCATGCAGCACCTTTTGCGCGATATTATCTCAACACCATTTTTGTGGCTACCGTTACGACCATTCTTAACATCATAATTGGTGTCATGGCAGCGTTTGCCTTTTCAAAATTACGTTTCTGGGGGCGAGATTTCATATTCATATTGTTTTTGGCAACGATGATGATACCAGGCGAAGTTCTGTTAGTCCCTAATTTCATAACCATTGTAAAATTAGGCTGGCTTAACACCTATTATGCCTTGATAATTCCTTGGATTGCAAGCGCTTTTGTGATCTTTCTCATGAGGCAGAATTTCATGAGCATACCGGATGAGCTTTTCGATGCCGCCAAAATAGACGGAGCGTCAAAATGGAGATTTTTGTGGACGATACTCGTACCGCTTTCAAAGCCTGTTATCATCACCGGAGCACTTCTGAATTTCGTTGGAAGTTGGAATGCATTTTTATGGGTTTTGATAGTGACCAACACTCCATCCATGCGTACTTTACCGGTAGGTCTTCAAAATTTCAGCAGTAATGCTGGAACGATGTATAATCAATTGATGGCGGCTTCGACCTTTTCGATGTTGCCAATCGTCATTCTTTTCCTTTTCGCCCAAAAGTATTTCATTCAAGGCATAGCAAGAAGCGGACTTAAATAACGGAGGTGTTTTATTTGCGCAAATTCTTTTTGTTCTTGGTAACGTTATCATCGATGGTGTTGATACTTTCTGGCTGTTTCAACATGCAATCGACACTTTCTTACGAATATTACAGCGAATCCAAGCCAGCTTCTGTGCTACATGTTTACGTAACTATCAAATCGATCACCGCGAATAACAACGTAGCCTTTACAAAATTGAATAAACCGGTTGATCTCGTAACTGAAAGCTCTCAACCTTTGGTCAACGATATCAGCTTAAACAACGGTCAAATTACCATAGGATCGCTTTCAATTGAGTTGGGTTCAGTTGCCACCATCGTTTACAAAAATGCCACAGTCGTTATGAAAATTGCCACACCGGATAAGGTGCTCTTCTACAGTTTTTCCACTCAGCAAGTGGAAAAACATCCGCTGCAAATAACTGGAAGTGGATTGCACAAAACGGCTTTCATCCTTTGGAATCTATCCGATCTGGCCACCATTTCTACGGCAAACGTGTGGAAGCCACGTGCAAAGGCATTTGACAGAGACGATCTTGTAAAGGTTGATGTTCATTACCCAACGACAGCAGTAGGAACGTATACGGCAGAGATATCGGATGGTCTAAATTACTTCACTTTCAACAAATTAGGTTATTACGATCCCTTAAATGAAAGATATGATTTCGAACTGTACCCTTACAAGTCACCCATTTCCAATGGCTATACGGCATACATTTCAATAAAAACATCCACTCAAACTGTTGCTTCGACAACGGTGAGTATTTGCGACAAAGATGTAACTGTTGAATTGAAATGAAAAAAAAGTCAATTTTAACCGTTGCAATCGTGGTGCTTGTTGTATGGGTTGCGTACTTTGACTTGACATCTTATGTTAATTTCAGAAAAGCCCAGGGAGAGTATAGCAAAGCCGTCAAAAATTACGAAAGTGCCAAAAATAAATTGGTTCTACTCGACAAAGAACTGAAGGAGTTGCAATTACAAATTGAAAACAATAGTGACAACGTCCCACAAACCAAGCCGCCAACAAGTCCTTAGAGCGCTGAAAATTTCCAAAGAAAGAAGGATACGTTACGTTTCTCGACGCCATCTTATTCTAAGAAAAGATGAAGCTGTCCTGATAGTGGAAACAGACAGAATATCTGCTTTAAAGAACGGGCAAAGATTTTTCTTTCATCCATCGTTGGCAGTGATAAGGAAATCCAACATAGATTCAGGTCAAAGGGATTACCTTATAGAATCACTTGATTTGGATGGCGATGAAGAAGTTTTGGACTGCACGCTTGGGCTGGGAAGTGAAGCTATACTGATCGCCCACTTTCTCCCGCAAGGGGAAGTTGTAGGTATAGAAAGCTCTTCACTCGTTAAGATCATCGTGGAAAATGGCATGAAACACAGTGAAAACCTGTACAAATGGATTAGAGAGGCTGTCAAACGAATAAAAATATTCGAAGATGACTACAAAGAATACGTGAAAAAATCAGAAAGAAAATTCGACTGCATCTATGTCGATCCGATGTTTGAGCATCCCAGATACGATTCATCGGCCATGAACTCGATGAGACCATTTGCCGATCATTCCACGATAAGCGGTGACGATATAGAGGCTTTGAAGAAAAAAGCAAAAAAACGTGTGGTTGTAAAAGCACGTTGGAATGATTCGATATTCGAGAAATACGATTTTGACTACATAGTGGGAAGTGAAAAAAGCGATGTAGGATATGGAGTGATCGACATTTGAAAATACCCATATTCACCGGTCCTACAGCCGTTGGAAAGAGTGATTTCGCCGTTGAATTCGCCAAACAAATGGATGGCGAGATCGTGTCAATTGATTCCATGCAAATTTACAAACATATGGATGTTGGTACGTCTAAAGTGGGAAAATCAGAACGATTTGGAATTCCTCACCATATGATCGATATATTGGAACCAGATGAAGAGTTCGATGTGGAAAAATTCAGAAAAATGGTAATTGAAATCGTTGAAGATATAATAAAACGCGGTAAGAGACCCATTTTAGTTGGCGGCAGCGGATTGTACGTCGAAGCGGTAAAATACGGGATGTTCAAAGGCCCATCGAAGGACGAAAAAGTACGTGAAAGCCTCCGAAAAATGGAAAAAGAAAACCCAGGCACTCTTCGAAGGTTGTTGAAGGCAAAGGATCCCATTGCTTACTCCAAATTCGATCCAAACGACATGGTGCGTATCATTAGAGCTCTGGAGGTTTATATCGTCAGCGGAAAAACGATATCTTCTTTATGGTCAAAGAGAGAAAAGGATGAACGTTTTGTGTTGTTTATCCTAAATATTGACAGGAAAAAGTTATATGATCGTATAAACAAAAGGGTTGACAACATGTTCAAGAATGGATTCGTAAAAGAAGTTTCGACTTTGCTGAAGATGGGCTTTTCCAAGGATTTGCCTTCAATGAAGTCTATAGGTTACAAAGAAGTGGTAAAATATGTTGATGGTAGTATCGAATTGAAAGAATGTCTCGACGAAATCAAGAAATCCACAAGACATTATGCGAAAAGGCAGCTTACTTGGTTTAAGAAGTACGATGATGCCATGTGGTTGGACCTTTCCAACGACAAGGATGAAATTTTGGTAGAAGTGCTCAAAAAATTGAAATGGGGGGATTTGTTATGAAAGAGAAACAGAATTTGCAAGACAGGCTTTTGAATTTTCTTAGGAAGAAAAGGATAGAAGCAAAAATGTACTTGGTTAACGGATTTCAAGTCAAAGGATTCATAAAATCCTTTGATAATTATACCGTTCTTATAGAAAGTGGAAAACAGCAGAATATGGTTTACAAACATGCCATAAGCACGATTATACCAACAGAATACGTGAAAATCTCTGAGATCTCTGAAGTGGAAGAAAACGAAGAGGAAACGGAGAAAAGTTGAAAAAAGCTATACTTCTTGGAGTCGCATATGACAAAAGGGAAGATGTCGAAAAAAATCTTATCGAGCTTGAAGAACTTGCAAGATCAATGGGAATACTTTGTGCAGCCAAATTCTGGCAATTCTTGAGAACTCCCGTAAACACTTATGCGGGAAAGGGAAAACTTGAAAAAATTGCGGATTACATTCAACTATACGGTGCAGATGGAATCATCACCGATGATGAGTTAAGTGTAGTCCAAAAATCAAAGCTCAAAAAGCTCTTAAAAGTAGAAGTTATTGATAGAACCCAGCTTATACTCAGAAATTTTTCCAGAAGCGCTCGTACTCGAGAAGGGAAAAACGAAGTTGAGCTCGCGACCCTCGAATACAGAATATCCCATCTTAAAGGTTTGAACGGTCACCTTTCCCGAACAGGAGGAGGAATAGGTACAAGAGGCCCGGGAGAATCCAAATTGGAAATGGACAAACGGGCTATAAGAGTGAGAATAAGACAGTTGCGAAAAAAGATAGAAAAAATTTCTGAGAATAGATTTCTTAAAAAACGGAAGCGAAATGAATCCATGCTGCCAAAGGTCTCTATCGTAGGTTACACCAATGCTGGAAAATCCATGCTGTTAAAAAAAATAAGTGGTTTTGAAACAAAAAGTGAGAACAAACTCTTCACCACTTTAGATCCAACCACAAAAAAAGCATGGCTGGGGGAGAATGTTTTCGTCC